>DIAZ01000057.1:61405-61584 GCA_002415925.1 Dietzia sp. UBA5065 | reverse complement strand
GCCCCCTCCACGCCGGCTGAGCCGCCACCCCACCCCGCGGCCCCCACCGCCCAGCCCCCACCGCCCAGCCCCCGCGGCCCAGCCCCCGCGGCTTGCGCTGCGTGTCTGCCCGCATTTCGCCGGTTCGCGCTGCGGGAACGGTCCCAAGACGCAGCGCACCCGTCGTTCGGCATTCGGCA
>DIAZ01000057.1:4992-61189 GCA_002415925.1 Dietzia sp. UBA5065 | reverse complement strand
CATCCGGCATCCGGCATCCGGCATTCGGCACAGGGATCGCCGGGACCGCACCCCTCAGCCCTCGTCGGGAGCGTCCTCGGACCCGTCCTCGTCCGAGGGTGACGGACCGTGTTCCAGCAGGGACACGAACCCGGCCTCGTCGAGGATCGTCAGCCCCAGCTCCTCTGCCTTGGCGGCCTTGGACCCCGGGTTCTCCCCCACCACCACGTAGTCGGTCTTCCTGGACACCGAGCCGGAGGCCTTGCCCCCGCGGGCGATGATGGCCTCCTTGATGCCGTCTCGGGTGAATCCCTCGAGGGAGCCCGTCGCCACGATGGTCAGGCCCTCCAGGGTCCGCGGGATCGACTCGTCGCGCTCGTCGGCCATCGCGACGCCGGCGGCCGCCCAGCGGTCGACGATCTCGCGGTGCCAGTCCACGCCGAACCACTCGACCACCGACGCGGCGATGATCGCCCCCACGCCGTCGGTCTCCGCGAGGTCGTCCTCGGTCGCCGCGCGGATCGCCGCCATCGTCCCGAACCGCGTTGCCAACGCCCGCGCAGCGGTGGGCCCGACGTGGCGGATCGACAGCGCGACGAGGACGCGCCACAGCGGGCGGTCCTTGGCGGTGGCCAGGTTGGCCAGGAGCTTGCGGCCGTTCTCGGTGAGCACCGTGCGCTCGGCGTCGGCACCCTCCTCGATCTGCCTGCGGGTCGCCTTGTCCACCCGGGTGTAGAGGGTGGTGCGCAGCAACTCCGCCTCGCCGAGGTCGAACAGCCCGGCCTCGTTGTCCAGTACCCCGCTCGTCAGCAGGTCGCTGGCGCCCTCGTACCCGAGCGCCTCGATGTCGAGCGCGTTGCGTGAGGCGAGGTAGAACAACCGCTCGCGGAGCTGTGCCGGGCACGAGCGTTGATTGGGGCAGCGCCAGTCCGCGTCGCCCTCCTTGGCCGGGGCCAGGACCGTGTCGCACTCGGGGCACCGTTCGGGAAAGACGAACTCGCGCTCGGTGCCGTCGCGGCGCTCCACCACCGGGCCGAGGACCTCGGGAATGACGTCGCCGGCCTTCCGGATCACCACCGTGTCACCGATGAGCACGCCCTTGCGCTTGACCTCGGTCTGGTTGTGCAGCGTCGCCAGCGAGACCGTCGACCCGGCCACCGTCACCGGCTCCATGTGCGCGAACGGGGTGACCCGCCCGGTGCGGCCCACCGAGACCCTGATGTCGAGCAGTTCGGTCATGACCTCCTCCGGTGGGTACTTGTAGGCGATCGCCCACCGGGGGGCGCGCGAGGTCTGCCCGAGCCGACGCTGGACCGAGAGGTCGTCGATCTTGACCACCAGCCCGTCGATCTCGTGTTCCGGGTCGTTGCGGTGCTCGCCCCAGTAGCGCATCCGCTCCAGGACCTCGTCGACACCGATGGCGGGTTCGGTGTAGGGCGAGACCGGAAGGCCCCACTCCGCCAGCGCGAGATAGACGTCGTGGAGACTGTCGAACCCCGTTCCCTCCACCGCGCCGAGCCCGTGGCAGTACATCCCGAGACGCCGCTGGGCGGTGATCGCCGGATTCTTCTGCCGCAGTGATCCGGCCGCGCTGTTGCGCGGGTTGGCGAACGGCGCCTTGCCCTCGGCCACCAGGCGGGCGTTGAGCTCCGCGAAGTCCTCGAGCCGGAAGAACACCTCGCCCCTCACCTCGAGGAGGTCGGGCACGGGCCGGCCTGCCGAGGGGGTGAGGGTGACGGGGATGTCCTCGATCGTCCTCGCGTTGAGCGTGACGTCCTCGCCGGTGCGGCCGTCGCCGCGGGTCGCGGCGCTGACCAGCTTCCCGCCGCGGTAGACCAGATCGAGGGCCACCCCGTCGATCTTGACCTCGCACAGGAACCGCAGTTCGCTCTCCGACGCGTGGGCCCGCTCGACCGCGGAGGCCACCCAGGAACGCAACTCCTCCTCGGAGAACACGTTGTCCAGGCTGGTCATCCGCTGGAGATGCTCCACCGGGGCGAAGTCCGTGGAGAAGCCGCCCCCCACGAGCTGGGTCGGCGAATCCGCGGTCCGCAGGCCCGGGTGCGCCTCCTCCAGCGCCTCGAGCTCGCCGAACAGTCGGTCGAACTCGGCGTCCGAGACCACCGGTGCGTCCTTGACGTAGTAGCGGAACTGGTGATCGCGGACCGTCTCCGCGAGCGCGGTCCACGCCTGACGCGCGTCAGGCGGGATGTCCCCGGTGCCGATGGGCTCGTTGCTCTGGCTGGCTTGGCTCACGAGGACAGGGTAGTGCGACGCGCACCCGGGGTGTCGGAGCGCTGGCCTACGGTGAGCCCATGAACCAGGAGAATCAGAACCCCGTCACCATCGACCGGAACCGACTGCTCGCGTTCGACCTCGAGACCACCGGTCCGGACCCGCGGACCGCCCACGTCGTCACCTCGGCCCTCGTCGCCATCGACGGCCCCACCAAGGTCGAGCACACCTGGATGGCCGATCCGGGGGTGGAGATACCGGAGGGGGCCACCGCGGTGCACGGGATCACCACCGCCCAGGCCAGGGAACACGGGCGGCCGCACGCCGAGGTGGTGACGGAGACCATCGCGGGCATCCGGACGGGGTGGCGGGAGGGCCGGGCACTGGTGGTGTTCAACGCGGCCTACGACCTCACCATCCTCCGCCGGTGGGACCCCTCCTTCGAGGTGCTCGGGCCCGTGGTGGACCCCTATGTGGTGGACAGGGCGGCGGACCCGTACCGGAAGGGCAAGCGCACCCTCGCCGCCCTGTGTTCGCACCACGGGGTGAGGCTGGACGCCGCGCACGACGCCTCGGCGGATGCCGTTGCCGCCGCCCGCCTGGCCTGGAAGCTCCTCGGGGAGGTTCCCGACCTGGTGGGGGCGGACTGGCGACGGGTGAACGCGCAGCAAGCCCGGTGGCACGAGGAGCGGCAACGCGATTTCGCCGCCTACCTCGAACGGACGGGCAAGGACCCCTCCGGCGTCAACACGATGTGGCCCGTGGCCACCGTCTAGGTGATCACCGCTACTCGGCCAAGCGGGGCGCGCCCTCCGCCACGCGCCGCACCGCGGCCAGAGCCTGGGCCGGGGTGAGCCGCCCGGAGGTCATGTCGTCCACGGTCGGGGTGAGGACCAACTGGGACAGACCCGCGTACCGGTGCGCGCTGAGCCGCTCGAGCAGGGAGAGGACCGCGGACACGGACCGTTCGACGTCCCCGCTCGTCCGAGGGGGACGGGGCGTCCCGGGGAGTCCCTCGAGGTGGAGCGTCCTGCCGTCGCTCAGGACGGTGCCCGCGGCGTCGAGCGCGGAGTGGGACAGGCCCGAATGGAGCAGGCCGGCGGGCACGCAGAGCCCGTCGAGCGGGGTCTCGTCCCTCGGGGTCTCCGCGACCACGGCCCACCTCGCGGGCGCCTCCCCCTCGACCCCGGCCGGTACCCGGATCACCACGTCCGCCACCCCCGCGCGGCGGAGAGCGTCACCGAAGCGGCACAGGGTCAAGGAGAGCTGGTCCTCCGGCACGGCCGCGATCGGATCGAAACGGCTCGGTCCGGCCACTGTTCCGGCTGCGACGTGCCAGAGCATCGGCTCGTCGAGCAGGATCCGTGCCCCCGCACCCAGGCGTCCGGCCAGGCGGACGACTCCCTCGGCGACCCCCTCCGCCAGCGACCCGGCCAGGTCCCGTCGGGCGCCGCGGTCGGTGAGAACCGGCAGGCCGCCGGGGAGCTCGAGCCGAGCGGCGAGGGACCACGGGCCGAGCACCCGGACCTGCAGTCGGCGATCCGCGGGGGCGGGGTCGCCCTCGGGATCCCTCGCCACCTCGTCGGCCTCCTCGAGCGCGTCCAGGTCCCGGTCGAGCAGGTCGGACGCCGTCCGGGCGAGCCTCCCCGGCGACGTCGCGAGACGCCAGCCGCGGGTGGAGATGTCGACGGGAAGGTCGGCGAGCAGCGCGAGGGTCCGCCCGGTCTGGTCGGCGGCCGGGCCGCGGTCGGGGAGCTCGGCGAGGAACGGCATCGCGTGGCACTCCCCCACCACGACGCGCGCGGCCTCACGGGGATCCGTGCCGGGCATGGGACCGGGGCCGGTGTGGGCGGTGGACACCGGGGTCACGGCGTGTGCGCGATCGGGACAGCGGCGGTGATGGTCCCGCTGCCGAGCACGCGATCGCCCTCGGGCTCCGGCCGGTAGAGGACGGCCGCCTGCCCCGGGGCCACGCCGCGCACCGGCTGGTCGAGGGCGATCTCGAGCCGCGCGTCCGGCCCGTCCCCGATGCGCCTGACGAGGCCCGGGGTCGCCTCGCCGTGGGCGCGGATCTGTACCTGGCATCGGGTCTCGCGGATGTCGTCGTCGACCAACCAGTAGGGCGAGGACGCGGTCATGCTCGCGGAGAGCAGGTGATCCGACCCTCCGACCGTCACGGTGCCCGTGTCGGCGTCGATCGCGGTGACGTAGCGGGGGCGGCCGTCGGCGGCGGGCCCCTCGAGTCCGAGCCCCTTGCGCTGACCGATGGTGAACCCGTACACGCCCTCGTGCCGCCCGAGTTCGTCACCGGTGTCGGCGTCGACCACGGCTCCGGGGCGCAGGCCGATCCGGGCGCCGAGGAAGGCCCGGGTGTCACCGGAGGGGATGAAGCAGATGTCGTGACTGTCGGGCTTGGACGCCACGGGGAGACCCGCCGCCTCGGCCTCCGCCCGGACCTCGGACTTGAGCGAGTCCCCCAGGGGGAACATCGAATGGGCGAGCTGCTCGGGGGTGAGCACCCCGAGCACGTAGGACTGGTCCTTGCCGGGATCGACCGCACGTCGGAGGACGGGACGCCGGGAGCCGTCGGGCAGCTCCTCTGTCGAGAGCCGCGCGTAGTGCCCGGTGGCCACCGCGTCGAACCCCAGAGCCGTCCCGCGGTCGAGGAGCGCCTCGAACTTGATGCGCTCGTTGCACCGCAGGCACGGGTTGGGGGTCTCTCCGCGGGCGTAGGACTCCACGAAGTCGTCGATGACGTCGGCCCGGAACCGCTCGGCGAAGTCCCACACGTAGAAGGGGATGCCCAGGAGATCCGCGACCCGGCGGGCGTCGCCGGCGTCCTCGCGTGAGCAACAGCCCCGTGAGCCCGTCCGGAGGGTGGCCGGATCCGCGCTCAGCGCGAGGTGCACGCCCACCACCTCGTGGCCCGCCGCCACGGCCCGGGCCGCGGCCACCGCCGAGTCCACCCCCCCGC
Organism: Dietzia sp. UBA5065; assembly: GCA_002415925.1. Classification (GTDB taxonomy): domain Bacteria; phylum Actinomycetota; class Actinomycetes; order Mycobacteriales; family Mycobacteriaceae; genus Dietzia. The sequence goes on along the minus strand of DIAZ01000057.1, from coordinate 56,001 downwards.
TCATCGCCGCGAGGACCCTCACGACGCCGCCGCCCCGGTCCGCGGCATCCCGAGCCCCGCGATCCGCGCGCGGTCGACGGCGGGGACCAGCGCGGCGATCGCGGCATCCACGTCGGCCTCGGTGCTGGTGTATCCCAGGCTCAGTCGGAGGCTGCTCCGCGCGGCGGAGTCGTCCGCACCGAGCGCCAGCAACACGTGACTCGGCTCGGCGACCCCCGCCGTGCACGCGGATCCGGTGGAGCACTCGACGCCGGCCGCGTCGAGCAGGAGGATGAGGGACTCGCCGGAGCAGCCCGGGAACGTGAGGTTGGCGATCCCCGGCAGCCGGTCCCCGCCCCCGTTGGCGATCACACCGGGAACCGAGGCCCGCACACCCTCGACGAGGCGCTCGCGCAGCCCCGTCAGTCGACGAGCCTCGGTCTCCATCTCCCGCACCGCCTCGTCGAGGGCCACGGCCATCGCCACGACGCCCGGGACGTCGACCGAACCCGATCGCAGATCCCGCTCCTGCCCACCGCCGAAGCTGACCGGCAGGCAGTCGGCACCCCGGTCGATGAGCAGTGCCCCCACGCCCAGAGGCCCGCCGAACTTGTGGGCGGACAGGCTCAGCGAGGTGGCGCCGAGCGTCTGGAAGTCCACCGGCACGTGGCCGACGGCCTGGACGGCGTCGGTGTGGACGGCCGCCCCGGCGGCCCGGGCCACCGCGGCGACCCCCGCCACGTCGGTGATGGTGCCGATCTCGTTGTTCCCGAGCATCACCGCGACCAGCGCCAGACGCGCACCGACCTCGTCGACCAGCTCGCGGACCGCGCCCGGGGTGACGGCGCCACGTCCGTCCACCGGCAGCACCCGGACGTCCATCCGGCCGCCGCGGTCGGTGGCCAGATGGGCCGCCGAGTCGAGCACGGAGTGGTGCTCCGTCGCGCCGACGGCCACCACGCCACCGCCGGCGGCGGCCGCCTGACCCAGCACGGCGAGATTGTCGGATTCGGTCCCGCCGGAGGTGAACACGACCTCCGAGGGCCTGCACCCCAGGTGCGCGGCGAGGGACTCGCGGGCCTCCTCCACCCGGCGGCGGGCGCGGCGCCCCGCCCCGTGGAGCGAGGAGGCGTTGCCGACGGTGGAGGCCGCCTCGGCGTAGGCCGCGATGGCCGACGGACGCATCGGGGTGGTCGCGGCGTGGTCCAGGTAGTGCGCGGTGCGGGTCGTGAGCATGTCGTCGGCAAGGATACGCCCGAATGCGCCGGACCCCGGCACCGCAGGGGTACCGGGGTCCGGGCGACACTGGCGTGTCGGACTCACTTACGGGCGTTGATGGCCTCGGTGAGCTGCGGGGCGACGTTGAACAGGTCGCCGACGATCCCGTAGTCCGCGATCTCGAAGATCGGGGCCTCCTCGTCCTTGTTCACGGCGACGATCGTCTTGGAGGTCTGCATTCCGGCGCGGTGCTGGATCGCGCCCGAGATGCCGAGGGCGATGTACAGCTGGGGCGACACGGTCTTGCCGGTCTGGCCGACCTGGAACTGCCCCGGGTAGTAGCCCGAGTCGACGGCCGCGCGGGACGCGCCGACGGCGGCCTTGAGCGAGTCGGCGAGCGGCTCGACGACCTCCTCGAACTTCTCCGCCGAACCGACGCCACGCCCGCCGGAGACGACGACGGAAGCCTCGGTCAGCTCGGGGCGGTCGCCACCGACGATCGGGTTGCGCGAGATCACCCTGGCGGCGTTCTCGGGCTCGGGGACCTGGACCTCGACGACCTCGCCCGCGCCGGCGGACGGAGCGGCCTCGACCGCGCCCGGACGCAGGGTGTAGACGGGGGTGTCACCGGAGACGGTCGCGTCGACGGTGAACGCCCCACCGAAGATCGAGTGGACGGCCGAGCCGTCCTCCCTGATCTCCACGACGTCCCCGAGGATCCCGGAGCCGGTGCGGGCGGCGAGGCGACCCGCCACCTCCTTGCCCTCGAACGTGGCGGCCAGGACGACCGCGGCCGCACCCTGCTCGGCCAGCCCGGCCAGGACGTCGACCTTCGGGGTGACGAGGTAGTTCTGGACCGCGTCACCCTCGGCGACGTAGATCTTCTCCGCGCCGGCCTCCTTGAGCGCGTCGGTGAGCGCGGCGGCGGTGCCGGTCTCGCCGAACACGACGGCGGACGGCTCACCGAGCGCGCGGGCCGCGGTGATGAGCTCGAGGGTGACCTTCTTCAGTTCGCCGTCGACGTGCTCGACCGCGACGAGGACTTCAGCCATGGTGGGTTCTCCTTGAAAGAAACTGGTGTGAGTCGGTCGGGTGAGCCCGGGTCAGATGAGCTTCTGCGCCACGAGGTACTTGGCGACGTCGTTGCCGCCCTCGCCCTCGTCGGCCACCTTCTCGCCGGCGCTGCGCGGCGGCTTGGGGGTGGACGCGGTGACCGTGGAGGCGGCGTTGTCCTTGCCGACCTGGCCGGCCTCGACGTTGGTGTCGGCCAGCGTCAGGGTCTCGACCGGCTTCTTCTTGGCGGCCATGATCCCCTTGAAGGACGGGAAGCGCGGCTCGTTGATCTTCTCGCCCACGGAGACGACGCAGGGCAGGGTGGCCTCGACCTCGAACAGCCCCTCGTCGGTCTCCCGCTCGCCCTTGACGGTGTCGCCGGAGATCTCGAGGGTGCGCATGTGGGTGAGCTGCGGCAGGCCGAGGTACTCGGCGATGATGGCGGGGACGGCGCCCATCCGACCGTCGGTGGCCTCGTTGCCGCAGACGACCAGCTCGGTGCCCTCGATGGTGCCGAGGACGTTCGCGATGGCCCACGCGGTCTGGACGACGTCGGAGCCGTGGAGCGCCTCGTCGTTGAGGTGGACCGCCTTGTCCGCGCCCATGGACAGGGCCTTGCGGATGGCCTCGGTCGCGCGGTCGGGACCGGCGCACAGGACGGTCACCTCGCCGCCGTTGGCCTCCTTGATCTGGAGAGCCTGCTCAACGGCCTTCTCGTTGATCTCGTCCAGGACCGCGTCCGCGGCCTCACGGTCCAGGGTGTAGTCACCGTCGGAGAGCTTGCGCTCCGAGTAGGTGTCCGGAACCTGCTTGATCAGTACGACGATGTTCGTCATGGGCCTGCGTCGACCTCCTGCGAGTCGGGGCTGGGTGCGGTCCGAACTGGCCGGGCGCACCGGATTGTGGTCCTGCGAGACACAATAACGTCACTCGGCCCGACGCCGCAGGGTCGGGGCTGTCAGTTGATGCGCTTCTCCCACCCAGACCACGCCGCGTCGCGGAGCTCGTTCTTGCGCACCTTCCCGGTGGAGGTGCGCGGCAGCGCCTCGGTGAGCTCCACCGCGCCCGGCACCTTGTAGCGCGCGATCCTGGTGCGGCAGTGCGCGATCACACCGTCGGAGTCGAGGTCGGAGCCCGGCCTGACCACCACGTAGGCCTTCGGCCGCTCTCCCCACTTCTCGTCCGGCATCGAGACCACCGCGCAGTCCACCACGTCGGGATGCGACACGATCGCCTGCTCGACCTCGATCGTCGAGATGTTCTCGCCGCCGGAGACCACGACGTCCTTGGCCCGGTCGAGCAGCTGGACGTAGCCGTCCGGGTGCATGACCCCGAGGTCGCCCGAGTGGAACCAGCCGCCGGCGAACGCCGTCGCGGTGGCCTCGGGGTCGGCGAAGTAGCCCTTCATCACGCCGTTGCCGGTCATGACGACCTCGCCCATCGTCACGCCGTCGGCGGGGACGTCGACCAGGTGCGTCTCGCCGGGCGTGGTGCGCTCCACCACGCGGACGGTGTCCGCGTGGATCATGGCCACCCCCTGCCGGGACTTGAGCCCCGCGCGCTCGTCCGGGTCCAGGTCCGCCCAGCCCGGCTGCGGCGCGCAGACCGTGAACGGCCCGTACGTCTCGGTGAGCCCGTAGACCTGGGTGACGTCGATCCCGAGCTCCTCGAAGCGCCGCAGGATCGTGGGCGAGGGCGGGGCGCCGGCGGTGATCATCCGGATCCCCTCGGTCGGCCGGGCCGCCGGGTCGTCCGCGATCGTGGACAACACGGCCGGGGCGCCGGCCAGGCGGTTGACGCCCTCGTCGTCGAACAGTCTCCAGATCTCGTCCCCCCGCACGGCGCGCAGGCACACGTGGGTTCCCATCGCGCCGGTCAGGGCCCACGTCGTGCACCAGCCGTTGCAGTGGAACATCGGGAGCGTCCACAGGTAGCGCGAGCGGTGGTCGAGGCCCTGGGTGATGATCTCGCCGAGCGCGTTGAGGTAGGCGCCGCGGTGGGTGTACATCACGCCCTTGGGGCGACCCGTGGTGCCCGAGGTGTAGTTGACGGCGATGACGGCGTCCTCGTCCGAGACCGCCCAGGACACCGGCTGCGGCGAGGCGAGCGCCAGCTCGTCCTCGAGCGCCTCCGCGCGGGGGCCGAAGCGCGCCGGGTCCGGTTGCGTCCCGTCCGCGTCGGGCGCCACCAGGATCAGCCTGATCGACTCCGGCACCTCGTCACCGAGGCCGGCCAAGAGCTCGGCATCCGCAATCAGCACCCCGATCCCCGCATGGTCGACGATGTAGGCGATCTCCGCCGGGGCGAGACGGGTGTTGAGGGCGACCACCGCCGCGCCGGCGAGCGGCACGGCGAACTGCGCCAGGAGGGCCTCCGCGGAGTTCGGTGCGAGCACCCCCACCCGGTCGCCGCGGGCCACACCCCGCACCCGCAGGAGCGCGGCGAGCCGCGTGGCGCGGTCGGCGAGCTCGGCGTAGGTCTGCCGGCGGGGTCCGTCCACCACCGCGGTCGCGTCGGGCGCCACCCGAGCCGCCCTCTCGAGGAAACCCAGCGGGGTGAGGGCGGTGTCGAGTCCGGAATCGGCTGTCATCGCGGTGTGGACCGCCTCTCGTGGTCGGGGGGTGATACCGGTCACCGTAACCGCGCCGGCCGGCGGTCGCCCGGCGATCCCCGGACATCCCCCTAGCGACGCCCTCCGGGGTCGGGGCGCGGCCGCCGACTACGCTCTCCCCTGACGACCGCGTAGCGAAGGGGACTCGAGTGGCACCGGCACCGACACCGCCGCCGGCGGCGGGGGCGACTCCCCCGCGCCGCGCGGCTCGGCCCGTCCGCGCGCTCCTGCTCGGCTCGGTCGTCCTCGCCCTCGCCGCCGGGTGCGCCTCGAGCACCGAGAGCGGCGGCGCCCGCCTCGGCCAGGCGGACAGTTGGTCGTCCGTCACCGGCGGTCCCCCGAACTCCGGGCGCGCACACTCCTCCGTCGCCGACTCCCCCGAGCTCGTGTGGTCACGCCCGCTGGGCGCACCGGCGACGGGGGTGGCGAGCTCCGACGGGATCGGCACGTTCTTCCAGGCCACCGTCTCCGAGCGCGGGTGCAACCTCTGGGCCCTGACCGCCGAGGACGGGCGGAAGCGCTGGTGCCTGCGGATGCCCACCGACGGGCCACGCATCACCGCCACCGTCGACGGCCGGGGCTCGGTGTTCGTCCCGATGTACGGCGGGGTCGGGGCGGTGTCGGCGGAGGGGGAGAACCGCTGGTTCGCCGAGACGCGCGGCATCCCCACCACCGTGACGCTCCTGGACAACCGGAACCTGCTGCTCGTCTCCCACCTGGGGATCGCCCGGGTGGTCAACACCCAGACCGGCCTGGACGCCTCCCCCAGGCTCCCGGTCGCCGGCGAGCTCGCCCCGTCCGCCCCCGGATTCGGCCTGCCGTGGTGCGACTCCGGCGAGCGCGGCTGCCCCGCCCCCGGTCCGGCGGCCGTCGACACCGCGAGCGGCACCGCCTACCTCACGGTGTGGCCACCCACCCGCCCCGCCCCGGAACTCGTCGCCGTGCGGCTGACCACCGGCGACACCGGTCTACTGGAGGTGCTGTGGCGGACCGGGCTCCCGGCGGGCCGGCTCGGCGTGCCGGTGGTCCTGTCGGACGACCGCGGTGAGGTCTACGTGCACGCCGAGGACGGCACGCTGACCTCGTACTCCACCGCCGACGGCGCCGCGCGCTGGTCCGCGCCGATCGGGTACCGCCCCGACACCCCGCCGGCGCTGCTGCCCGACGGGACCCTGGTCACCGGTGGCCGGACCTCCACCGTCTGGAGGGGGGTCGACGACGACCACGCCGCGGACGCTGGCCCGGCGCCCGTGGTGGCCGTGCGCGGGGCGGACGGAACCGGCCGCGAGGTCTGGCGCCGGGACGACCTGCGCCAGCTCACGAACCCCGCCGCCACCGCGGACGGCAGGGTGGTGGTCGCCGTCAGGACGGCGGGGGCCGGTGACGCGCCGGGCATCGCCCTCCAGCTCCTCGACGGCGGCGACGGCCGGACGCTCCACGAGATCCCGGTCCCCGCCGCCACGGGCCCGGTGTCCGGTGTGAGCGTGGATGACGACGGCCGGATCGCGCTCACCACGGCGGTGGGTGCGGTCTACGTCTTCGCCTGACCGTCCGTGCGGGGCCCGCATACAAAGACCACGGCCGACCTGTCGATCCTCGTCACCACCAGGGCCAGCGGCCGTGAGCCCTTCAGGGCCAGCGACCGGCGGAGCACGTCCGGGTCCGAGTCGACGCCCCGCACCAGGATCTCCAGCGAGCCGCAGTCCCGGTCACGCAGCACCCGGCGCAGCTCCTTGCGGTCGAGCCTGCACCGCTGCAGGACCTCGAAGCCGGTGTATCCCCGCGGCACCCGCGGGCCGGTGAGGTGGGCGATCCGGGGGTCGAGCTGACGGAGCCCGTGGCGGCGGGCCCAGTGCCTCACCAGCCCCGCCCGGACGACCGCCCCGTCGGGGTCGACGATGTACCTGTCCGCCTCCCCGTGGGCGTCCACCTCGTCGTCGTCGCCGTCCGTCACCTCCTCCACGTGGACCGCCACGCCGTCCGCGACGAGTCGCGGGGGCCCCCAGGGACCGGGGTCGCCGGCCGGGACGGTGCGGATCACCGTCGCGCGGCGCGCCACCCCGGCGGACAGGCCCGGCGACCACAGGCACGCCTCGCGCACGGACCCGTCGAGCGAGACCAGCTCGACCTCCCCGGCGTGGTCCAGCACGGAGGTGTCCAGCCCGGGCGCGCACTTGATCACGTGGTCGCGGCCCCGCGCCGCGGCCAGCAAGGCGGGCAACGGCGGGCTCAGCTGCTCGGGGTCGTGGATCCGCCGGCCGCCCGACCGGCGGGCGGGATCGGCGACGAGCACCGCGTCCACGGTGGGCGGGGCGAGTGCGTCCGCCACGCACACCAGCGCACCGGGCACGTTGCGGGCGGCCATGCGGGCGCGGACCGGGTCGAGATCCGAGCCGACCACCCGGTCCGCGGTCCGGACGAGCTCGCCCAGCTCCGCACCCACCGAGCAGGTGACGTCGTGGACGTCCCGGCCCGCCAGCCGCCGCGCGCGCAGGGCGGCGACGGGCCACGCGGTGGCCTGCTGGACCGCCTCGTCGGTGAGCAGCATCCGCTCGGCCCCCCGGATGCGGCCGCGGGCCCGGAGGCGGGCGGTCACCAGGTCGATCGCCGCGGCCGCGTGCGCGGGGTCGGCCCCGCGGACGACCGCGGTCGACGCCACCAGCCGTGCGCGCGACCAGTCGAGCCCCGCGGCGAGCGCGAGCAGGTCGCCCCCGGCGTCGGTGGTGAGGAAGTCCAGGTCGTCCGGCGTCACCGGCGTCCCCTATCTGCCGCCCGGGGCGATGCTCCGGGGCGCGTCGAGGAGTTCGGCCACGTCGACGGCCGTGGCGAGGCCGGCGAGCACGTCCAGGGTCGGACGGAGCATCCCGAGGTGTCCGAGGATCCCCGCCTGGGCGGCGTCGTCGGCGCGGATCCACTCCGCCGCGCGGGCCTCGCTCGTGCCGCCGTCCGGCTCGGCGCCCTCCGGCAGCGCGGCCACGAAGAACAGCGTGTCGTAGCGCCGTGGCGGCCCCGGCGGGGTGGTCCAGCGGTCCCACGGCCGCAGCCGGTGCGCGGACAGGATCAACCCGTGCGCGGAGAGCAGCGTGTCGAGGTCCCCCTCCCCGGCGTCCAGGGCCCGCCGCTCCTCCGGGCCCGGGAGATCGACCGGACGCCCGTCCCCCGCGGCCGCGGGATCGGGCTCGGCCAGCAGGACTCCGGTCTCCTCGAACAGCTCCCGGGCGACCCCCCGAACGGCGGCGGCCGCCCGGTCGGCGGGGATGCCGAACCGCTCCGCCCACCAGGTCGCGTCCGGGCCGCGCCAGGGCCGGGTCCCGCGGTAGTCGCGGGGGTCCACCCCGCCACCCGGGAACACCGACATGCCGGCCGCGAACTGCATGGTGGACACGCGGTGCTGGAGGAAGACCTCGACGCCTCCGCCCACCCGGGCGTCCCGGATGAGCGCGACCGTGGCGGCCTCGCGGACGGGCACGGACGCCGCCGGCACGACCGTGACGGGATCGGGGCGGCTCACGGCCGTCGGTGGCGGCCGAGCCGGCGCGCGCGCCGGGCGAAGTACCGCCCGTCGATCGCGTCCACGACGATCGACTGGGAGAACGCGCGGCTGAGGTTCTCCGAGGTGATCACGTCGTCGATCAGACCGAGCGCGGTCACCCCGCCCTCCGCGAGCAGCATGGCGTGGGTGAACCCCGGCGGGATCTCCTCCACGTGGTGGGTCACCAGGACCGTCGCGGGCGCGTCCGGATCGAGCGCCATGTCCCCGAGTCTGGCCACCAGGTCCTCGCGGCCGCCCAGGTCCAGGCCCGCGCCGGGCTCGTCCAGGAGGAGCAGTTCGGGGTCGGTCATCATCGCCCGGGCGATGAGGACGCGCTTGCGTTCCCCCTCCGACAGGGTCCCCCAGGTCCGCTCGGCCAGATGCTCCCCGCCGATCATCTCTAAGGTGTCCGCGGCGCGGTCGAAGTCCGCCTGGTCGTAGCGCTCCCGCCACCGACCGAGGACCGCGTACCCGGCGGAGACCACCAGGTCCTGCACCACCTCGTCGCCGGGGATCCTGCCCGCCACCGCGGCCGAGGACAGCCCCACCCTGCTGCGGAGCTCGGTGACCTCGGTCCGGCCGAGCTGCTCGCCCAGGATCACGGCCGTCCCCGTGCTCGGGTACTCGAGCGCCGAGGCGATCCGGAGCAGCGAGGTCTTGCCCGCCCCGTTGGGCCCCAGCACCACCCACCGCTCGTCCAGCTCGACCTGCCAGGTCACGGGCCCGACCAGCGTGCGCCCGTCCCGCCGGAGCGAAACGTCGCGCAGGTCCAGGACGAGGTCGGGGTCGGTCTCGATCAGGGTGGTCACGGCCCCCATCTAACCCCGTATCGGGGACCCGGGTGGCCGGGACCACCTCCCGTGCAGGTGGACCGTCGGTGACCTCGCTCCCCGATCGCCCCCGCTTCGCTAGCGTCGTGGGGGTGGAGGCATCCGCGCCGCGGAATCCCCAGCCGAGAGGAGCACCGACGTGAACGACCGTCTGGCCATCGACGAGGTCCGCCCACTGGTCTCCTGCGGGAGGTTCCCGTCCAAGTCCGTGGTGGGTGAGGTCCTGCCGATCTCCGCGACCGTGTGGAGGGAGGGTCACGACGCCGTGGCCGCGAGCCTGGTGGTCCGCCGCCCCGGCGGGTCGTCGTCCCGCTCGACGATGGTGCACGGGGCGGAGGCGGACACCGTCCACGCCCTCCTGCACACCGATGTCCCCGGCATGTGGTCGTTCCGCGTCGAGGCCTGGTCCGACCCCTACGCCACCTGGCGCAGCGGCCTGGTGAAGAAGATGGACGCCGGCCAGGGCGCCGAGGTGCTGGGGAACGAGTTCGAGGTGGGGGCCCGCGTGCTCGACGCGGGCGCCGCCCAGGCGGGTGCCGCCGGGGCCCCCGACCGCGCGGCCCTCCTCACGGAGGCCGCCGCGGCCCTCCGGGGTCCCGGCGACGCGCACGCCCGGAGCGGGCGGGCGCTGTCCCCCGAGGTCGCCGCGGCGATGGCCGCCGGCCCGGTCCGGGAGCTCGTCACCGTGGGGCAGACCCACCGGGTGTGGGTGGACCGCCGCGAGGCGCAGTTCAGCTCCTGGTACGAGTTCTTCCCCCGCTCGACCGGCGGGTGGAACGACCGCGGCGAGCCCGTCCACGGCACCTTCGCGACCTCCCGCGGCTACATCGACCACGCCGCCGACCTCGGGTTCGACGTGGCCTACCTCCCGCCGATCCACCCCATCGGCGAGGTGAACAGGAAGGGCCGCAACAACACGCTCACCCCGGACCCCGGCGACGTCGGCTCCCCCTGGGCGATCGGCTCCGCGGAGGGCGGCCACGACGCCGTGCACCCCGCCCTCGGCACGATCGAGGACTTCCGTGACCTCGTGGCGTACTCGGCCACGCGCGGCGTCGAGATCGCCCTCGACCTGGCGTTGCAGTGCGCACCCGACCACCCGTGGGCCGCGGCCCACCCCGAGTGGTTCACGGTGCTGCCCGACGGCCACATCGCCTACGCCGAGAACCCGCCCAAGAAGTACCAGGACATCTACCCGGTCAACTTCGACCTGGACCCCGAGGGCATCTACGCCGAGGTCCTCCGGGTGGTCCGCCTGTGGACCTCGCTCGGGGTGCGGATCTTCCGCGTGGACAACCCGCACACCAAGCCGGCGGACTTCTGGGCCCGCCTCATCGCCGAGGTCAAGCGCACGGAGCCCGACGTCCTGTTCCTGGCGGAGGCGTTCACCCGCCCGGCCCGCCTGTTCGGGCTGGCCAGGCGCGGATTCTCGCAGTCCTACACCTACTTCACGTGGAAGACCACCAAGGCCGACCTGGTGGAGTTCTGCGAGCAGCTCCTCGGGCACGTCGACGAGGCCCGGCCCAACATGTTCACCAACACCCCGGACATCCTCCACGAGTCGCTGCAGCGCGGCGGCCCGGCGATGTTCGCGATCCGGTCGGTGCTCGCGGCCACCCTCTCCCCGGCGTGGGGCGTGTACTCCGGCTTCGAGCTCTACGAGTGGCAGCCGGTCGCCGACGGCAGCGAGGAGTACCTGGACTCCGAGAAGTACGAACTCCGGCCGCGGGACTTCGCCGGGGCCGAGGCCGCCGGCCAGTCGCTGGCCCCCTGGCTGCGGACGCTCAACCGGATCCGCCGGGAGCACCCCGCCCTGCAGCAGTTGCGCACCCTGCGCTTCCACGAGGTGGACAACGACCGGATCATCGCCTACTCCAAGGTCGACCCCGCTAGCGGCGACTGCGTCCTGGCCGTGGTCTCGCTCGACCCCCACGGGGCACAGGAGGGCACGCTGACGCTGGACATGGCCGCCCTCGGATACGACGACGACGCCCGGTTCAGCGTCCACGACGAGGTCTCCGGCCGCGAGTTCCACTGGGGGCCGAGCAACTACGTCCGGCTCGAACCGTGGACGGCGGTCGCCCACGTCGTGGTGGTCCCACCGTGCGACGAAGCACGTAGGGTCGAACTGACCTACCGCACGCACATCGTGGATTGAGGCACAACGGCATGGGAAAGCACCACAGCGAGAAGGGCCGGTCCGCTCCCGACGGCCCCGCCACGCCGGCCGGGGCATCGGCAGCACCGCCCGTCGATCCGGATGCGGTCTGGCTGACACCGGAGCAGGTAGCGGACGGACCGACGGGGCCGGCCTCGTCGTCGTCGACCCCGGTCGCCCTCCCCGGGCACGTCCTGGACGCGCTGCGCTCGGGCACCCATCACGACCCCCACTCGGTCTACGGCGCCCACCGGGCCGGTGACGGCTCGGTGGTGCGCACCATGCAGCCCGGCGCCACGACGGTTCAGATCCGGTCGGGGGACCGCGTCGTGACCATGGAACCCCTCGGCGAGGGCATGTTCCACGCGACGCTGCCCGAGGCCGACGTCCCCGACTACCGCCTCCACGTCACGTACCCGGACGGGCACGAGCGCACCGTCGCCGACGGCTACCGCTTCCTGCCCACGCTCGGCGAGGTGGACCTCCACCTGATCGGCGAGGGCCGGCACGAGCGACTGTGGACCGTCCTCGGCGCCCACGTGCGTACCTACGACACCGCCGGCGGACCCGTCACGGGGACGTCCTTCGCGGTGTGGGCGCCCAACGCCCGCGGCATCAGCGTGGTGGGCGACTTCTGCGGGTGGAACCCGCTCGCGCTCCCCATGCGCTCGATCGGGTCCTCCGGCGTGTGGGAGCTCTTCGTCCCGGACGTCACCGACGGGGCGACCTACAAGTACTGCGTGCGCGGTGCCGACGGCCGGACCGTCGACCACGCCGACCCGCTCGCGGTGGCCGCCGAGGTGCCCCCCGCCACCGGGTCGAAGGTGTTCACGTCGCGCTACGAGTGGGACGACGACGAGTGGATCGCCGCCCGCGCGACCCGCGATCACTCGCGCCTGCCCATGACCACCCTCGAGGTCCACGTGGGCTCCTGGAGACCCGGACTCGGGTACCGCGAGTTCGCGCACCAGCTCGCCGACCACGTGGCCGAGACCGGGTTCACCCACGTGGAACTCATGCCCGTCGCCGAGCATCCCTTCGGCGGCTCGTGGGGCTACCAGGTGTCCTCCTATTTCGCCCCCACCAGCAGGTTCGGGTCCCCCGACGACCTGCGTTACGTGGTGGACCACCTGCACTCCCGCGGCATCGGCGTCCTTGTCGACTGGGTCCCGGCGCATTTCCCCAAGGACGAGTGGTCGCTCGGCCGGTTCGACGGCACCGCGCTGTACGAGCACGCCGACCCGCGCCGCGGCGAGCAGCCCGACTGGGGCACCTACGTCTTCGACTTCGGCCGTCACGAGGTGCGCAACTTCCTCGTGGCCAACGCCCTCTACTGGGCCGAGGAGTTCCACATCGACGGGCTGCGGGTGGACGCCGTCGCCTCGATGCTCTACCTGGACTACTCGCGCGAGGAGGGCGAGTGGACGCCCAACCGCTACGGCGGCCGGGAGAATCTCGAGGCCATCTCGTTCCTCCAGGAGGTCAACGCCACCGTCCACCGCGAGCATCCCGGGTTCCTCACCGTGGCCGAGGAGTCCACCTCGTGGGGCGGGGTCACCGCCGGCACCGACACCGGCGGGCTCGGGTTCTCGATGAAATGGAACATGGGGTGGATGAACGACACCCTGAGGTACGTGGGGCTCGACCCCGTCTACCGCAGCCACCACCACGGCGAGGTCACGTTCTCCATGATGTACGCGTGGAGCGAGCGGTTCGTCCTGCCGCTGAGCCACGACGAGGTGGTCCACGGCAAGGGCTCCATGTGGCAGCGCATGCCGGGGACGTCGTGGGACCGGGCCGCCGGCCTGCGCGGCCTCTACGCCTACATGTGGGCGCATCCGGGCAAGAAGCTCCTCTTCCAGGGACTGGAGTTCGGCCAGACCGGGGAGTGGAACGACGAGCAGGGCGTGACCTGGGAGAACCTCGAGGGCTGGGAGGGCGAGTACCACCGCGGCATCCTCGCCTCGGTGCGCGACATGAACGCGCGCTACGCCGAGAACCCGGCGCTGTGGGCCCTGGACGACGACCCCTCGGGCTTCTCGTGGATCGACGCGAACGACGCGGCGCACAACGCGTTGTCGTTCCTGCGGACCGACCACGCGGGCAACACGATCGCCTGCGTGGTGAACTTCTCCGGCGCCACCCTGGGCGGCTACCGGATCGGGCTGCCCGAGGGCGGGTTCTGGGAGGAGATCCTCAACACCGACGCGACCGGGTACGAGGGCTCGGGGACGGGCAACCTCGGCGGGCTCCACGCCGAGGACGTCCCCCACCACGGTCGTCCGCACTCGGCCGCCATCACCGTCGGTCCGCGTGCCGCGGTGTGGCTGCGGCACTCGCGGTGACCCCCGGTCAGTAGAGGGCGCTCGCGAGGTTCCGGCGGGCGGCCAACACCCGCGGATCGTCCCCCGGCAACGCCTCGAGGAGCTCTATCAGCCGGGCGCGCAGCGTCGCCCTGTGGTCGCCGGCGCTCACGCGGATCGCGTCGACCAGTACCCCGAACGCGGACTCGTACTCCCCGCCCACGAGCGCCCGGTCGGCGGCGCGCAGCGCCGCCTGGACCGTGCCCTCGCCCGCGTCGGACTCCTCCGTGGCGCGCCGCGCGGCCTGCACGTACCGCAGGGCCTCGAGGATGCCGTGGTCCCCGGGGCGGGACTCCACCAGGGCCGTGAACCGCTCCTCGGCGGTGACGAGGTCGCCGTCCGCCAGCGCGTCCTCCGCCGCATCACGTTCCTCGTCCGCCGGCTCCTCCCCGTCGCCGTCCCCGGGGGCCGGCGCGGGGCCGCCGAGCTTGCCCTCGGTCGCCTGCAGCACGGCCGCGAGCCACTGGCGGAGGGCGTCCTCGGGCTGGTCGCCCTCGAAGTCCGCCAGCGGGCGTCCCGCCGCCACGGCCACCACCGTCGGCACCGCGCGCGCCTGGAACGCCTGGGCGATCCCCGGCGCGGCGTCCACGTCCACCACCGCGTGCACCCACTGACCGGCGGCCTCCTCGGCCAACGAGGCGAGCAGGGCGGTCAGCGCGGACGGGGCCCGGCGGGACATGAGCTCGACCACCACGGGAACCTGGGTCGACCGGACCAGGACGTCCTGCTCGAACGACGCCTCGTCCACCACGATGCTGCCGACGTCCCCGCCGTCTGCGCCCGGGACGCGGCCCGGGACGGCCGCGTCCCGTTTTGCTTCGACACGCTTCTTCAACCCCGTCAGGTCCACTGCGCCGGCGAGCGACGCCGCCAGGTGCTTCTCGGAGGCGGACGGGGGTCGGTTACCTGGTCTCGTCACGGCGTCGATCCTGCCATGACGAGACCGGTCCGGTGTCAGCTGGTCGCGGGAACCCGGATGATCAGGGCGTCGCCCTGGCCACCGCCGCCGCAGAGGGCGGCCGCGCCGAGGCCGCCGCCGCGGCGGGCGAGCTCCAGGGCCAGGGTGAGGACCACCCGGTTGCCGGACGCACCGATCGGGTGCCCGAGCGCGATCGCGCCGCCGTTCGGGTTGACCGCCGCCTCGTCGGCCCCGAGCTCGCGGGTCGAGTGGATGCCCACCGAGGCGAACGCCTCGTTGAGCTCGAAGAGGTCGATGTCGGACACCGGGATCCCCGCCTTGGAGCAGGCGTCCTCGATCGCGCGGACCGGCTGGTGCTGGAGGGTGGAGTCCGGTCCACCGACGGCGCCGTACTGGACGATCTCGGCCAGGATGGGCCAGCCCTCCTTCTCCGCACGCGCGGCGCTCGTGACGACCGTCGCGGAGGCGCCGTCGGAGATCTGCGAGGACGAACCGGCGGTGATCGTGCCGCCCTTGGCGAACGCGGGTCGGAGGGCGGACAGCGACTCGGCGGTGGTCTCGCCGCGCATGCCCTCGTCGGTGTCGACGACGGTGTCGCCCCGGCGGCCCTTGACGGTCACCGGCACCACCTCGTCGGCGAACAGCCCGTCGGCCCACGCCCTGGCCGCGCGCTGGTGGGAGGTCGCGGAGAACTCGTCCTGCTGCTCGCGGGTGATCTCCAGCTCGGCGTTGCGCTGCTCGGTGAGCGCGCCCATCGGCTGGTCGGTCGGCACGTCGTGCAGGCCGTCGTACGCCATGTGGTCCAGGACCTCGATGGAGCCGTACTTGTACCCGTCCCGGCTGTTCGGGAGGAGGTGCGGGGCGCGGCTCATCGACTCCTGGCCGCCGGCCACCACCACCTCGGCCTCGCCGGCACGGATCATCTGGTCGGCCAGCGCGATGGCCGTCAGGCCCGAGAGGCACATCTTGTTGATGCTCAGCGCGTGGACCGAGGTGGGCAGGCCCGCGGCGAGCGCCGCCTGACGGGCCGGCATCTGGCCGACGCCCGCGCCCAGGACCTGCCCCATGATCACGGCGTCGACCGACTCCGCCGGCACCCCGCCCTTCTCGAGGGCGCCACGGATGGCGACGCCACCCAGTTCCGGCGCGCTCACGGTCTTGAGGCCGCCCTGGAGGCGGCCGAACGGCGTGCGGGCGCCGGAGACGATGACGGTGCGGGTGGGGTCGGCGGACATGGAGAACCTTCCGGTCGAGGGGTGTGACGTATCACGCCCAAACTACCGCCTGGGGACACGGGCTACCGTGGAGGGCATGACCACTACCCCAGCCAGCCAGCCCCTGTTGCCCTCGGAACTCGTCGTGGCGATCGACCACGTCGGCGTGGCCGTCCCCGACTTCGATGCCGCGGTCGCCTGGTACCGCGACAACCTCGGGATGGAGAACCTCCACGAGGAGGTCAACCAGGAGCAGGGGGTGCGCGAGGCCATGCTCGGCTCCCCCGGCCGCCCCGAGGGCAGCGCCCTCCTGCAGGTCCTCGCCCCGCTGGACGAGTCCTCGACCATCGCGAAGTACCTCGACCGCAACGGCCCAGGCATCCAACAGATGGCGGTCCGCGTGACCGACATCGACGCGATCACCGCCCACCTCACCGGTCGCGGCGTCCGGGTGCTGTACCCGGCCCCGAAGAAGGGCACCGCGGGGTCGCGGATCAACTTCGTCCACCCCAAGGACGCCGGCGGAGTGCTGCTGGAGTTGGTCGAACCCGCGGCCGAATCGCACTAGGCCCCCGCCCCCGCTCCCCCGCTAGGGTGGGATCCATGTCCAGCATGTACACGCCCACCAGCACCGGGGAACCCTTCGCGGTGGTCCGCAGGGGCTTCGACCGCGAGCAGGTGACGGCCACGCTCGCGCGCCTCGAGGCCGAGACGGGACTGCTCCGCGCGGACCGCGACGCGGCCGTGGAGCGAGCCGAGCGCGCCGCCGCCGAGGCGGCCCGGGAACGGGCGCGGGTCTCCGCCCTCGAGGCCCGGGTCGCGGAGCTGGGACGCGCACCCGTCACGGGCGAGCAGATGGCCGACCGTCTCTCGACCATGCTCGCGCTCGCGAGCACGGAAGCCGAGTCGATCCGGGACTCCGCCCACGCGGCGGCGGACCGGATCCTCGCGGACGCGGAGCAGGAGGCGTGGACCCTCCGGGACTCGGCTCGACGCGCGGCCGCCGCGGATCGCCGGGAGGCGGAGTCCGAGCTCACCGCCGCCCGCGACCGGGCGTCGGCCGTCCGCGACGGGCAGGAGGCGGTCCTCGCGGCCGCCCGGTCCAGGGCCGGGCAGATCGTCGCCGAGGCCGAGCACGAGGCGGAGCGGCTGGATCTGGAGGCCGCCCTGCGGCGGGATCGGATCGACGAGGACCATCGCCTGGCCGCCGACGCCCGCCGGAGCCGGTCCCTGCGTGAGGACCAGGCCAGGGAGGCCGCGTCGGTCAGCGCCGCGGCGGCCACCGGGCGCGCCGCCGAGGAGTCCGCGCGGAGCATCGTGGACGGCGCCCGGGCCGAGGCGGAGAGGCTGATGGCGCTGGCGCGCCGACACACCGAGGAGCTGCGGGGGCTGCGCGCGGACGTCATCGCGGAACTCGCGGGGATCCGCGCCCGCCTCGAGCCGATCCCCGGCCGCCCGGCCGACCACGAGGCGGGGCTACCGCACGAGCCGGATCTCAGCTCCACCGGCGGGTGACACCGCGACTCCCGCGCCCCGACCAGCACCCGTTGTGCCAGTGCCGCCGCTCGTCCTCTCCCCCGGGCCTGTCCGGCCAGGCCGCCACGTGCCCGGTCCCCGCCGGCACCACATGGTCGCAGCCCGGGCAGCGGTAGTCCTTGGCGGAGCGCGACGCCGGGATCCGTCGGACGTGATACCTGTCCGGATCGCCGGACGGGCCGGCCTCGAGGTCGCTCGACCCCAGCCCGTCTCGCCGGGGGACGGGCCGGTCCCCGCCCGCCCGCCTGTGGCGCCTCGGCATCCCGGTCACCGACCTCAGAAGAGCCGCAGGTCCGTCGACTCGATTCCCCGCAGTGAGTCGTAGTCGAGGGTCACACAGCGGATGCCGCGGTCCTCGGCCAGGGTCCGGGCCTGGGGTTTGATCACCTGGGCGGCAAAGACCCCGCTCACCGGTGCGAGCAGCGGGTCGCGGTTGAGCAGTTCCAGGTAGCGCGTGAGCTGCTCGACCCCGTCGATCTCGCCCCGCCGCTTGATCTCGACCGCCACGGTGACGCCGTCGGCGTCCCGGCCGAGGATGTCCACCGGGCCGATCGCTGTCATGTACTCGCGACGGACCAGGCGGTACCCCTGCCCGAGCGTCTCCATGTGCTCGGCCAACAACTCCTGGAGGTGCGCCTCGACGCCGTCCTTGACCAGCCCCGGGTCGATCCCCAACTCGTGCGCCGAGTCGTGGTGCACCTCGGCGACGGTGATCCGGAGTTGTTCCCCGGTCTTGTTCTCCACCACCCAGAGGCGATGATCGGGGTTCTCCGGGTGGTCCTGCTCGACGAGCGAGCACGGAGGTGTCATCCAGTTGAGCGGCTTGTACGCCCGGTCGTCCGCGTGGACGCTCACCGAGCCGTCCGCCTTGACCAGCAACAACCGAGGCGCCATGGGCAGGTGGGCCGTCAGGCGGCCCACGTAGTCGACCTGGCACGTGGCCACGACCAGACGCACGTCATCCCTCCTCGATCTGCGGGTATCCGTTCCGGCACATCAGCCCGGGCGACGGTCCGAGCGGCGGATCTGGTCGGTGGAGCACGCCTCCACCCACGCGAGCAGCCCGGTCAGCGTGGCGGGGCCCGCGCAGAGTTCGCCTTCTCGCACCCTGCCCCTGCGGTCGTGGCCGGAGAAGGAGACGATCATCTCCCCGACCTCCGCGACGTCGAACTCGTGGCCGGTGGGCTGCCGCCTCGACCCCAGGGTCAGCGACCGACGGTCGAGCCGTACGTCCGCGCCGAACCGGACGCTCAGCAGGCGGTAGAACGCCACGTCCGTGTCGGAGTACCGGATGGCGCCGTGCCTCCACGCGTCCTCCCCGGCGCGTCTGACGAGCACCGATGTGGAGTCCCCCAGGTTGACCACCAGCCGATACACCACGGCCGCGGCCACCGGGAGCAGCACGAGCAGCACGACGCCACCGAGAACGATCCCGGTAGTCGCCACTCTGCTCAACCCCTTCCGGTGGCCGCGGCCGTGGTCGACGGGCGTGGCCCAGACGTGTCAGGCGCCGGCCTTCTCCACCGCGCGCAGGCGACCCTGTGCCGCGGCGATCGCCGCGGCGTCGTCGCCGGCCTCGGACAATGCCCTCTCGGCCGCCGAGCGGTCGATGTCCTGTGACCACTCGGCGGACTCGCCGAGGATACTGACCTTGGTCGCCGTGACGGACAGGAATCCACCCTGGACGGCGGCGACCTTCTTGCCCTCGTCCGTGTAGACGGTCACGGTTCCACCGGCGTCCAGCTCGCCGAGCACAGGCTCGTGCCCGGACTGGATGCCGATCTCGCCCTCGGTGGTCTTGGCGACCACCATGGACGCGCTACCGGACCAGAAACGGCGCTCGACCGTGACGAACTCGACTTCGATGTCAGCCATGCTCTGTGGTCACTTCCCCGCGAGCTTCTTGGCGGCCGCCTCGACGTCGTCCAGACCGCCGATGCCGTTGAAGGCCTGCTCCGGGAGGTGGTCGAGCTCGCCCTTGCAGAGCTTGTCGAACGCCTCGATGGTGTCCGCGAGCGGAACGACCGAGCCGACCTGACCGGTGAACTTCTCCGCGACGAGGAAGTTCTGGCCGAGGAAGCGCTCGAGACGACGAGCACGCTGGACGGTGACCTTGTCCTCCTCCGACAGTTCGTCCATACCGAGGATGGCGATGATGTCCTGCAGTTCCTTGTACTTCTGGAGGATCTGGATGACCTGCTGCGCCACGCGGTAGTGATCCTCGCCGACGATGCCCGGCTCGAGGATCCGGGAGGTCGAGGTGAGCGGGTCGACGGCCGGGTAGATGCCCTTCGACGCGATGGAGCGGGAGAGCTCCGTGGTGGCGTCGAGGTGGGCGAAGGTCGTCGCCGGGGCCGGGTCCGTGTAGTCGTCCGCGGGGACGTAGATCGCCTGCAGCGAGGTGATCGACCGACCGCGCGTCGAGGTGATGCGCTCCTGGAGCTCACCCATCTCGTCCGCCAGGGTCGGCTGGTAGCCGACGGCGGACGGCATGCGGCCGAGCAGGGTCGACACCTCGGAACCGGCCTGCGTGAACCGGAAGATGTTGTCGATGAACAGGAGGACGTCCTGTCCCTGCACGTCACGGAAGTACTCGGCCATCGTCAGGGCCGAGAGGGCGACGCGCATACGCGTCCCCGGCGGCTCGTCCATCTGACCGAACACCAGGGCGGTGTCCTGGAGGACCCCCATCTCCTCCATCTCGAGGAAGAGGTCGGTTCCCTCACGGGTGCGCTCGCCGACGCCGGCGAACACCGAGGTGCCGGAGAACTCACGCGCGATGCGGGTGATCATCTCCTGGATGAGCACGGTCTTGCCGACACCGGCACCGCCGAAGAGGCCGATCTTGCCGCCCTTGACGTACGGGGTCAGCAGGTCGATGACCTTGACGCCGGTCTCGAGGATCTCCGTCTTGCCCTCGAGCTGGTCGAAGGCCGGCGGGTCGCGGTGGATGCCCCACTGCTCGCCGTCCCGGCCGGTGCCGGGCGCGTCGAGGCAGTCGCCCAGGGCGTTGAACACGTGGCCCTTGACGACGTCGCCCACCGGCACCGAGATCGGCTTGCCGGAGTCGACGACCTCGGCCCCGCGGACGAGACCGTCGGTGGACTGCATGGAGATGCAGCGCACCATGTTGTCGCCCAGGTGCTGGGCGACCTCGAAGGTCACCGTCTTGGCGACCGACGAGAGGGTGATCTCGGCGGTGAGGGCGTTGAAGAGGGCCGGGAGGGCGCCGCGCGGGAACTCCACGTCGACGACCGCACCCAGGACGCGGGCAACGCGACCGGTGAGACCGGCCGTGCCCGTCGTGCTCTGATCGGTAACAGCTGTGGTCATTGCTTAGTCACTTCCTGCGCTAGCGGCGAGCGCGCCAGCGCCACCGACAATCTCGCTGATTTCCTGGGTGATCTGTGCCTGGCGGGCCTGGTTGGCCTCGCGGCTCAGGCCTTCCACCAGTTCGGTCGCGTTGTCCGTCGCCGACTTCATCGCCGTCCGTCGCGCCGCCGACTCGGACGCCGCCGACTCGAGGAGGGAGGCGAAGGCGCGGGTCGACATGTACCTCGGGAGGAGGTTGTCGAGCAGGGTGTCCGCGTCCGGCTCGAACGTCACCTCGGGCTTGAAGTCCGACTTGGACGTGTCGAGCATGTCCTCGCCCAGATCCAGCTCCTCGATCTCGACACGGGTCTCGATCGGGGCCAGGCGCCGCGCCCGCGGGGTCTGGGTGAGCATGGACTTGAACTGGGTGTAGACGATGTGGACCTCGTCGACGCCCTGACGGGTGGTGTCGCCCTCGTAGCCGTCGCCGAGGAACTCGGCGGCGTCGAACGTGGACTCCCCGCCGGCCGCGAACGCCGCCGAGAGCAACTGGAACGCCGGGCGGGCCTCCTGGTACACGGGCTTCTGGGAGTGTCCGTGCCACGATCCGGCGAGTTCGACCTCGCGGAAGGTGTAGTAGACGATCCCCTTGTTCCCCAGCACGTAGATGTCGACCTCGCGGCCGGCCTCCTCGAGGAAGGCGATCAGCTCGGCCGCCTCCTTGAGCACGTTGTGGTTGTAGCCACCACACATGCCGCGGTCCGAGGTCACCACGAGCACCGCGGAACGCGTGGCGTCCTCGGGCTCGTTGAGCATCCTGTGCTTGACCGACGACGCCGTGGCGAGGTCGGTGAGGATCGCCGTGATCTGGTCCGCGAACGGCTGGGCCTCCGCGACCCTCGCCTGGGCCTTGGAGATCTGCGAGGTCGCGATCAACTCCTGGGCCTTGGTGATCTTCTTGGTCGAGTTGACCGACTTGATCCGGTCGCGTAGTTCGCGCAAGTTCGCCATGGCGTCAGATCACACTCCTCTCGGCCTTGACTCGGATGGCTGTCATCGCAGGCCTCAGGCCTTCTTCTTCTTGGTCACCGTGAGGGTCTCGCGATCGATCTCGTCCTCCGAGAGCGCCTCGGCCTCGGGCTCGTTGACCACCCGCGAGCCGTCGGAGGCCACGAAGCCCTCCTTGAACTCGTTGGTCTTGGCCTCAAGGGTGGCCTTGGACTCGTCCGAGAGCGCCCCGCCGCCGTCGATCTGGCCGTACACGTCCGACGCGCTGTGATGCAGGGTCTCGAGGAGTTCGTTCTCGAAGCGCCGCACGTCCTCGACCGGCACGGAGTCGTAGAAGCCCTCGCCCGCGAGGTAGATCGAGACGATCTGGTCCTCCACGGCGACCGGCGAACTCTGATCCTGCTTGAGGATCTCGACCAGACGCTGGCCCCGCTCGAGCTGCGCCTTGGAGGCCGCGTCGAGGTCCGAGGCGAACGTGGCGAACGACTCGAGGTCGCGGAACGCCGCCAGGTCGAGGCGCAGCGAGCCGGAGACCTTCTTCATGCCCTTGGTCTGCGCGGCGCCACCGACTCGGGAGACGGAGATACCCACGTTGACGGCGGGCCGCACACCGCGGTTGAACAGGTCAGACTCGAGGAAGACCTGGCCGTCGGTGATGGAGATGACGTTGGTCGGGATGAACGCCGAGACGTCGTTGGCCTTGGTCTCGATGATCGGCAGCCCGGTCATCGAACCACCACCCATCGCGTCGGACAGCTTGGCGCACCGCTCCAGCAGGCGGGAGTGCAGGTAGAAGACGTCACCCGGGTAGGCCTCACGACCCGGCGGGCGGCGGAGCAGCAGGGAGATCGCGCGGTAGGCGTCGGCCTGCTTGGACAGGTCGTCGAACACGACGAGGACGTGGGCGCCCTCGTACATCCAGTGCTGGCCGATCGCCGAGCCGGTGAACGGCGCGAGCCACTTGAAGCCGGCGGAGTCGGAGGCGGGGGCGGCGACGATGGTGGTGTACTCCATCGCGCCGTGCTCCTCGAGGGTCGCCTTGACGCCCGCGATGGTGGAGCCCTTCTGACCGATCGCGACGTAGATGCACCGCAGCTGCTTGGTCTTGTCGCCCGACTCCCAGTTCGCCTTCTGGTTGAGGATCGCGTCGATGCAGACGGCGGTCTTGCCCGTCTTGCGGTCACCGATGATGAGCTGCCGCTGGCCGCGACCGATCGGCGTCATGGCGTCGATCGCCTTGATGCCGGTCTGCATGGGTTCCTCGACGGGCTGGCGCTCCAGCACGGACGGGGCCTGGAGCTCGAGCGCGCGGGTGCCGGCCGCCTCGATCTCGCCCAGGCCGTCGATCGCCTGACCGAGCGGGTTGACGACGCGTCCGAGGAAGCCGTCGCCGACGGGCACGGAGAGGACCTCTCCGGTGCGGCGCACTTCCTGGCCCTGGGCGATCTGGTCGTAGTTACCCAGGATCACCGCGCCGATCTCTCGATCCTCGAGGTTCAGCGCGACGCCGAGGACGCCACCCGGGAACTCCAGGAGCTCGTTGGCCATCGCGGACGGCAGCCCGCTGATGTGGGCGATGCCGTCGCCCGTGTCGGTGACGATACCGACCTCCTCGCGGGACGCCTCGGTCGAGACGCTGGAGGTGTAGTTCGCAATCGCGCTACGAATCTCGTCGGAGGAGATAGTCAGCTCCGCCATGTCATTCCTGCTCTCACTAAAGTGGTCTGGACTTGTCTTTTTCAGGTGAGCATCGACCGTGTGCGACCGCTGCTCGTCGGTTCGTCGGCCCCGACTACCGGTTACGGGAGTGCCCGCCTCACGGCGGACAGCCGCCCGGCGAGCGATCCGTCGATGACCTCGTCACCGACATGGATCACCATTCCGCCGAGCACGGCCGGGTCGACCTCGACGTGCACCGCCATCTCACGCCCGTAGATCCCGGCGAGTGTGCGCGACAGCGTCTCCTGCTGACCCTCCGAGAGCTCCGTGGCGGAGGTGACGACCGCCACGGACCGGCCCTGGAGCTCCGCGGCGAGCCGCGAGAGCGCGTCGATGTCATCCGCCGGCATCCCCTGTGGGCGGGTCACGGCCTGCGAGGCGAGAGCCTCGGTGACGGCGGTGACCTTGCCGTACAAGACCTGACCGAGGAGCGCACGCTTGTCGTCCGCCGTGGTGGACCGGTCGGACAACGCCTGCTCGAACTGCGGGTCGCCGGCCACGATCCGTCCGAGCCGGAAGAGCTCGTCCTCGACCACACCGAGCTGGCCCTGCTCGCGAGCCGAGAGCAACAGCGCCTCCCGGCCGAGCACCACGAGGCTTTCCCGCAGGTCACGCGGGGTGGACCACGACGATGCGACCGCAGCAAGCACGACCGAGAGGGTCGCCTCGTCGATCTTCCAGCCCAGGACCGACCGGGCGAGGTCCTGTCGGGCCTCGACCGGAGCGGAGGAGTCCGCGACCGCGACGCGGAGCGCGCGCTCCCCCTCGAAGAGGTCGACCACCCGGAACAGCTCGGCGCCGACGGTGGCTCCGGTTGCTCCGCCGGCGGGATTGGCGGACAGCGTGGACTGCAGGACCGACCGGGACTGCTCGAGGGCGTCGCGGCTTGCTGCGTGCATAGTCAGCTACTTCCTTACTTCTGGCCCGCGCCGGCGACCCGGTCGAGGTCGGCGAGGAAACGGTCGATGGTGCCCGAACGGTGGACCGAGTCGGACAGCTGCTCACCCATGAGACGCTCAGCGAGATCGATCGACTGACGTCCGAGGTCGCCGCGGAGTTCCGAGACGATCTGCTGACGCTGCGCGTTGAGCTGCTGCTCGCCCGCCGCGACGATGCGGTCCTTCTCGAGGTTCGCCTCGGCCTTCATGTCCGCGATGATCTGCTGCCCCTGGGCGCGCGCGTCGTCACGGATCTTGGCGGCCTCGACGCGGGCTTCCGCGAGCTGGGCGTTGTACTTGTCCAGGGCGGCCTTCGCCTCGGACTGAGCCGCCTCCGCCCGCTCGATGCCGCCTTCGATGCGCTCGCTCCGCTCGTCCAGGACCCGCTTGAACATCGGGAGGACGAACTTCCAGAACACGAAGAGGACGACAGCGAAGGGAATCAGCGACCAGACGATGTCGTACAGCGCCGGGGTCAGGACGTTGGGCGTCTCCTCGAGGGGGAGCCCTTCGCCCTCGCCGGCGGCGAGGATGTGGATCGGATTCATGTCGTTGACCTTGCGCCAGTCGGCGATCAGAAGATGAAGCCGGTGACGATACCGATGAGCGCGAGGGCCTCGGTGAACGCGATGCCCAGGAACATCGTGGTGCGGAGCTGGCCGGCCATCTCGGGCTGACGTGCCATGCCTTCGATGGTCTTACCGACGACGATGCCGATGCCGATGCCGGGGCCGATGGCGGCGAGGCCGTAACCGATGGCGCCGTAGCCCTTGGCCGTGGTCTCGATTGTCTCGGCAGCCTGGGCGAGAGTGACGATATCCATGTGGGTTTTCCGTTCCCTTTCAGATGGCCGGTACGGGATGTCCGCACTCGGTCGTCGGAGTGGTCTGTGTGTCCCGGCGCTCAGTGGCGCCGGAAGTCTCTAGTGACTGTCGGCGTGGAGCGACAGGTCGATGTACACCGCGGCGAGCAGGGCGAAGATGTACGCCTGCAGGAAGATCACCAGCAGCTCGAAGAAGGTGAACGCCACGGCCACGATGATGGTCACGAGGCTGACGGCGGTCCAGCCGTTGAACTGCCAGAAGAAGAAGTTCGTGGCGGAGAACAGCAGCACGATCATGATGTGGCCGGCGAGCATGTTGGCCATGAGACGGATCGTGAGCGTGGCCGGGCGCAGGACGAAGGTCGAGATGAACTCGATCGGCACCACCAGCAGGTGGAGGGCCGGGGGGAGGTTCGGGACGACGATCGACTTGCCCACGAAGGAGAAGAAGCCGTACTTCTTGGCGCCCGCGTAGATGAACACCACGTAGACCACCAGCGCCATGACCAGGGGCATACCGATCCTGGCGTTGGGCGAGATGTTGAGGCCGGGGATCACGGCCGGGATGTTCATGAACAACGTGAGGAAGAAGATGGTGGCGATGATCGGGAGGAACCGGTCGCCGTCCTTCTTGCCGATGATGTCGTCCGAGATGTAGGTCTTGACAAAGTCGAGGGCGATCTCGACCACGTTCTGGAAGCCCTTCGGGACGATCTTCGCGCCGCGCATACCCACGTAGAACAGCAGGGCGACGAGCACGCCCACGAGGACGCGGATGATCATCAGCCGGTCCAACTCGAACGGGGTGCCCTCGAACAGCACCGCCGGCGGGAAGAAGTCGTTGAGTGAAGGCGGGTGGAACTCGCCCTTGAATGCCAGCAGTGACGTGCTCAGCGTTCTCTCCCCTGTTCGGGCCGCCTTCTTCAGACGGTGGTCTGTGTCATTCGCTTCGGTTCACGTGCAGGGAACCCGGCGGGCCCGAGGGGATCTCGGCCGCTCTCGCGACGCGCCCTCATCCCGGTTTCCCGCCACGGAGCATCGTAACAAAGACCCGGGTGTCTGACCTCACCGGGGCGCACCCCCGGAGGGGCGTGCCGGGCCGCCCCGCGGCGTGACTGCGCTCAGTCCCCGGTGACGGGTTCCACGGCCGGCGCCTTGTGACGAATGATCGCGACCGTCTCGGTGGCCAGGACGACGATCATCGCCACGACGAGCGTGAGCGCGAACGCTCGCCTGGAGTAGAAGTCCAGGGGTTTCAACGCCGCCACCACGCCGATCGCCACGATGAGTTTGAGCAGCCACGTCCCGAGGAGTACGGCCCCGGTGACGTTGGGCGAGGTCTGCGCCGTCGCGACCACCACCACCGCGGTGAGGAGGACGAACACCCCACCGATCGCGGCCCCCAACAGGGCGCCCCACAGTCCGGGGGTGCCGTCGAGCGCCCCCCACAGGCCCGCACTGAGCAGCATCAACACGGCCAGGGCGGCCGTGCCGAGCGTGAGCGCCTTGCGTAGTCCGGCGGTGTGGGCGCTCTCGGCGGGCTGCGGGGGTGTCTCCGTCATGTGGCCCAGCCTAGCGGGAGCCGGAGGGACTCCCGGAGTGGTCCTCCCCGCGGATGCTCCGCAGTCGCGGGACCAGGGTGGCGGCCAGGACGGCGATGAGCCCCGCGGCGGCGAGCGGGACCATCACCTCGGACGGGAGCATGGTCGCCCCGACCGCTCCGAAGGCGATGAGCGAGACCCAGGCGTAGATGACGAGGGCGACGCGCCGATGGGAATGACCGAGGTCGAGCAGCCGGTGATGCAGGTGCATCTTGTCCGGGGCGAACGGGCTCCGCCCGGCCCCGACCCGCCGGACCACGGCCATGACCAGATCGAGCATGGGGACGAACATCGCCGCGGCCACCACGATCACCGGCGAGAGCAGGACGATCATCTCCTGCGGCCCGTACAGGCTCTGCGAGATCTTGCCGGACGCGCTGGTGGAGGCGGCCGCCAGCACCAGGCCGATGAGCATCGATCCCGAGTCGCCCATGAAGATCCGGGCGGGCTGGAAGTTGTGGGGCAGGAACCCCAGGAGCGCGCCGGCGAGGACCGCCGTGACCAGCGCCGGCGGATACGCGCCCACCGTGCCGCCCTGATCGAGCATGATCCCCACCGAGAAGACGCAGATCGCGATCGCCGCGATGGCCCCGAGCCCGGCCGCGAGTCCGTCCAGCCCGTCGACGAAGTTCATCGCGTTGACGATGGTCAGGGTGAACACCACCGTGAGCAACCCGGCCTGGAGCTGGTCCAGGACGAGGATGTTGCCGTCGCCGAACGGGAGGTACACGAGGGTCCACGACACCCCCATGGCCACCAGGACGCCCGCGGCGGCGGCCTGACCGGCGAGTTTGGTCACCGCGCCGATGCCGAGGATGTCGTCGACGATCCCCACCAGCACGATCAGGCCGCCGGCGACGATCGTGGCCTCGACGTCGGGGGCGAAGGGCGGGAACCCGCGGTTGAGGGCCGGCAGCTGCGCCGCGAGGAACACCGCGACCAGCATCCCGGTGAAGATCCCCACCCCGCCCAGTCGCGGCGTGGGGACAACGTGGACGTCGCGGTCGCGGGGGTAGGCGAGGCCGCCGATAGCGGGGGCGACTCCCCTGACCAGGCCGGTGACGATGAAGGTGACCAGGGCAGCGGTGACCCCGATGAGCAGGAGCTCGCGGAACGGGACCCCGATTCCCACGGGTCAGCCGCGCAGGGCCGCGGGGTCGGTGCCGAGGACCTCCCCGATCCGGTCGGCGGACACCGCCCCCTCGCGGACGATGCGTGGCGCGGATCCCGTGAGATCGACGATCGTCGAGGGTTGGCCCACCGCGCAGGGGCCGCCGTCGAGGTAGACGGCGACCGAGTCGCCGAGCTGTTCCCGCGCCTGGCCCACCGTGGTGGCCGGCGGCTGTCCGGAGACGTTGGCGCTCGAGACCGCGAGCGGGCCGACCTCGCGGAGGAGCTCGATCGCGACCGGGTGCAGCGGCATGCGGAGCATGACGGTGCCGCTGGTGTGCCCGAGGTTCCAGTTCAACGACGGCGCCTGGTGCACGATCAGACTCAGACCACCGGGCCAGAAGGCGCGGATGAGGTCGCGGGCGGGGGCGGGGGTGCCCACGACCAGCCCGTCGATCGTCTCCCACGAGCCCACCAGGACCGGGACCGGCATGTCGTGGCCGCGGCGCTTGGCCGAGAGCAGGAGGGTGACGGCGTCCGGATCGAAGGCGTCGGCGGCGATGCCGTACAGCGTGTCGGTCGGGGTCACGACCAGGCGACCCGCGCGGAGGGCGCCCGCCGCCGCGCTGAGCCCGACCTCCCGGCCGGTGTCCTCGGTGCAGTCGTAGGTGATGGTCACCGGGTGATCCCCTTCCGGACTGTCTGGTCGACCTCGTCGTCGTCGGTCTCGGCGCGTCTCGTCGCGGTGACGAACCGCGGACGTCCCGCGAGGTCGGTGTGCTGGTCCACGTTACCGAAGCCCCCCTGCGCGCAGACGACCGCCGCGACCGCGGCGCCGGTCGCGTCGTCGTGCTCGACGGCCAGATGGCCGCCCGGGGCGAGGAGCCCGGCCGCGACGTGGACCAGCGGCGTGATGACGACCAGACCGTCGGCACCCCCGAAGAGCGCGGTCGCCGGCTCGTGCCCGAGGACGTCGGCCGGGAGGTCGTCGGTCTGCGGGATGTAGGGCGGGTTGGCCACGACCGCGGCGACCCTGCCCCGCAGGTCCGGCAGCAGAGCGGGATCGGTGGCGTCCGCCGCGTGGACCTCGACCGGGGTGTCCCCGGCGGCGGCCCGCTCGCCGGCGTTGCGCCGGAGCCACTCGAGCGCCGGTCCGTGCAGCTCGACCGCGTGGACGTACGCGTCGGGGCGGGCGTGGGCGATCTCGAGCGCGAGGGTCCCGCTCCCCGCGCAGAGGTCCACGACGATCGGTCCCGGCCCCTCGCCCGGCGCCGGCAGCGCGGCGAGGGCGTTCTCCACCAGGAGNNCGGGGTCCAGACCGTCCGCCAGCGGCAGCGCGGAGCGGTCGACGCCGAGGACGTGGGCGCAGATCAGCTGCGCCTCGGCGAGCGCGGAGTCGACGCCGGCGGACCGCAGAGCCCGGGCCGCCGACCTGACGACCCCGGTCACCGCGGCCGGGGCCGGCTGGGCGTCCACGGCCTACGCGCTTTCCATGCGCCGGCGCCGGTCCTCGTCGGCGAGCGCATCGAGCACCGCGTCGAGATCGCCGTCGAGGACCGAGTCCAGGTTGTGTGCCTTGAATCCGACACGGTGATCCGCGATGCGGTTCTCGGGGAAGTTGTAGGTGCGGATCCGCTCGGAGCGGTCGACGGTCCGCACCTGGGTGGCCCGTCCTTCGGAGGCCTCGGCGCTCGCCGCCTCCTCCGCCGCGGACTGGAGCCGGGCGGCGAGGACCTGCATCGCGCGCGCCTTGTTCTGCAGCTGGCTGCGCTCGTTCTGACACGTGACGACGGTGCCGGTCGGCAGGTGCGTGATCCGCACCGCCGAATCGGTGGTGTTGACGCCCTGGCCGCCCTTGCCCGATGACCGGTAGACGTCGATCCGCAGGTCCGACTCGTCGATCTCGACCGGGCCCACGTCCTCCGGCTCGGGGAACACCAGCACCCCGGCCGCGGACGTGTGGACCCGCCCCTGGGACTCGGTCACCGGGACGCGCTGGACGCGGTGCACGCCTCCCTCGAACTTCAGTCGCGCCCACACGCCGTCGCGTGAGGGCTGCCGGGACCGGATGGAGAAGGAGGCGTCCTTGTACCCCCCCAGGTCGGACTCGGTCACCCCGAGGACCTCCACCACCCAGCCGTGCTTCTCCGCGTACCGCGTGTACATGCGGGCCAGGTCGGCGGCGAACAGCGCGGACTCCTCGCCGCCCTCGCCGGACTTGATCTCCATGAGCACGTCGTCCGCGTCGTGGGGATCGCGTGGTGCCAGCAGGTCCGCGAGCTTCGACTCGAGCGCGGCCGCCTCCGCGCCCAGGCGCTCGGCCTCCGCGTGGAAGGAGGAATCCTCGTGGGCGAGCTCCCGCGCCGCCTCGAGGTCGTCCCGGGTCGACACCAGCGCCCGGTGGCACTGGACCACGGGCGTGAGCTCGGCGAATCGCTTGCCCACCCTCCGCGCCGCGGCCGCGTCCTCGTGCAGGGCAGGGTCCGACAACTGCGCCTCGAGCCCCCCGTACTCGGAGAGGACGTCGTCGATCGAGGACGGGGACCGCCCCGGGGGCTGCGTCACTCCTCGTCCTGCGGCAGGCTCGGCGTGGTCTTGGCCACCTGCAGCAGGAACTCGTAGTTGGTGTTGGTCTTGCGGAGCTGGGACATGAGCAGGTCGATCGCCTGGTGCGAGTCGAGCCCCGAGAGGACCCGGCGGAGTTTGTGCATGATGCCGGCCTCCTCGGGCGTCATCAGCAACTCCTCCTTGCGGGTGCCCGACGGTCCCACGTCGACCGCGGGGAACACGCGCCGCTCCGCGATGCGCCGGTCCAGCTTGAGCTCGGCGTTACCCGTGCCCTTGAACTCCTCGAAGATCACCGTGTCGCCCGCCGACCCGGTCTCGACCATCGCCGTGGCGATGATCGTCAGGGAGCCGCCGTTCTCGATGTTGCGCGCCGCGCCGAGGAAGCGCTTGGGCGGGTACAGCGCGGTGGAGTCGACGCCACCGGAGAGGATGCGGCCCGAGGCGGGCGAGGAGTTGTTGTAGGCGCGGCCGAGGCGGGTGATGGAGTCGAGGAGGACGACGACGTCCTGGCCCATCTCCACCAGGCGCTTCGCCCGCTCGATCGCCAGCTCCGCCACCTGCGTGTGATCCGACGGCGGCCGGTCGAAGGTCGAGGCGATGACCTCGCCCTTCACCGATCGCTGCATGTCGGTGACCTCCTCGGGCCGCTCGTCCACGAGGACCACCATGAGGTGACATTCCGGGTTGTTGATCGCGATGGCGTTGGCGATGTTCTGCAGGATCGTGGTCTTACCCGCCTTGGGCGGGGAGACGATCAGCGCACGCTGACCCTTGCCGATCGGCATGATCAGGTCGATCACGCGCGTGGAGATGATGTTCTTCTCGGTCTCCAGCCGCAGTCGCTGGTTGGGGTAGAGCGGGGTGAGCTTGCTGAAATCCGGACGGTTCCGGGCCTGATCGACCGGTCCCCCGTTGACCGAGTCGATCCGGACCAGCGGGTTGAACTTCGCGCGGTTCTTCGCGCCCTGGCCGCCCTGGCCTCCCTGACCGCCGCCCTGCCCCTCGGGCTGGCCCTCGCGGGGCGTCTTGACCGCGCCGGTGACCGCGTCGCCGCGGCGGAGGCCGTGCTTGCGGATCATGTTCATGGAGACGTAGACGTCGTTCGAGCCCGCGAGGTAGCCGGAGGTGCGGACGAACGCGTAGTTGTCGAGCACGTCGAGGATGCCGGCGACGGGCTGGAGGACGTCGTCCTCCCGCACCTCGGTCTCGCCCTCCACCGGGCGGCCGCCGCCGCCACCACGGTTGCGCTCGCGCCGACGACGGCTCCGGCGACCCCGGCCGCTGCCGTCGTCGTCCCGGTTCTGGCCGTCCCCGCGCGGACCGTTGTCGCCGCCCTGGTTGCCCTGGTTCGAGTCGTCGGCCTGCTGATCGCGGTTGCGGGCGCCCTGCTGGTCGCGGTTCTGCTGATCGCGGTTGCGCCCGTTCTGCTGTCCGGATCCCTGGTCGTCCCGGTTCTGGCCGCCGCGACGCTGACGGTTGCCCTGGTTCTGATCCTGCCCCTGGTTCCGGCGTTGGTTCTGGGCCTGGTTCTGACCGTCTCCCCCGCCACCGTCGGCGCGACGCGGCCGGTCCCCCTGGGACTGCTTGCCGTCGCGATCCTGGGCGTCGTCGCTCGACCGCGCATCCTCGCCCCGCTGACCCTCGTCGCGCTGCCCCTCGTCGCGCTGACCCTCGTCGCGGGACTGGGACTGCTGGCGCCGGGGCTGCTCCTCGCGCCGGGGTTCCTGCGCGGCGGGCGCCGACTGGGCTGCGGCGGGGGCCTTCCCGCCGCGGGCGCCGTCGATCATCGCGACGAGATCGCCCTTGCGCTTGCCGGAGAGGCCCTTGAGGCCCATCTGCTGCGCCAGCGACTTGAGGTCCGCCAGGCGCATCGCTGCCAGTGCGGCACCCTGCGGCGGGGTGGAGGTGGTGTCCGTCGAGGTCACGGGGGTCCTTTCTGGGCTCGTACCGGGGCGGCGAGCGCCGCCTGGCATCGAGCGTCTGTCCGGGACGCGGACTGGGCGTCCCGGGTGGCCGCTGGGGCCGTCCACGGCGGCGGGTGAGCCGGACGTGGAGTCGTCTGAGGGGGATCCACTCGAGGTGACGCCTTCCGGGGCGACGGGATGGTGACCGTCCACTCCGGTGGGGAACCACTCACGGGCACGGGATCCCTGGTGGCCACTCGCCGATCGGCCGCTCCCGCCGGGACCCACCCACACGCCGCCTGCGGCGACGAAGGTGTTCTGGAGCAGTCTCGGGCTACGGGGACGACCGGGCGTCCGTGGCTTAGAGAAGCATACTACCCGCACGCCGCGTCCACGCGTGTCCCCCTGGCGAGTCGGCTCCGCCGTGGAGGTCCCCGCACCGATCACCGGTACCCTTCCAGCCATCGTCACGCGCCACTTCCGGGGAGGTCCGATGTTGGGAACGATGCTGGACACGCCCCTGCTCGTGTCGCGGATCCTCACGCACGCCGCCGAGCGCCACGGGCAGTCGACCCTCACCGGGTTCGTGGGCGACCTCCAACCCCGGACCTCGCGGTATGACGTGATCGCCGCGCGCGCGGCCGCCACCGCCCACGCCCTCTCCGAGCTCGGGGTCACCAGGGGCGGCGTGGTGGCGGTGCTGGCGGGTAGCCGGAACGAGGTCGTCGAGGCGATGTTCGCGGTCCCGTCGATGGGGGCGGTCATCCTGCCGCTCAACATCCTCCAACCGCGTGACGTCCTCGCCTCGGCCCTGCGGGACAACCGGGTGTCCGTCCTGCTCGTCGACCCGGAGTTGATCCCGCTCGCGCTCGAGGTCACCGCCCACCTCGAGCACGTGCGCCACCTCGTCGTCGTCGACTCCGACCTGCCCCCCGCTGGCGGTGACGCGACCGGGGGCGCCTCGTCCGCGCGGATCCACGCCCTCGAGACCCTCCTCGACGGGCACCCCACCACCTACCCCTGGCCGGATCTCGACGAGCGCACCGCCGCGGCGATCGCGTACACCTCGGGCACCACCGGGACCTCCAAGGCCGTGGCCTACACCCACCGCTCCATCTGGCTGCACTCCATGCAGATGTGCATGGCCGAGAGCGCAGCCCTGACCAGCGGCGACTCCGTTCTCACGACCGTGCCGATGTTCCACGTCATGTCCTGGGGACTCCCGTACGCCGCGTTCATGGCCGGAGCGAGCCTCATCACCGCACGCCCCCGCCCCGGACAGGCGTTGGTCACGGGCCGGGACCTGGCCGGCCTCCTGGCCACCCACCGCCCCAACAAGATGGCCACCACCCCCGCGTCGCTCCAACGGCTGCTGCGGTGGTTGGAGAACCACCCGCAGCCGGTCGGCCACCTGGGAGAAGTGCTCGTGGGCGGTTCCGCTCTCCCCGAGGCCCTCCTCGACGCCTGGGTGGAACGCCACGGGGTGACCGTCCTGCAGGCCTACGGCCTCACCGAGTCCAGCCCGATCGCCACGTTCGCCCGGGCCGACCCGCACTCGTCCGCGACCGAGCGGCGGGCCCAGATCCTCGGACAGGGGAGGTTCCCCGCCGGCGTCCAGGCGCGCGTGGTGGACGAGGGCAGGGTGCTGCCGGATGACGGGTGGTCGGTCGGGGAACTCCAGATCCGGGGGCCGTGGGTGACGGCGCGATATCTCGGCGACGCGGCCACCGACCGCTTTGTCGACGGCTGGCTGCGCACCGGCGACATGGCCACCATCTCGCCGAAGGGGTATCTCGACGTGGTGGACCGGGTGGATGACATCATCGCCTCCGGCGGGGAGCTCATCTCCTCCGTCGAGCTCGAACACGCCGTGCTGACGGACGACCGGGTCGCCGACGCCGCGGTGGTCGGCGTGCCCGACGAGCGGTGGGGCAACCGGCCGCTCGTGCTGATCCAGCTCAAGTCCGGGGCCAACGCCACCGCCCGCTCCCTGTGGGAGGGCTTGCACGGGACGCTGGACCTGTGGAAACGACCGGACCACTGGGCGTTCGTCGAGGACATCCCGCGCACGTCGGTGGGCAAGTTCGACAAGCGCGAGATCCGCTCCCTCCACGCCTCCGGCGCCTACGCGGTCACCACGATCTCGCCCGGTACCACGCGCTGACCGGACCGACGCGGCCCGGCCCTCAGGCGTCCGGGACCACCCGCGCGCCGTCGGCGATCCTCAGATCCAGGACCCTCCACCCCTGGGCTTCGGCCTCCCGACGCAGGTCGACCGGGAGCGACGCGGTGTCCAGGACCAGGACCGTGGGCCCCGCCCCGGAGACCGTCGCCGCCAGGCCCCGCTCGCGGAGCCGTCGGATCCACTCGGTGGTGCCCACGAGCGCCGGGGCCCGGTAGCCCTGGTGCAGCCGGTCCTCGGTGGCGGCCAGCAGGAACTCGGGGTGCGACGCGAGGGCCACCGACATCAGGGCGGCCCGGCTGGCGTTGAAGGCCGCGTCCTCGTGCGGGACGGTCTCGGGGAGCAGACCCCGGGTCTGGGCCGTCGAGGACGTCTCCTCCGGCACGAGCACGGTGGCGACGATCGACGGGTCCACGTCCATCCGCACCGCGCGATACGTCACGGTCCTCGCCGAGCGCTCGGTCCACGAGACCACCACGCCCCCGAGCACGCTCGCCGCCGCGTTGTCCGGGTGTCCCTCGAACTCGCTCGCGAGCTGGACCAGGCGATCGTCGGTCAACACGCGGCCCATGAGTCCGTCCGCCGCGACCAGTCCCCCGACCGCCGCGGACGCGGACGACCCGAGTCCCCGCGAATGCGGGATCGCGTTGACACAGCTGATCCGCACACCGGGGGCACCCATCCCGCCGGCCCGCAGACCCGCCTCCACCGCCTTGGCCACCAGGTGCGACGCGTCGGTCGGCACCTCCCCGGCGCCCTCACCCGACACCTCGAGCTCGAGCCCGGACTCGATGACCGTCACCGTGATGGTGTCGTACAGGCCGAGCGCCACGCCGAGGGCGTCGAATCCCGGACCGAGGTTGGCGCTCGACGCGGGGACCTCCACCGTGACCGCACGACCGACCGGGAGGATGCGCCCGCCGGAACTGCCGAAGACCTCGGGACCGGATCCGTGCACCTCGCTCACTCCAGGCCGAGCGCGCCGGCGACGGCCGACGGGTCGACGGGGATGGGCTCGACCTCGGGCATCCCCAGGAGCGCGGTGTCCGGGTCCTTGAGGCCGTTTCCGGTGACGGTGCAGACGATGGTCTGCCCCGCCTCGAGCTCCCCGTTCGAGTGGGCGTCGAGCAGCCCCGCGACCGACGCCGCCGAGGCCGGCTCCACGTACACGCCGTCCCTGCCGGCGACCATGCGGTACGCCTCGAGGATCTGCTCGTCGGTCCGCTTGCGGAAGCTCCCCCCCGACTCGTCGCGGGCGGTCACGGCGCCGTCCCACGACGCCGGGGATCCGATCCGGATGGCCGTCGCGATGGTCTCCGGGTTCTTGACCGGGGCGCCGTCGACGAGGGGTGCCGCGCCGGCCGCCTGGACTCCCATCATCCGCGGCCGCGCCGCGATGATCCCGTCCGCGTGGTACTCGCTGTACCCCTTCCAGTACGCGGTGATGTTGCCCGCGTTGCCGACCGGGAGGAAATGGAGGTCGGGGGCCCGTCCCAGCACGTCGACGATCTCGAACGCGGCGGTCTTCTGGCCCTCGATCCGCACCGGGTTGACCGAGTTGACCAGCCCGATCTCCGCATAGGTCGCGGTGGTCTTGCGCGCCAGTTCCAGGCAGTCGTCGAAGTTGCCGTCGACCTGGATGATCGTGGCACCGTGCATGACCGCCTGCGCCAGCTTCCCGGCGGCGATCTTGCCCTGCGGGATCAGCACCGCGCAGCCCATCCGGGCACGCGTGGCGTATGCCGCCGCGGACGCCGACGTGTTGCCCGTCGAGGCACACAGCACGGCCCTCTGGCCCCGCGCCTTGGCGTCGGTCACGGCCATGGTCATCCCGCGGTCCTTGAAGGACCCGGTCGGGTTCAGCCCCTCGACCTTCAGGTACACCTCGCACCCGGTCAGCTCGGAGAGGTACGTCGCCGGGAGGAGAGGCGTCGCGCCCTCGAAGAGGGTGACGGGCTCCCAGTCCGGGCCGATCGGGAGCCGGTCGCGGTACGCCTCGATGAGGCCCGGCCAGCGGGTGTGTACGGGCTTGTGGGTGGTGTTCATTCGGTGTCCACTCCCTCGAGTCGGATGACGCTGGTGATGACCGTGACCGCGTCCTGGTCGGAGAGCGCGGCGACGGTGTCGGCGAGCGCGCGCTCGGAGGCCCTGTGGGTCAGGACGGTGAGTTCGGCGGTGGGCTCGGAATCGTCGACCTCGGCCTCGGGCACCTCGACCTCGGTCTGGCGGACCTGCGCGATCGATACGCCGTGGCGCGAGAACTCGGCCGCCACCAGTGCCAGGACACCGGGCTTGTCGGCCACGCGCATCCGCACGTGGTAGCGGGTGGAGACCTCGTCCATCGAGGCCACGGGCAGGGCCGCGTAGGTGGATTCGCCGGGGGCTCGACCCGAGTCCACCTTGTTGCGTGCGGCGGCGACCATGTCACCGAGGACGGCCGACGCGGTCGGGGCCCCGCCGGCACCCTGTCCGTAGAACATCAGCCGGCCGGCCGCCTGGGCCTCGACCACCACCGCGTTGAAGGCTCCGTTGACCGTGGCGAGCGGATGGTCGTCGGGCAGCAGCGCCGGGTACACGCGCGCGGACACCGCCTCGGTCCCGTCCGCCCGGCGCAGCTTCTCGCAGATCGCGAGGAGCTTGATCGTGCAGTCCATGTCCCGGGCCGAGGCGAAGTCGTCGGGGGAGATCCGGGAGATCCCCTCCCGGTAGACGTCCCCGGCGGTGACCCGGCTGTGGAAGGCGATCGAGGCGAGGATCGCGGCCTTGGCCGCCGCGTCGTAACCCTCCACGTCCGCGGTCGGGTCGGCCTCGGCGTACCCCAGCCGGGACGCCTCCGCGAGGGTCTCCGAGTAGTCGGCGCCCGTGGATCCCATCTCCGAGAGGATGTAGTTGGTGGTGCCGTTGACGATGCCCAGGACCCGCTCGACCTGGTCACCCGCCATGGATCGCCGCAGGGGTCCGATCACGGGGATAGCGCCGGCCACGGCCGCCTCGAAGTACAGGTCGGTCCGGGTGGAGTCCGCCGCCTCGGCGAGCTCGTCCGTGTACTCCGCCAGCAGCGCCTTGTTGGCCGTGACCACGGCCTTGCCGTGGCGCAGCGCCTCCAACAGGAGTGGGCGGGGCACGTCGATGCCGCCCATGAGTTCGACGACCACGTCGACGTCCTCACGGGACACGAGCGAGGCCGGGTCGGCCGTGAGGAGATCCGGATCCACGCCCCTGTCCCGTGTCAGATCGCGGACCGCGACGCCGCGCAGGGCCAGCGGGGCGCCGATGCGGGAGGCGAGCGCCTCCGCGTTCTCCGTCATGTAGCGGATGACCTCGGTGCCGACGGTGCCCATCCCGAGCACCGCCACCCCCACGGGTCGCACGCCAGACGCCGTTGCGTCGCTCACTGTCCCACCTCCAGGCTCGTCAGATCGTCCAGGGTTTCACGGCGGAGCACCAGGCGTGCCCGTCCGTCGCGGACCGCCACCACCGCGGGGCGCCCGATGAGGTTGTAGCGGCTCGACATGGAGTAGCAGTACGCCCCCGTGGCCGCCACGGCGACCAGGTCACCCGTGCCCACGTCCGCGGGCATCCAGAGGTCACGCACCACCACGTCCCCGCTCTCGCAGTGCTTGCCCACGAGCCTCGCGACGACGGCCTCCGCGTCGGAGATACGGCCCACCAGTCGGGCGTCGTAGACGGCGTCGTAGAGCGCGGTCCTGATGTTGTCGCTCATCCCGCCGTCGACGCTGATGTAGCGGCGGCTCTCACCGCCCGCGAGCTCGACGTCCTTGACCACGCCGACCTCGTAGAGGGTGACCGTGCCGGGTCCCGCGATCGCGCGACCCGGTTCCACCACCAGGGTCGGAGGGGCGAGCCCGACGTCGCGGGCGAACCCGTCGACGATGTCCGTCAGCGCCGCGGCCAGCTGCGCGACCGGCGGCGGGTCGTCGGACGGGACGTAGCTGATGCCCAGACCGCCGCCGAGGTCCAGGTGGTCCAGCTGGGCGGTGCGTTCGACACCGAACTCGTCGACGATGTCGCGGAGGAGGCCGATCACCCGGCGGGCCGCGAGTTCGAACCCGTCGACGTCGAAGATCTGCGAACCGATGTGGCTGTGCAGGCCGGTGAGTCGGATGTGCGAGGCCTCGAACACCGCGCCGACGGCGTCCATCGCCGCGCCGCCCGCCAGCGAGAACCCGAACTTCTGATCCTCGTGAGCCGTGGCGATGAACTCGTGGGTGTGCGCCTCCACGCCCACGGTCACCCGGATGAAGACGTCCTGGACCACACCCTCGTCGGCGGCGATGCCGTCGAGGAGCGCGATCTCCGACATCGAGTCGAGCACCACGTGGCCGACACCGCTACGCACCGCGAGCCTGAGCTCCTCGGCCGACTTGTTGTTGCCGTGCATGGTGATCCGCTCGGCGGGAAAGTCCGCGCGCAGCGCCACCGCGAGCTCGCCGCCCGAGGCGACGTCCAGGCTCAGTCCCTCCTGCGCGACCCAGCGTGCGACCTCGGTGCACAGGAACGCCTTGGAGGCGTAGTGGACCCTGTCGGCGCCCCCGAAGGCCCGGGCCATCTCGCGGCAGCGGGAGCGGAAGTCGTCCTCGTCGATCACGAACAGCGGGGTTCCGAACTCGGCGGCCAGGTCATCCGCAGCGACCCCCGCGAACTCCACCACCCCGTCCACGCGCCTGCCCGCTCCTCGCGGCCACACGGCGGGGTCCAGGGCCATCACGTCCGCCGCGGTACCGGGCCGCTCGCCGATCCCCGGGGCGTGGGGGAACTCGTGCCGGGACCCGGCCGGATGCGCGCTCACATCTTCTCCGGTGCGCTGACGCCGATCAGGCGCAGGCCGTTGGCGAGCGTCTGCCTGGTCGCCGAGCTCAGCGCCAGCCGGGCGGCGTGCAGCGGCCCCGCCTCCTCGTCACCCATGGGCAGAACTCGACAGGTGTCGTAGAAGCGGTGGTAGGCGGCGGCGAGCTCCTCGAGATACCGTGCGACACGGTGCGGCTCGCGGAGATCGGCGGCGCTGGCCACGATCTGGGGGAACTCGCCGATCGTCCTGATGAGCGCACCCTCGCGGTCCTCGACCAGCAGGGAGAGGTCGGCGGCCTCCGTGGTGACGCCCAGGTCCGCGGCGTTGCGCGCGAGCGAACACAGCCGCGCATGGGCGTACTGGACGTAGAAGACCGGGTTGTCGTTGGTCGCCGAGGTCCACAGCTGGAGGTCGATGTCCATGGTCTGGTCCACCGAGGAGCGGATGAGCGCATACCGCGCTGCGTCGACACCGATCGCGTCCACCAGGTCGTCCAACGTGATGACGGTGCCGGCGCGCTTGCTCATCTTGACCGGGACACCGTCGCGCACGAGGCTGACCATCTGCCCGATCAGCACCTCGATCGTCGCCGGATCGTCGCCCAGGGCCGCCGCGGCCGCCTTGAGCCGGGCGATGTACCCGTGATGGTCCGCCCCGAGCATGTAGATGCACAGGTCGAATCCGCGTTCCCGCTTGTCCAGGAAGTACGCGATGTCCCCCGCGATGTACGCGGCGTTGCCGTCGGACTTGAGGACAACCCGGTCCTTGTCGTCACCGAAGGCGGTCGAGCGCAGCCACCACGCACCCTCGGACTCGTACAGGTTGCCGTTGTCCTTGAGCGTCTGGACCGCGCGGTCCACCGCCCCGGAGGTGAACATCGAGTTCTCGTGGGTGTAGACGTCGAAGACCGTCCCGAACTCCGCGAGCGAGGCCTTGATGTGGGAGAACATCATGTCGACGCCCGCCGCGCGGAAGGTCTCGAGCCCGTCCTCCCGCGTCTCCTCGAGGACACCGGGGTGCGCGGCCACCACTCGGGCCGCGATCTCCTCGATGTACGCCCCCGCGTACCCGTCCTCCGGGGTCGCCTCACCGCGGGCGGCGGCGGCGAGCGACCGGCTGAACCGGTCGATCTGGGCGCCGTGGTCGTTGAAGTAGTACTCGCGGGTCACCTCCGCGCCCGAGGCCTCGAGGACGCGACCGAGCGCGTCACCGACCGCCGCCCAACGGGTGCCGCCGAGGTGGATCGGACCCGTGGGGTTGGCCGACACGAACTCCAGGTTCACCCGCCGGCCGGCCATGGCGCCGCCGTTGCCGAACGCATTTCCCTGCTCGATGACGGTGGCGACGAGCGATCCCTGCGCACCCGACTCGAGTCGGATGTTGAGGAAGCCGGGGCCGGCGATCTCCGCCGAGGCCACGCCGGGATCCGACACGAGCGCGGTGGCCAGGTCCTGCGCGAGGTCCCGGGG
The DNA here is from genome assembly GCA_002415925.1 of Dietzia sp. UBA5065. GTDB lineage: Bacteria > Actinomycetota > Actinomycetes > Mycobacteriales > Mycobacteriaceae > Dietzia. The sequence continues at coordinate 15,144 of DIAZ01000057.1, read as the reverse complement.
TGCCACCCCGATCTTCTTGGCCAACTGGAGCGCGATGTTGGTCGCGTAGTCGCCGTGCTCGGGGTTGCGGGGCCGTTCCACCGTCACCGTCTCCGGCACGACCGAGGTGTCGGCTCCGCGTTCGGCGAGAACGTCGATGAGTGCGGCACGGATGACGGCGGCGAGGTCAGCGGGAGTCACGTCTTCCTATCCTAGGTGTCCGCACGTCGACAGGGGAATCGGCGGCCGCCGGGACCCGGCCTGTCGGGACCGCGCGGGGCCGATGCGGTTCCGCCTCCCGGCCGGTGCTACGATCGGTCTCGCCGTTGGGCAGGGTGATCCCACGATCGCCACGCCCGGACGGCCTCCGGTCTTCGGACCGGTATCCCGCCCTCGTAGCTCAGGGGATAGAGCGTTGGTTTCCGGTACCAAAGGTCAGGGGTTCGATTCCCTTCGGGGGCACCACACGGGAAGGGCCCGGGCTCACCAGCCCGGGCCCTTCCCGTTTCCCGTTTCCCGCTGAGAGCGCGAGCCCGGGACTCGCCGAGCCCCGGTGATCAGCTGGGCAGGGTGATCTTGTCGACTTCCCCGATCCGGGAGACCACCCGGTCGTAGATGTCGGTGAGCTGGCGGATCTCCTCCTCCGTCACGACGTCGACGAAGAGCTCACGGACCTTCTCAACGTGCTTCGGGGCCACCCGGGCGATCGCGTCGGCACCCTCCGCGGTGAGGGTGACGATCGTGCCACGCCCGTCTTCCGCGCACTCGCCCTTCGAGACCAGACCCCGGCCCTCCATACGCCGGACCTGATGGGACACGCGGCTTCGATCCCAGCCGAGGACCGCGCCTAGATCGCGGGCACGCAGGCCCCGCCCGTCGGTCTCGCTGAGGCTGACCAGAACCGAGTAGTCGGATTGCGACATCGACGCGTCCCGCTGGAGCTGCCTCTCGATCGCGAGCTCGAGGAGCTGATTGACATCCCTGTACCGGCGCCACATGCGCTGCTCTTCTTCGCTCAACCAGCGTGTATCGCTCATGGGCCTATTACAGCACGGAATGTGAACCGCTCTTTCATCAGGCGACCTCCGCGCATTCTCAGTCCCCGGTCGCACCCGTTCTGCTCATGACGTGGGTACGCGCGCCACCGATCCCCGCGAACCGCGCGCGATCGCAGGTGAGAACGATCACCTGGGACGTCGCCGCGGCGGCCGCGATGACCGCCCCCATCGTCAGGCGGCGAGTCGGATCCGTGTAGCCCATCGTGTCGTCGAGGAATACCGGGACGCCGTCGTCCCCGACGATCCTCGCGCAGGCGATCCGCACTATCACCGCGAGTTGCTCGCGCGCGCCACCCGACAGCGCGTCGTAGTCCACGGTCACCTCTCCGATCCTGCGGCTCAGTATGGTGAGATCCTCCCCCAGGCGCACATCGAACTCGCGCCCGTAGACCAGGGACCCCAGCTCGAGAACGGCACGGTGGAAGGGCTCCTGGTAGGCCAACAACGCCTCGGCACGACGCTGGACCAAGGTGCGGTGGAGGAGGTCCGCTGCGCGGGCACGCCGCCACAGCGCGTCGTTCTCACGCCCCGCCGCGTCGGTCTCACGCTCGGCCACCGCGACGTCCTCCAGCCTGCCCTGGTCACCGATCGCGTTGACCCGACCGAGAGCCGTCGCCACCGCCGCCGCGGCCTCCCGTTCCTCGGCGACCAGCACGTCCAGGGACGCCCGCGCATTGTCCAGCAATCCCGGTGGCGCCTCGGCCAGCGCCTCGTCCAACCCCGCCCTGGCGACGGTCGCCGCCGTCCTGGTGGAATCCGCAACGACCCTCGTCTGCTCCACCGCCACCGCGAGGTCGTGGTCGGGTACCGCGTCCCGCGCCGCGGCGAGGGCGTCCTCGCACTCCCGAAGTCGCTCATCCGCCTCCCTGAGCAACGCGGTGCGGGTGGCCGCGTCCGTCCTCAGGGTCTCCGCCTCCGCCGAGGCCGCCCGGTCCTCCGCGCGGCACCGGGCCAGGTGCTCCTCGGCGGACGCGGACTCCGCGGCGAGATCCCCGATCGAGCCTACGACGGGCCCGGCGGAATCCCCACAGTCAGCGCCCTCCGCGGCGGTGGGCGGCTCGGCGTCCGCGCCAGAGGCGAGCATCGCCCGCCTGCCGACCAGATCCTCTGGGGTGTCCCCGGCGAGGAGGTCCGATCTCCGCCGCCGGAGCGCGGCGATGTCGGCGCGGAGTTCCGCCGAACGCCCGGCCCGCCGCTCAGCGTCGGCGGGCGAGTCGAGCTCGTGCTCCTCGAGGAGACGGTCCAGCACGGTGCGCGCGCGGGCCTCCGCGCGGCGGACGGAGTCCGTGTCGCCGGCGGGCACGACAGTGAGGGAGATCGAGCCCATCTCGAACACGGTGTCCTCGACGATCTCCCGCGCCCACCCGTCCGCCACATCGATCGGATCACCTCCGACGCGGATCTCGCCGACACCCGCGACCTCGACCCGGGGTGCACTGGCCGCACTGCGCACCACCGCCTCGCGCAGGGCGGCGTCCGCATCGCGGATCCCGTCGAGGACGTCCGCCGGAAGATCGATCTCCGCGAGCTCTGCCTCCCGCTCCGCGAGCGTCTCCCCCACGTCCCGCAGGGTCGCCAGGAGCGCGTCGAGGGCCGCCAGGTCCGAGCGTCGGCGGTCCCGCTCGCGGGCCACCCGCTGCGCATCGAGCAGGGCCCAAGCGGTGGTGACGCGCGTCTCGGCGGCCTCCAACGCGGACCGTGCCTCTCCGGCCCGCGCCTGAGCCGGTTCCAGCCTCCGCCCCGCGGCCTCGGCCGCATCCCGGAGCGCGGTCCGCCTGACCTGCTCGCGGTCGCGTCGGGCGAGGAGCTCCGCGCGCTCGCGCCGAGCACGGCTCGATGCCTCGTGTGCGATCGCCGCGCGGTCGGCCTCCGCCTCCGCGGTGCTGCAGCGGTCACGGTGATCGGCCACCACCCGATCCGCCTCCTCCAGCCTCGTCACCTCCGCCTGGACCGTGTCGAGCGCTGCCTGCCTCCCCTCATGGGACGCCTTCCTCTCGGCGTGTTCGGCCACCGCCGTGTCGAGTTCCGCGAACCGCGCGGTGGCCTCGGCCAGTGCCGTCCGGGCGTCGGCCAGGCGCGTCTCCGAGCGCGCCAGATCCCCGGTGGGTTCGCCTCTGCGGGCCGTCAGGTAGCGGTTCCGCTCCTCCTCGACGCGCGTGACCAGGGTGTCGTCTCCCGTCGGGTCGTTTCCGCCCGCAGCGGCGTCCAGCGCTCGGCGCAGCGAGCTCAGGCCGCCGCCCGCATCAACCTGACCGATCGGGTCGTCCTGAGCCACGCGCAGCGCCTTCCAGAGCGAGCGGTCCACCCGACGATCGAGGAGGTCCCGCACGTAGTCGTGCGCGTCATCGCCGGTCAGCGCCGCCTTCGCCGAACCCGTGAACTCGAGCGAAGTGCGCTTTCCCCTGACGAACTCCTTGCGGTAGCGCATCCGCTCACCGTCGACGGTGAACTCGGCCTCGACCACCACGGGGACGTCCCTGCCGACGGGGCTCGCGGCCTTGATCTCCGCGCGCGACGAGGACGCCTTGTGCTCGAGGAGCATCTCGAGGGCGTCCATGAGGCTCGTCTTCCCCGATTCGTTGGGCCCCTCGATCAGGAAGACGCCACGGGACGGGAGGGTCACCTCTTCCCGTCCGACGCCCCGGAAGTCCTCGATGCGCAATCGGTGCAGGATCATCGGACACCCCCGTCCACGAGCCGGTACAGCAGACTGAGCGCGTTCCCGGCGTCCTCGGAGTCGGGTCCGGCCCCGGCCGCCTTGGCCACGAGATCCTCGACGGCCCGCCCCGCGTACCCGTCGACGAGGCCCGTGAAGTCGGAGTCCTCGGCTCGCACGACCAGGTGGGTGAGTCTCTCCCTCAGGTAGGCGGAGGCGAACAACGCCGACCACGTCTCCAGGAGGTCGTCGATCCTCGCGCGCAGAGCCACCCCGACGGTTCCCGTGAGACCCAGCTTGAGAACGGTGCGGGGTTTGTCGTCGATCGAGTCGACGAGCTCGGCGAGCGCGTCGAGGTCCGCCTCGGTCTCGATCTCCGCGGTGAGCGCCCTGAAGGACCACCTCCCGGTCCTCAGCCTGGTCACCTCGCAGTGCCGCGGCTCGCCGGGCGGTGCCGTTCGCGCGAGTTCGACGAGCAGTGCGTATCCGGAGTCCCGCTCCTTGTCGTCGAACGCCGTCGTCTCCGGGCTGCCGGAGAACCAGATCCGGTGCCCCGACCCGACCCTGGTGACCGAATGTCGGTCCCCCAGTGCCACGTAGTCCACGAGCCCGGCGTCGACCGCATCCTCCACCGCCTCGACGCGGATCGCTTCCACCGACGGCGAATCGCCACCGTAGACCGCGTCGGTCCCGCCGTGGGCGACGAGCACCCGGAGTCGGTCGGTCGGTTCCAGGTCCGCCAACAGCGCCGGCAGCCGGCCCGGGTCGGGGCGTTTCGAGGTCCACGGGACCCCGACCACCTCGACACCGGGGACCACCTCGACCGGACCGGTGCCGTCGAGCACGATCACGGATCCGTCCGCGATCACCGACGCGAAGTCCCGACAGCGGAAGACGGACGACACATCGAGGGGGTCGTGGTTACCGGGGAGGATGACCACGGGGACGGGGAACGACGCGAGAGCCTCCGCGGTGCGTAGCACGACCGATCTGGGGACCGCGTTGTCCTCGAAGGCGTCACCGGCCACCACCACGAACTCGGCTCCGTGCACGGTGGCGAGGTCCCCCAACGCCGCCACCGCCGCCAGCCTGTCCGCCGTGTACACCGCCTGCGACTCCGCCCCGAGGAATCGCCGGGTCATGCCGAGCTGCCAGTCCGCCGAATGGATGAACCGGGCCGTGCCGCCGTTCCGGGAGTTGCTCATGGCCGCATAGTAGGGCGGGGGTCCGACACGCCCCCGCGGGGCGGCCGCCGGGAGGTGGGCGTCACCGCGGCCTGTACCGCGAGAAGGCGTCGAGGAAGTCCTCCAGGTCCGCGACCACGCGGAGCTGCTCGAGTGGATCTCCGGTGGCGGCCGCTGCGACCCTCCGGGTGACGGGGGCGTCGAGCAGATCCTCCAGCCCGGCGGGATCGGGGTCGGGGACCGTCGGGAGCAGCAGCGGCTCGCGACCCCACAGGCTCTCCTGGACGTCGAACGCCACGCCGTCGGAGCCTTGCGCCCCCGCTCCCCCGAGCACCGCACCGAGTTCATCCGCGCGGAGTCCCCGGAGGGCGAACAGGACCTCGGGGGAGACGTCCCACCACTCGACCATCACGTAGGACGCGGCGAGCACGTGTCGGCAGGGCCCGGGGTGCACCGGGCACCCACACCGATACGAGGTGGACCCGCGGACCGCGGGCATGAGGAGGAAGCCCACGGTGTCGGAGTACGAGCCCGACAGCGCGCCCAGCACGCCGCCCTCCTCCCGGCGCAGGGCGGCGCGGAGGGCGTCGGAATCCGTCTGGTCCACCGGCGCGAACTCGAACTCGACGGTGAACGGATCGGGACGACTGCCGTCGACATCGCAGCGCACGGTCCGGCCGGAATGTTCCAGCGAGAGCACACGTCCGCTCCGGGCCTCCTTGCGAGCCAGGTACACCTCGCGCCTGTCCACCCCTGCCTCGAGGTCCGCGGACCACCGGCGGCTCCACATGTGTGTCCCGAACGGCCCGGCTTCCGACCGGGCGGGGATGCCCGTCCGTCGGCTCACGGCTCGTCGTTCCCCTCGTCGGTGAGTCCGACGAGCGCCGCCAGGCCGGCATCGTCCAGCTCGGTCAGTGCCCCCGCGAGCGGCCCCAGCGTGAGCTCGGCCAGTTCGCGTTTGGACTCCAACAACTCGTCGATCCGGTCCTCGACCGTGCCCGGCGCGACCAGCGTCCGGACCTGCACCACCCGCGTCTGGCCTATGCGGTGGACGCGGTCGGTCGCCTGGTTCTCCACGGCCGGGTTCCACCACCGGTCCAGGTGCACGACGTGGTTGGCCTCGGTGAGCGTGAGACCGGTTCCACCGGCGCGGAGTGACGCGAGCATCACCGGCGGACCGTCCGGCGCCTGGAACGCCTCCACCATCGCGGCTCGGCCGGCCGCCGTGACGCCGCCGTGGAGGAACGGCACCGCGGTGGCCGCCCGTCGCTCCACCATCGGCAGGATGAGGTCGCCGAACGCCCGGTACTGCGTGAACAGCAGGACCTTCTCCCCCGCCTCGAGGATCTCGGTGAGCACCTCGTCCAGCGCCGCGAGCTTTCCGGACCGGTGACGGCCTCCCCGCAGCAGGGCGGATCCGTCCCCCAGGTAGTGCGCCGGGTGATTGCAGACCTGTTTGAGCGCGGTGAGCCCGGACAGGATCGCACCCTTCCGCGCGGCGCCCTCGGACTCCTTCACCTGTTCCATCATGTCCTCGACCACCGCCAGATACAGGGTGGCCTGCTCGCGCGTCAACGGGGAGTCGACGCGGATGTGCTGCTTCGCGGGCAGGTCGGCGGCCACCCTGGGGTCGGATTTGAGGCGGCGCAGCACGAAGGGGGCGGCGAGGGCGCGCAGGCGGGAGGCCGCGGCCTCATCGCGATGGGATTCGATCGGGACCGCGAACCGCGCGCGGAACGTGCTCGCCGACCCGAGCAGCCCCGGGTTGGCGAAGTCGAGCACCGCCCGCAACTCGTCGAGACGGTTCTCGACCGGGGTGCCGGTGAGGGCGATCCTGTGTTCGGCGGGGATGGTCCTGATGGCGCGGGAGACCGCGGTGGTCGGGTTCTTGACCGTCTGCGCCTCGTCGGCGACCAGCCGTCGCCACGGCACCCCGGCGAGGAGGTCGGCGTCGCGGGAGGCGGTTCCGTACGAGGTCACGACGAGATCCGCCGCGGTCATCTGATCGGCCGCGCCCGCCCCGGTGTCGCGGCCCGGCCCGTGGTGGACGAGCACACGCAGTGCCGGGGCGAACGTGGCGGCCTCGCGCGCCCAGGTGGTCACGAGGGTCAGCGGTGCGACGACCAGGGTGGGCCCACTCCGCCCCTCCAGATGCTCGACGGCGGTGAGGGCCAGGACCTGCATGGTCTTGCCCAGCCCCATGTCGTCCGCGAGCACCGCCCCCGTCCCCGCTGTAGCCAGGGCCGCGAGCCACCGCACCCCCTCCGCCTGATACGGACGTAGAGTCGCACGGAACCACTCCGGGAGGACCACGGGGGACGACGACGAGGGGAGCCACCCGAGGGTCGTGGGCGCCTCGATCTCCACGCCCTCCGCCTCCTCGGACATCAGCGCCCCGACCAGGGCGGGTGCCGTGACCCGCTTCCCCCGCCGGGCGGCGAGGAACCTCGCCGCCCTCCTGAGCGCTCCCGCATCCGCCCGGACCCACTGACCCCGGAGCCGGACCAGATCCGAGGCCGCGTCGAGCAGGAGCCGGGCCTCGACCTCATCGAGCGGGGTGTCGTCGACGACCATCTCCCAGTCCACGTCCGCGAGTTGGTCCAGACCGAGCCTGTGTCCCGAGTCGACGGCCTCGGTGCCGGGGTCCTTCACCGCGACCCTGACCGCGGTCCTGACCCTGGTCCACGCCCTGGGCAGGAGGACCTCGACGCCCCGCCCGCGCAACGCCTCGACCCCCTCGTCGACCAGGTCCACGACGAGTCCGGGGGGCAGGAGCAGATCCGCGCTCCCCGCCGCGTGCGTCGCACGGGACAACGGCGGCCACGAACGGACGGCCCTGTCGACCACGTCCCGTACCGGTCCGGCCACCGCCGACGCGTCGGCCAGGCCGGTGACCGGGCGGAGCGAATCGGCACCCGTCCGCACGAGCACCTCCAGCCGCCAGAGGATCCCCTGGCCGGTGGTCGAGCCACCGACCGGATCATCCGGGGCGTCGTCGTCGCCCGACGGTTCCATCAACCGGAAGACCACCTCGACGTCCCGTGCGGCGGCGGCGCGGCCGAAGTCGCCGATCGCCTCGGCCAACGGCTGCCCCCCCGAGGCCACCTCCCCCCCGGTGACGAGCGCCCCGCCCAGCTCACTCCGGCGGTCGGCGGCGAGCGGCGCGAGCGCGGCCCTGGCATGGTGGTCGGCCAGGGCCGACAGCAGCCGGTCGAGTTCCTCGCGGGTGGAGACCAACCCGTGGCACCGGGTGAGACTCTCGGCGCTCCACGCCGCGACGACCGGCGAGGAGACGAGTGCCCACGACGCGTCCCAGCCCCCGTCCTGCCGGGACAGGACGGGGACGACGTGACCGGTGGAGACGAACGCCGCCACCCCGTCGGACAGAGCGGACAGTGCGCGTAGGCCGGCCCCGACCCAGCCATCGTCCACATCGAGCAACCCGCAGAGGTCCACTGCGGCACCGACCGACACCCGGATCCCGGGCACGGTAGCGGGTCTCGCCCGGCCCTCGATCACGGCGCGGACACCGATGCGGTGCGTGAGCCGGTAGCCCTCGAGGAGGTCGATCACACGGGCCGGAGCCCCGGCGCGGGCGACGGCGGTGACGGACGCGGCCGGCGCCACGGACTGTGGCCGACGCAGGCCCGTGTCGCACCAGAGCCCCACGACCCCGGCCTGCCAGACGGCGTGAAGACGGGGATCGGCGGGTGGGGACACGACCACATGTAAGCACGGAGGTCCGACAGGGTGCCGTACGCGGGGTGCCGTACGCGGGGCCCCGTCGGGGAACCGCGGTTCTCCACAGCCCCCGGCCCGTCCCCAGGCGTCGCGCGCGTGCAGCCCTGTCCCGCCACGAGGCGACACCCGGGCCCGACACTCGGTCGATGACGTGCGAATCGCCCTCCCGGACCCCAACACCAGGGTCGCCCCGACCTCGGCCGCCCGTGGCCCGTCGAGCCTCGGCCCTCGCGGTGCTGACCCTGGCGGCGGCGTGCGCCGTCGTGTGGTCCGGCGACCGGCACACCCCGGTGCCCGGAAGCCCCGGACGTGAGAGCGTGGCCCCGCTCCTCGCCCATGTCGAGGTGGTGGGCGAACGCGTCCCGGTGCCGGGGTACCAACGGGACTGCTCAGGGGAATCCGCGTGCGTGTTCGGTCCGGCGTGGAGCGACGCCACCGGCGCGCCGGGCTCGGGGAACGGATGCTCGACCCGCCAGGACGTCCTGTCCCGGGACCTCCGCGGAGCCGTGACCGATCCCGACTCGCCGTGCACGGTGAGCGGCGGCATCCTGGTGGACCCCTACACGGGCCGGGTGGTGGACGTGGAGCGCACCGGGGTCGGGGGGATCCATGTCGACCACGTCTTTCCGCTCTCCGCCGCGTGGGACCTGGGAGCGTGGCGCTGGTCCGCCCGGCGTCGCGCGGCCTTCGCCAACGACGTCGACAGGAACCTCATCGCCGTGACCGGATCCGTCAACACCCGCAAGAGCGACTCGACTCCCGCGGACTGGCTGCCCCCCGATCCCGGGCGGCACTGCTTCTACGCCGCCCGGTACCTCAGCGTGGCGGTGGCCTACGGGCTTCCGGTCACCGCCGCGGATCACGAGGCCCTCGGAGAGGCGGTGCGACGCTGCCCCCGCGGCGGGTAGGCGCGGGGGCAGCGGGGTCGGACTCCGGTCAGAGCGTTACTGGCCGCGGACGCCGGTCACCTGCGGCCGGTGACCACCGCCTACCGTCAGTGGCGGTCCGAGCCGCCACCGGAACGGCCACGGAAGCCGCCGCCTCCGCCGCCGCGATCCTCTCGGCGGTCCCCGCGCCGGTCGCTCCGGCGATCGCCACCACGGTCGCCGTGGTCCCCACTGCGGGGGCGTCCACCGCCGCGCTCGTCACGGAAGGACGACGGCCGGCCCGCCGGAGGACCCGAGTCGGGACGGATGTCGATCTCGGCACCGGCGACCCGGATACCGCGCATCGACTCGATCTGATCGCGGGAGAGCCCGGCCGGGAGCTCGACGATCGAGTGGTCGAACCGGATGGAGATGCGACCGATGTCCCCACCGCTCAGACCGGCCTCGTTTGCCAGGGCGCCCATGATCGAGCCGGGCTTGACGTTGTTCCGCTTACCGACGGCGATCCGGTACTCGGCCATGTCCTTACCCGACCTCGACGGTCGAGGACCGTCCGAGAAATCGCGTCCCGGTCGCTCCCGGCGGTCGTCCCGCCGGTCGTCCCGCCGCCCGTCACGGCGGTCGTCCCGCCGGTCGTCGCGGCGGTC
>DIAZ01000057.1:4390-4833 GCA_002415925.1 Dietzia sp. UBA5065 | reverse complement strand
CGGCGGTCATCGCGGCGGACCGGCCGGTCCGGCTCGCTCATGAGGAAGTCGTTGGAGTTGCGGGACTGGGTGGCCAGCGCGGCCGCGATGTCGGCCATCGACACGGAGTGCTCGGAGGCGTACTCCTCGACCAGGCGACGGAACAGGGCGATGTGCGTGTCGTCCAGGCTCTCGGTGATCGACTGCGCGAACTTGGCCATCCGCATCTCGTTGACGTCGTCCACACTCGGGAGTTGGATCTCCGTCAGCGGCTGACGCGTGGCCCGCTCGATCTGCGAGAGCAGCCGCCGCTCGCGGGGGGTCACGAAGAGCAACGCGTGCCCGCTCCGACCCGCGCGACCCGTTCGGCCGATCCGGTGCACGTACGACTCCGTGTCGTGGGGGATGTCGTAGTTGACGACGTGGCTGATCCGCGGCACGTCGAGGCCGCGCGCGGCCACGTC
>DIAZ01000057.1:3259-4233 GCA_002415925.1 Dietzia sp. UBA5065 | reverse complement strand
GCGGCCACGTCGGTGGCCACCAGGATGTCGGTGCGGCCGTCCTTGAGCGCCTCGATGGTCCGCTCGCGGAGATTCTGGGGGATGTCACCGTTGATCGGTGCCGCCGAGAACCCACGGGCCCGGAGCCGTTCAGCGAGCTCCTCCGTGGCCGACTTGGTCCGGACGAACAGGATCATCGCGTCGAAGTCCTCGACCTCGAAGATCCTCGTCAGGGCGTCGAGCTTGTCGCGGTGGTTGACGAGCACGTAGCGCTGCTCGATGGTCGGCGCGGTGGCCGTCTTGGACGCGACCTTCACCTCCGCCGGATCCGTGAGGTACTTCTGCGAGATCCGACGGATCGCGGCCGGCATCGTGGCCGAGAAGAGCGCGACCTGGGTGGTCTCCGGGGTGTCCGAGAGGATCCGCTCCACGTCCTCCTGGAAACCCATCGCGAGCATCTCGTCGGCCTCGTCGAGCACCAGATGCCGCAGGCCCGAGAGGTCGAGCGTGCCCTTCTTCAGGTGATCGATCACGCGACCCGGCGTACCGACGATGATCTGCGCGCCCCTGCGCAGGCCCGACAGCTGGATTCCGTAGGCCTGGCCGCCGTAGATCGGCAGGACGTTGACCTGGGGCATGTTGGCGGAGTACGTGATACAGGCCTCGGCGACCTGGAGCGCGAGCTCCCGGGTCGGGGCCAGGATCAGTGCCTGGGGACTCTTCACCGCGGGGTCGATGAGGGACAGGATCGGCAGCGCGAAAGCGGCGGTCTTGCCCGTACCGGTCTGTGCGAGACCCACGACGTCGCGTCCCGCGAGCACGAGCGGGATGGTGGCCGCCTGGATGGCGGAGGGGATCTCGTAGCCCACATCGCGGACCGCCTGGGCGACCGCCGGGGCGAGCCCCATGTCGGCGAACGTGGGCGCCTCGGGGTCGGTCTCGTCAGGCTTCGCCACGACCGGCTCGCGCACCTCGGCGGCGGGCTCCGGCTTCTC
>DIAZ01000057.1:0-3105 GCA_002415925.1 Dietzia sp. UBA5065 | reverse complement strand
CGGCGGGCTCCGGCTTCTCGGCGGTGGGCTCGGCGGCGAGCTCCGGCTTCTCGGCGGCGGGCTCGGGAGAAGGGGAACCGTCACCCTGCTCCTCGGTCACGGTCACATCGGGGGTACTGGCGGCGGTGTCGACCTCGTCGCCAGCGGTGGCGGTACGGTCCTCGTTTTCATTATTCATGAGGTGCCCCATGCTACGGCGTCGAAGGCCCCGCACGCGACACGACGACGCAGGTCACTCCCCCGGGGCCACCCGGTTCGGGCGGTCGTGCGTCTCCCTGGCGAACAGCCACGGCACCACGGCGGCCAACAGGAGAGCACCCGAGAGCGCGAAACCCGCGGTGTAACCGACCAGATCCACGACCAGCCCGATCAGGACGGGGCCGAGGATCGCACCCGAGTCGCTGGCCATCTGGAAGGTCGCCAGCACCTTCCCCCCCGCCCGATCGGCACCGACCACGTCGGCGACCGCCGCCTGCTGCGCGGGGTTGAGCACCCCCGCCCCGATTCCCGCCACGACGGACGCGGCCACCAGCAGCGGAACGGTGTCGCACCAGCCCAGGACGAGGGTGGAGAAACCGGAGACCACCAACCCGCCGATCACCAGCGGTCGGCGGCCGTACCTGTCGGACAGCCAGCCCGCGATCGACACGACGCTCGCGGTTCCCACCGCGAACGAGGCGAGGGCCGTGCCCGCTATCCCCGCCCCCGCGTCGAAGCTGGCGGCCGCGAACAGCGGGACAATCGCCACGCGCACCCCGAAGGAACTCCAGCCGTTGACGAAGCTCGATACGAGTGCGGCGCGATACCCGCTGTGCCGCAGCGCCTCGGCGACGGGCAGGGCCTCCTGCCCCTCGGTCCGGTCGCCGGGCGTCGGTCTGCCCCCGCCGCGGAGGAAGATGCCGACCACCCCGGTCGCCACCAGCAGCGTGCCCGCGTAGACGAAGAACGGCACCCGCATCCCGAACCCCGCGAGCAGACCACCGATCACCGGCCCGCCGATGTTGCCGATGAGGAACGCGGTGGCGTACAGGCCCGCGATCCGCCCCCGGGCCCCGGGCGGCGAGAGGCGCGTGAGCAGTGCCATCGCCGAGATGGTGAACATGGTCGAGCCGAGCCCGCCCAGGCCGCGGAACACCAGCAACTGCCAGTAGTCCCGGGCGAGGCCGGTGGCCAGGGTCGAGACCACCACGATGAGCAGCCCGGTCATGTAGACCCAGCGCTCCCCCATCTTGTCGACCAGGAAACCGCCCGCGGGCGCGAACACCAGCCGGAAGAACGCGAACGCACTGACCACCACCGACGCGGCGGTCACCGAGACGTCGAAGCTCCTGGCGTACTGCGGGAGCACGGGTGCCACGAGGCCGTAGCCGACCGCGACCGCGAAGGCCGCCGCGACGAGCACCCAGACGTCGACCGGCAGCCCGGTCCGTGAGGTCGACTGCGGACTACCGGTGAGCGGGCCCCTCACGCCGATCCGAGGACGCGGGCGAGCACGTCCGCACCGAAGTGCAGCGCGTCCACCGGGACCCGTTCGTCGACGGCGTGGAAGTGGCCGAACACGTCGAAGTCGTCGGGGACCCGCAGCGGGACGAAGCCGTAGCCGTCGATGCCCAGCGGCGCGAGGTGCTTGTTGTCCGTGCTGGCCGGAAGGAGGTACGGCACGACGAGCGAGTCCGGGTCGACGTCTCGGACCGCCTCCCGGATGACGCCGACCAGGGGGTCGTCGGCGGGGGCCGAGATCGGGGGTTCCCAGATCCAGTCGACCGAGACGTCGGGACCGAGTTCGGCCTCGATCTCGGCGCGGAAGGTGTCCTCGCCGCCGGGGAGGACGCGGCAGTCGATCTCCGCGAACGCCTCGGCCGGGATGACGTTGGTCTTGTACCCCGCGGACAGGATCGTCGGCGACGCCGTGTGCGAGAGCGACGCGGCGACGAGCGGGCCGAAGTGCCCCAGGACCCCCAGGTGTCGCGGGAGGTCGGCCACCTCCCCGCTCACCCCCGCGATCTCGCCGACGACCCGGGCGAGGGCGGTGTTCGCCTCGGTCGGCGCCACGGGGAAGTCCGTGCTGGCGACGCGGTGGACGGCTCCGGCGATCGCGGCGACGGCGTTGTCCGGTGTGGGGCGCGAGGCGTGTGCCGCGGTGCCGTGGGCGCTGATCCTGCCCCACGCGACGCCCTTCTCGGCGATCGCGATCGGGTAGAGGCGACGCCCGGCGACGGGGACGGACCACCCCCCGACCTCGCTCAGGGCGTGGGTCATGCCGTCGAAGATCTCGGGCCGTTCCCGCACGACCCACTTGGCGCCCATGATCCCCGCGGCCTCCTCGTCGGCGAAGAAGGCGAGCAGCAGCGGTCGCCGCGGGACGATCCCCTCCCGTCGGAAGTGGCGGACCACGGCGAGGACCATGCCGATCATGTTCTTCATGTCCACGGTGCCGCGACCGTAGAGCCACCCGTCGCGGATCTCGCCGGCGAAGGGAGGGACCGTCCAGTCCCCGGCGACCGCCGGGACCACGTCGACGTGGCCGTGGACGACCAGCCCGCCGGCCCGGGGGTCCGCCCCGTCGAGGCGGGCGAACAGGCTCCCCCTCCCGGGCACGGACTCGACCAGCTCGCTGGCGATCCCCACCTCGTCCAGGTACTCCGCGATCCGGCGGCACACGCGGGTCTCGCCGTCGCCGATCGTGGCGGGATCGCCCGTGTTGGTCGAGTCGATGGAGACGAGGTCGGCCGTGATCGAGACGGCCTCGGCGTGCAGCAGCGCCCGACTCCCGTCCGTCGTCGGTGCGCCGTCCGTCATCCGAAACACTTCCCTTCCCCGCGATACGTGGGCCAGCGGTCCACCACCGCCGGCCCCTGAGCAGTCTGGTCCACCACGTGGATGCTGTCGAACCGCTCGCAGACCTCCCCGGCCTTGGCGTGGCGCCACCAGGCGCGGCCGCCGATCGCCACCTCCCCGCGCACGGGGGTCTGGACCTCTCCGGCACCCTCCCTGCCCAGATAGCGCAGCCCTTCCGGCCTGGCCGGCACCGGCAACCTGTCCGGGCCCGGCGCCCCGGAGGCCACGTAACCGCCGTAGAGGAAGGTGGTGAGGCCCCGAGCCGGG
>DIAZ01000050.1:14207-31026 GCA_002415925.1 Dietzia sp. UBA5065 | reverse complement strand
GAGCGCCGACGCGATGGCCATGTGCATGTCGAGGTACTGGTACGTGCCCAGGCGGCCGCCGAACAGCACCTTGGCGGCGGCGGTCTCGGCCTTGGCCCGCTCGCGGTAGGCGGCCAGCTTCTCGCGGTCGGTGGACTCGTTGATCGGGTAGTACGGCTCGTCGGAGCGCTCGGCGAACCGGCTGTACTCGCGCATGATCACGGTCTTGTCCGTGGGGTAGTCCTTGCGCTCCGGGTGGAAGTGCCGGAACTCGTGGATGCGGGTGAACTCGATGTCGGCGTCGTTGTAGTTCATCACGGGCGTGCCCTGGAAGTCGCCGGTGGGCAGGACCTCCATCTCGAAGTCGAGGGTGCGCCAGCCGAGCTCGCCGTCGGCGTAGTCGAAGTAGCGGTCCAGCGGGCCGGTGTAGACCACGGGCGCGTCGGGGCTGGCGGCGCGCACTGCGTCGCGCACGTCGAACCAGTCGGTGTCCAGCACCACGTCGATCTTGTCGTCGGCCGCCATGTTCTCGAGCCACGCGGTGTACCCGTCGACGGGCAGCCCCTCGTACGTGTCGGAGAAGTAGCGGTTGTCGAAGGTGTAGCGCACGGGCAGCCGCGTGATGTTGCCGGCGGGCAGGTTCTTGGGGTCGGTCTGCCACTGCTTGGCGGTGTAGCCCTTGATGAACGCCTCGTACAGCGGGCGGCCGATCAGGGAGATGGCCTTCTCCTCGAAGTTCGCGGCGTCCTCGGCGGTGAACTCCGAGGCCTGCTCGGCGATGAGCGCGCGCGCCTCGTCCGGCGAGTAGTAGCGGCCGAAGAACTGGTTGATCAGGCCCAGGCCCATCGGGAACTGGTACGCCGTGCCGGAGTACATGCAGAACACCCGGTGCTGGTAGCCGGTGAAGTCGGTGAAGCGGTTGACGTACTCCCACACGCGCTCGTTGGAGGTGTGGAACAGGTGCGCGCCGTACTTGTGGATCTCGATCCCGGTCTCGGGCTCGGCCTCCGAGTAGGCGTTGCCGCCGATGTGGTGCCGCCGGTCCAGCACCAGGACGCGCTTGCCGAGCTCGGCCGCGGCCCGCTCGGCGACCGTCAGTCCGAAGAATCCCGACCCCACCACGATGAGGTCGTAGGTCCCCCACTGCCGCTCGTCCGCCATGCCCGACTTCCCTTCGGTTGATGCCCTCGCGACCGCGCACCGGTCGGCGCGGGTCCGGGTCCGAGCGTATCCGGCGGGAGGGGGGACGACCTACAGGCCACACCCGACGACGACGAGGAGGACCACTCCCGGGGACCGGGCCGCTGCTCAGGTCGCACGTCGGGCCTCCTCGTCGTCGTACGCCGGTTCGAAACCACACGGTTGTGATCCCAAAAACCCCAGCCGTACCACTTGGTTTCACACGTTTCTTGGCTACCATTGACCTCGATCGTCACATACGTCCCAGTGGTCGCGTCCCGACGCGGCCCACGGGGAGAAGTGCCCGCAGCCCCGACCGCGGACCACAGACAGCTGATCTGGAGAAGCCCTTGAGAACACGACGCCGCCCCCTGTACGTCAGCGGTCGACGCCGGACCCTCGCCCTCGCGGTGGCGGTCGCGGCGTCCGTGGTCACGCCCCTCGCCGTCTCCGGTTCCGACCGACTCGTCGACTCCGCGGACATCGCCGCCACCTCGGGCTCGGCCGCCCCCACCGGCGAGACCACCGTCCCCCTCTCCGACGCCCCCACGGCGACCGGGGTGGACTCCGACATCGCGGGCGGCGGCGCCCCGGTCAAGGAGGTCACCTCCGAGACCCCGTTCTCGATGGTCGGTGTGACCTGGACGGGCCACCACCCCCAGGCCACCGCCGCGATGCGCGCCAAGAACCCCGACGGCACGTGGGGCCCCTGGTACCAGGCCGAGGCCGTCGACGGCAAGGCCGAGAGCACCACCGGCACCGGCGGCACCGAGCCCGTCTACCTGGGCACCGACACCACCGCCGTCCAGATCGCGCTCTCCGGGGTCGACCTCGCCGACACCTCGCTCGCCGGGGCACCCGACGCCCCCGCAGAGCCGGCGCCCGCCGAGCCCGCCGCGCCCGAGCCCGCCCCGGCCGAGCCCGCGTCGCCGACACCCGCCCCGGCGCCCGCGCGTCCGGCCGCCTCGGCCGCCGACGACGTCTCGCCGCCGATCCCGACCCGCTACGCCGACATCAAGCCGGTCGCCGAGACCACCGACACCGGCGCGGACTCCGTCACCGCCGTCCTGATCTCCCCCGACGACACCCCGACCCCCGACGCCGAGGCGTTCGGCGACATCGCGGCCACGGGCGGCACGGGCGCGAACGGCGACGTCGCGGCCAAGCAGCCGTCCATCATCACCCGATCCGGCTGGGGCGCCGACGAGTCGATCCGCTGCGGCGGCACGACCTACGACAGCAGCCTCGCCGCCGCCACGGTCCATCACACGGCGGGCAGCAACAATTACTCGCGCGAGGAGTCCGCGGGCGTCGTCCGGGGCATCTACGTCTACCACGCCCGCAACCTCGGCTGGTGCGACGTCGGCTACAACGTGCTGGTCGACAAGTACGGGCAGGCCTTCGAGGGTCGCCGCGGCGGGCTCACCCGCAACGTCCAGGGCGCCCACGCCGGCGGGTTCAACGGCAACACCTTCGGCATCTCGATGATGGGCGACTACTCGACCGTCGCGCCGTCCGACGCCACCGTCCGGAAGATGGGCGAGGTGATCGGCTGGCGCCTGTCGATCGCCGGCATCGATCCCAAGGGCACCGACACCCACTACTCCGAGGGCACCTCGTACACCAAGTACTCGGCCGGCACCGCGGTCCGGCTGCCCAACATCTTCGCCCACCGCGACGTCGGCACCACCTCGTGCCCCGGCGACGCCGGGTACGCCAAGATGGGCCAGATCCGCGACATCGCGGCCGCCTACGCCAAGAGCGGCGGCGGGACCCCCGCCCCGTCCAACCCGGCGCCGTCCAACCCCGCGCCCCCCGCCACGTCCAACCCCGGGACGACCCCGCGGCCGGGCACCGGCACCGGCACGACGATCCCGGGCGTGACGCAGGGCAGCGTCCAGGACGCGGTGACCTCGGCGCTCCGGACCGTGCTGACCGGCGGCAAGCTGGACGCCGCCGCCCTGACCAGGATCCTCACCGGGGGCAAGTCGCTGTCCGACATCCCGGTGAGCGCGGGCTCGGTGCAGGCCGTGATCGGTGGCGACTTCGGCCGACTCGCCTCCCAACTCGCCGGCCCGCTCGGCAAGGCGCTCTCCGGGATCCAGAGGTTCGGCAACGTCTCCCTGGTCAAGTACGAGAACGGCGCGCTGTACTCCTCCCCGGAGACCGGCACCCACCCGGTGTGGGGCGCGATCGGCGACGCCTGGGCCTCCCAGGGCTTCGAACACGGCCCGCTCGGACTCCCGGTGTCCGCCGAGGCCGAGCGCGCCGACGGGACGATCGCCCAGCGGTTCGTGGGCGGCACGCTGGTCTTCGACCCGGCCACCACCGAGCTCACGGTGGAGCCGAACCCCTGATCCCCGGCCGACGGTCACCGTCGGCCGACCAGACTCGCGGGCCGGATCCCATCAGGTGTGCCCGCCGCCCCTCCAACGGGGCGGCGGGCACACCGGGGAAGTGATGGGGACCGGTCCGCGCCCCCGACCTGACGCTCAGGTCCACCAGCGGCGCAGCACGTGCGCCAGGCCCGCCTCGTCGTTGGTGAGCGTGACCTCGTCCGCCGCTGCGTGGACCGACGGGATCGCGTTCCCCATGGCCACCCCGTGGTCCGCCCACCGGAGCATCTCGAGGTCGTTGGGCATGTCCCCGAAGGCGACCGTGACCGGGACGACGGACGGGGTGGCGGTGGACGCCGCGGTGCCGGCCGCGACCTCCGCCAGACCACTCGCCTTGGTCACGCCGCGCGCGGCGAACTCGATGAGCCCGTCGGTCGTGGAGTAGGTGAGGTCGGCCAGGTGGTCCACCTCGCCGCGCAACGCGGCGACCATGTCGGCGCTGGGCATGCCCGGGACCCTCGCCAGGAGCTTGAGCACCGGCCGGGAGAGCACCTCCGAGTGACCGACCTCGAGGTGCTCGGGGTGGATCCAGGCGTGTTCGTAGTCCGGGCTGGCCACGAAGTCCGCGTCGGCGGCGTCCTCGCCCAGCCGCTCGGCCGCGATCCCGCTGCCCGGCAGCAGCGAACGGAGGATCTCGTCGATCGCCGCCAGCGTCTCCGCCTCGAGCAGCCGGGTGCTGAGGAACTCACCGCTGTCGGTGTCCATGATGACGGCCCCGTTGGCGCACACCGCGAGGGGCGCGACCGGGAGTTGGTCGACCACCTGTGCCAGCCACCGCGGCGGCCGTCCCGTCGCCAGGACGAACGTCGCGCCGTCCGCCACCAGATCCTCGACCACCGCGCGGTTCGCCTCCGGGACCAGGTGGTCCGTGCCGATCAGCGTTCCGTCGACATCCGTGGCGACGAGCAGCGGCCTGGAACGGGTCGTCACGGAGCGTCCGGGCCCGCCGGTCCCTCCGGGGCGTCAGCGCCCGCCTCACCCACCGCCCCGGCCCGGCGGCGCATCCGTTCCGCCTGCTCGGCCTCGTCCAGCGCGGTCGCCTCCTCGAGCGTCGGGGCCGAGCCGCCGAGGCGGGCGGGGACCCAGTTGGCACCGGGAGGGTACGGGCCGTGGAGCCGGGCGTACTCGGTCTGGATCTCCTCGAGGGTCACCTGCATCCTCGAACGGAGTTCCTCGGTGCACTCGTCCACCGGCTCGTAGGCGGTCATCGGCTCACCCACCACCATGTGGATCGGCACCTTGGGGCGCAGCAGCTTCTTGGGCAGTCCCTTGGTCCACACGCGCTGCGAGCCCCACAGGGTCACGGTGATGATCGGGACGTCCGCGGCCACCGCCATGCGCACCGCCCCCGACTTGAAGCCCTTGATCTCGAAGCTGCGGCTGATGGTGGCCTCGGGGAACACCCCCACCAACTCGCCGGCCCGGAGCCGGTTCACCGCCTCGTCGAAGGACGCCTTGCCGGCCGTGCGGTCCACGGGGATGTGCTTGAGCTCGCGCATGATCGGCCCGGACACCTTGTGGTCGAAGACCTCGACCTTGGCCATGTAGCGGATGAACCGCTTGTGCACGCGCGCCGGGATGCCCCCGTAGACAAAGTCGAGGTACCCGGTGTGGTTCATCACCACCACCGCGCCGCCGACCTCGGGGAAATTCCGCGCCCCGCGAATCCTGAGGTCCAGGCCCTGGACCTTGAACATTACGCGGGCGAACCCGATGATCCCCGTATAGAGCAATTCCACAGGGCTCAGCGTAGCGGCCCGGCCCCACCGACGTACCCGGCTCCCGGTAGGTTCAGCCGGGTGGACCCCGACACGCCCCCCGATTCCGCCCCGCGGAGCCGCAGTTACACCTGGCCGGCACCGCCCGCCGACACCGCACGGGCGCCACACGCGGGCATGGACGCGCTGCAGCGGGTCCTCGACGGGGAGCGCCACCTCTCCCCCGGTGCGCTCACCCTGGGACTCCGACTCGACTCGGTCGCGGAGCGCGCGATCGTCATGACGGCCGAACCCGCCGAATGGGCGCTCAACAACGGCGGCACCGTCCACGGCGGGATCGTTTCGGGTTGGGTCGACTCGGCGCTGGGGTACGCCACGGCCACGGTCGTCGAGCCGGGCGTCGGCTACAACACCCTGGACCTGACCGTCCGCTACATCCGGGCGCTGCGCCTGGAGTGCACACCGGCCACGATCGCCGCCGAGGTGGAGCACGTGGGCCGCTCGACCTGCGTGGTCCAGGTCAAGGTCACCGACACCGACGGCCGGATCTGCGCCAGCGCGAGCGGCGTGATGATGCTGTTCCGCCCGTGACCGCCCACGTCACCGTCCGTCCCGAGACGGCCAGCGACGCGCCGTCCGTGCGGGAGGTGGTCCTCGCGGCCTTCCCCGACGTTGACGAGGCAGACCTCGTCGACGCGCTCCGCGCCGATGAAGAGGCGTGGATCGACGGTTTGAGCTGGGTGGCTGTGGACGCCGCCGGTCACCTGGTGGGCCATTCCTTGCTCACCCGCTGCCACATCGGCACAGCGTCTGCGCTGTGCCTCGCTCCGTGCTCGGTCCGGCCGGACCGTCAGCGCGAAGGCGTGGGGACGGCGGTCACGGCCGCCGCGCTGAAGGCGGCCCGCCGGGCGGGGGAATCCCTCGTCGTCGTCCTGGGCCACCCCGACTACTACCCGCGGTTCGGATTCGAACGGGCCTCCACCCACGGGATCCGGTTGTCGATCGAGGTGCCCGACGAGTCCCTCATGGTGCTGCGGCTCGACCCGGGTGCCCGGATACCGCCCGGACTGGTGCGGTACCCGCGGGCATTCGGGATCTGACCCGGGTAGGACCGGCGTCCCGGCGGACGCAGGCACTAGCGGGGCTCGAGCACGTCCTTGCCGACGAACGGGCGCAGCGCCTCCGGCACGACCACGGAGCCGTCCGCCTGCTGGTGGTTCTCGAGGATCGCCACGAGCCACCGCGTGGTGGCCAGGGTGCCGTTGAGGGTGGCGACCGTCTGCGGCTTGCCGGTGTCGTCCCGGTACCGGACGCCCAACCGGCGGGCCTGGAACGTCGTGCAGTTGGAGGTCGAGGTGAGCTCGCGGTAGGTCCCCTGGGTGGGGACCCACGCCTCGCAGTCGTACTTGCGTGCCGCCGACGAGCCGAGGTCGCCGCCGGCGATGTCGATCACGCGGAACGGCAGGCCCATGGCCAGCAGCATCTCCTTCTCGAGGGCCAGCAGGCGCAGGTGCTCCCCGTGCGCCTCCTCCGGCGCGCACCAGGAGAACATCTCCACCTTGTCGAACTGGTGGACGCGGATGATGCCGCGGGTGTCCTTCCCGTGGCTGCCCGCCTCGCGGCGGAAGCACGAGGACCAGCCGCAGTAGCGCTTGGGCCCGTCCGACAGGTCCAGGATCTCGCCCTGGTGGTAGCCCGCCAGGGCGACCTCGGAGGTGCCGACCAGGTAGAGGTCGTCGTCGGCCAGGTGGTAGATCTCGTCGGCGTGCGAGCCGAGGAACCCGGTGCCCTGCATGATCTCGGGCTTCACGAGGACCGGCGGGATCATCAGGGTGAAGCCGTGGGCCGTGGCCTTCTGGGCGGCGAGCTGCAGCATCCCCAGCTGGAGCAGGGCGCCGTCCCCGGTGAGGAAGTAGAAGCGGGCACCCGAGACCTTGGCGCCGCGCTCCATGTCCAGCAGCCCCAGTCTCTCGCCCAGCTCGAGGTGGTCCCTGGGCTGGAAGTCGAAGGTGGGGATCTCGCCGACCCGCTCGATCTCCACGAAATCGTCCTCGCCGCCGGCGGGGGTGCCCTCCTCCACGACGTTGGACAGCGCCCGCTGGATCCGGTCGACCTCGGCCGCGGCGGCCTTCTCGGCCTCCTCGGCGTCCTTGACGGCCTGCTTGAGCGCGCCCGCGGCCTCGAGCAACGCGGGGCGGTCCTCGGGGGCGGCCTGACCGACCATCCTGCCGTGGGCCTTCTGCTCGGCCCGCGCGCCGTCGGCGGCGGAGATCGAGGTCCGGCGCGCCTCGTCCGCGGCCAGCAACCGGTCCACCAGGGACGGGTCCTCCCCGCGGGTGCGCTGGGAGTCGCGGACGAGGTCGGGGTTCTCGCGGAGCAGCTTGAGATCGATCACGGCGACAAGCCTAGCGGGCGCGCGCCGGGGCACCCGGGGGGTCAGACCCCGAAGAGCTCGAGGAACGCGTCCTTCTCGAACATGCGTGCGGTGTCCACGGCGGTGGGGGTCCCCGCATACGGATCCGCGCCCGCCTCGAACAGCACCCGGACCACCTCGCCGTAGCCCTTGAACACGGCGCCGGCGAGGGGGGTCTGACCACGGTCGTTGGCCCGGTCCACCGTCGCGCCGCGGGCCACCAGGGCCCGCACGGTCGCGGGGTGACCGTTGTAGGCCGCCAACATGAGCAGCGCGTCCCCGCGCTCGTTGGTCAGATCGGGGGTCACGCCCGCGTCGACGAAGGCCGCCAGCCGTTCCGTCTCCCCGTCCCGCGCGAGCTGGAACAGCATCTGCGCAAACTCGAGGACCTCCGGGTCCACGCCCTCACGTGGCTCGCGGGAACCCGCCTGCGGACCGCCCGCCTCGTCGTGTCCGTGTCCGCTCATGCCGGTGATCCTATCGGCAACACGAAGTTGCGGCATCATGGACGTGATGACCACTGTCTCCCGATCACCGCACCCGGGTCGGTCCCTGCTCCGGACCCGGGGCGCGGTCGTGTCCTCCCTCGTCGCGATCCTGGCCGGCGGGGCGGTGACGGGCGGACTCATGGCCTCGGCGATAGGCGACCCGAACTCGCCCCGGGCGGAACGCATCGCGGCGATCGTCCCGCAGGTCGACCCCCGGACGCTGTCCGGTCCCGCCTACGCGAACGCCGCGCCCGGAACCTGCCTGACCTGGGCGGTCGACACCGCGGACCGCGTCACCGCGTTCACCACCGTCGACTGCGCCGAGCCCCACCGCTTCGAGGTCGCCGGCCGCATCGACCTCATCGACGTGCCGGGCTTCGGCGACGACGCCCCGCTCCCGGACTCGTCGGACCTGGCTGCCGTGGGCACGGACCGGTGCCTGCCGCTCGTCACCCGCTACGCCGGGGGCCGCGAGGTCGACCCCGTCGGCCGGTTCACCGGGTTGGTCGTCCCACCGTCGGCGGAGGGGTGGGCCAAGGGCGACCACGCGGTGCTGTGCGGCGTCGCCGCCTCCGAACTCGACGGGCGGTCCGCCCCCTCCACCGGGGTGTTCGCGGAGGCGGACCAGCACCGATGGTGGGAGCCGGGGACCTGCCTGGGCTTCACCGACGCGGGCCTGCCGGGGGCACCGCTGCCGTGTTCCGCCGACCACTCGATCGAGATCGTCTCCGACCTCGACGTGACCGGGACGTTCCCGGAGGGCCCCACCCCTCCGGAGCCACGGGTGCAGTCCGAGCTCACCGCGGAGGCCTGCCGCGCCGCCGGGGTCGCCTACCTCGGGGACGCCGAGGCGCTCCGCCGCACGACCCTGATCTCGACCCTCGTGAACCCGATCTCGCCGATCTCCTGGGCCACCGGGAGCCGGACCGTGAACTGCGGGCTGATGAAGGCCGCCGATCCCGGGCCGTTCGCGGTCCTCAGGGGGTCCGCCCGCCAGGGGGTGCTGATCGACGGCGCCACGCCGGTCGCGCCCACCACCACGTCGCTCCCCGCCCCCGGTCCGGCGCCCGCGGTCCCCGGCGCCCCGGCGGGGGAGGCGTCCGGGACGGTGTCGGTCCCGGTCCCCGGCGGCACGCCGTGACGCTCGTCGTGGGCGAGGCCAGGTTCGAGGCGCTCGTCGACGACGCGCTGGACTCCGTGCCCGACGAGTTGTTCGCCGCGATGGACAACGTCGTGGTGCTCGTCGCCGACCGCCACCCGGAGGAACCCGACCTCCTCGGCCTGTACGAGGGCGTGGCGCTCACCGAGCGCGACACCACCTACTCGGGCTACCTCCCGGACACCATCACGATCTACCGGGGCGCGCTCTGCGAGTTCTGCACGACCGAGCAGCAGCTCGTCCACGAGGTGGCGGTGACGGTCATCCACGAGATCGCGCACCACTTCGGGATCGACGAGCACACGCTGCACGAGCTGGGCTGGGGCTGACGAGCCCGGCCGGGCGGGTCAGACCTGCGGGCGCCCCAGGTGGTCGCCCCACCGCTCGCAGGACCAGCCGCCGCGGTCCGGCGCCAGCTCGATGACCCCGCAGTTGGGGATCCTGTTGCTCAGCGCCCACTGCGAGGGGGCGGCCCCGGCGAACACGGCGATCATCCTCATGAGGGTGCCGTGGACCACCAGCACCACGTCCGTGCCGTTGTCCAGGTGGGACTCGCGCAGCTCGGCGATCACGGGCATCGCCCGGTCGCGCACGGCCAGCGCGCTCTCGCCGCCGGGCAGGCTCGAGGCGAGGTCGCCGTCCTCCAGCCAGTCGCGGACCACCCGGTTGTAGGACAGGAGCGCCTCGGGCCCGGTCCGCATCTCGTACTCCCCGGCCTGGACCTCGATCAGGCCGGGCACGGCCTGGGTGGGCAGCCCCATCGCCCCGGCGATCAGCCCGGCGGTCTCGCGGGCGCGGGCGGCCTCGGAACTGAGGATCACCGACGGCGAGATCCCCGACCCGGCGAGCTCCTGCCCGACCGCCCTCGCCTGGTCCCGTCCGAGGTCGGTGAGCGGCGCCCCCGGCAGGGCGGTGTCCAGGGCTCCGGCGACGTTCGACGGGGTCTGCCCGTGCCGGACCAGGTGCAGGCGCGCGCTCACGATCCCGCCCCCCGCCGGAGGCCGTCGATCCAGTCGAGCGCCTCGCCGCGATCCGGCGGCGGCGAGCCCGCGGCGAGGCCGTCCGCCACCGGCCACGACCCGAGGAAGCGCAGACCGGCGGTCCGTTGGTGCAGGGCCGCCAGGGCCTCGGCCACCGCCGGGTCGTCGATGTGTCCGACCAGGTCCACGTGGAACAGGTAGGTGAACCGCTCGACCCGCGTGGGCCGGGACCCGATCCGCGTGAGGTCGATCTGACGGATCGACAGCTCGGTGAGCGCCTGGACCAGCGAGTTGGGCTCGTGCGGCAGGCCAAAGACGACGCAGGTCCGGTCGTGCCCGGTCCGCTCGGGCGGCGGCCCGGGGCGTCCCACCAGGACGAACCGGGTCCGGGCCCCGCCCACGTCGGCGACGTCCTCCGCGAGCGGGACCAGCCCGTTGATCTGGCCCGCCCGCGCGGGGGCGGCCGTGGCGTCGGCGCTGCCGGCCGCCACCTCCTCGGCTCCGGCCGCGGTGGACGAGGTCGTCTCGATGCGGGCGCCCGGCAGGTGCGCGGCGACCCATCGCCGGACCTGCGCCGCGGCGATCGGGTGGGTCCTCAGCACCCGGACGTCGGCGGCCGCGGTACCGGGCCGGACGAGGATGGAGAAGACCACGTCGAGCTCGTTCTCCGCGAAGATCTGCAGCCGCGCCCCCTCCGCGAGGGAGTCGCTGGTGGGGTTGACGGTGCCGTCGACGGAGTTCTCGAACGGCACGCACGCGTAGTCGGCGGCGCCCGCCCGGACGAGGTCCAGCGCCTCGTCCGGGGTGCCGGCCGGGACGGCCTCGGCGCCGTCGAGCAGCGCGGAGGTACGCGCGTCCGCACGGAAACGGTGCAGGGCGGCGTCGGCGAAGGTTCCGGGCGGGCCGAGGTAGGCGACGGTGACCACGACGACAAGACTAGCCAGCCTCAGGGAAGGTGCGCGGAGGCGAGGTCCGCCGAGACCTCGTCCACGTCCCGGGACGGGACGATCACACACGTCACCACGTCCCGTATCGCCTCGCGGGCGGCCCGCGGGAGCGCGAGCAGCGCATCCGGGTCGGGGGCGGCGAGCGCGGCCCGGACGTCACCCCCCGTCATGGCGGCGACAGCCCCGGCGAGCAGGGCCCACACCTGCCCGGCGTCCGCGCACCGGGGGACCAGACCCGACCCGAAGCCGACGCCCGAGTGGGCCGCGACCGCCAGGAGGTCCACCAGGTGGTCCACCGCGGGTCCCGCCCCGGCCAGGCCCGGTGCCACATCGACGACGGCGGCGGCGCCCCGGGCGAGGACGACCGCGACCACCTCGGATCCCGGGAGACCGGTCTCCGGGTCCGGCGCCACCGCGGCGGGGGCCGGAACAGCCCAGCGGGCGAGCGTGGCCGCGAGCCCGGACTCGTCCGCGACGAGGTCCTCCAGCAGATCCGGGCGGGAGGGACCGCGGCTGAGCAGTTCGAGCGACACCGTCATGACCACAGGTCTACACCCCGGACGTTGCTAGTCTCTCCCCCGATGGGTTCCGACGACTCCCCCGCCCCCGACCACGATCCGGCCCCCGACGCCTCTCACCTGACACCGGAGGAGAAGCGCGGGCCGCGCACGATCCACGTGGCGCTGGGGTTGCTCGCCGCCCTGTTGATCGTGTCGGTGGTGACGACCCCGGAGGCCGTCCTGCCCAGGGACTCCACCCTGCACGGCGCCCACCACGTTGACCCCGCGTCCGGCCTGGACGTCCCCGTCCCGGTCGGGTGGGTGGTGGCCGACAGCCCGGAGTTCGGCAGCCTCATGCTGGTGCCGGTCGGATCCGGGCGCGCGCTCGACACCCGCATCCTGGCCGGGCGGCTGGAGCCGGGCATCGCCGCGGCGGCCGTCGGCGACGACCGGGGGGCGGCGAACGCCCTGGCGGAGACCATCCAGCTGTACGTCATGGGTGTCAGCGGCACCCCCGACGAACAGCGCACCGTCGACCTCGGCACCGGTGCGGGCGACGGGGCCGCGGTCTCCTACGTGGTGGTCCCCGACGCGGACTCCGACCCGGACTCCGGCGGCCTGGTCTACGCCGCGGTGTTCGGGTCCGGCGACGAGCGCTGGTGGATCGCGTACACGACGACCGCCCAGCAGTCCGCCCCCGGAACACGGTGGATGGACCGGCTGGTCCGCGACGTCCGGCGGTCGGGGTGACCCGGGCGGGCCGGGCCCGACGGGCGCTCTCGCCGCGCGAGGCGTTCCGGCGCTTCGCCTCGAGGTTCGACCCGGTCACCGACCCGCGCACCCGCCGGCTCCTGGCGGCGGAGCTCGTCGTCGTCCTCCTGGTGACCTTCGGGCTCTCCGGCCTGTACTCGGTCCTCGACCTGGTCTCCGCGCTGCTCGCGCCCGAGGCCCTGGACGAGCAGACCGCCGCGCTCAACGCCTCCCGGTCCACCCACGCCTGGCTCGACCTCGCCTACCAACTGCTCGGGGTCCTCCGGCTGGTGGCGTGGGCCGCGCTGCCGCTGGTGCTCCTCGCCCACACCGGGATCGGCCCGCGGGCGGTCGGGCTGGTCCGGGAGCGCGCCGGCCGCCAGGTGGCCTGGGGGCTCGCGCTGACCGCCGCCATCGGGATCCCCGGCCTCGCGCTCTACCTCGGCGCGGTGGCGGCGGGGGCCAACCTGCAGGTCTCGGCCTCGGGCCTCACGGAGACGTGGTGGCGGCCGCTCGTGCTGGTCCTGGCCGCGGCGGGCAACGGTGCCGCCGAGGAGGTCCTCGTGGTGGGCTACCTGCTCGTGCGCCTGCGGCAACTCGGCGTCCCGCCGGCGGTCGCCCTGGCCGGCACGGCGCTGCTGCGCGGGTCGTACCACCTGTACCAGGGCTTCGGCGGCGGGCTGGGGAACCTCGCGATGGGACTCGTGTTTGCGCTGTACTGGATGCGGACGCGCCGGCTGTGGCCGCTCATCCTGGCGCACACCCTCCTGGATGTGGCGGCGTTCCTCGGGTACGCGGTGCTGGCCCCGCACGTGTCGTGGCTGTGACGGGCCGTGTGACCCTGCCCTCCGCGGCGCTGTCCGACCCGCCGCGCGTGCAGGACGCCAAGTAGAGTCCGATCCCATGACCGACGACCCCAGGCGCCGGCACCTCACGCCAGAGGAGGCCGCCGAACTCAGGCGGCGCGCACGCGAGGCACGCGGCTACGCCGACCCCGGCGCGCCACGCGACCCCGCGCCCCGGCGCGAGCGGCCCGCGGGCCGGACCGGCTACCAGCCCCGCCAGCAACCCGAGCCGCTGCCCCGGGGCGGGAGCGCGCGCCACACCGGCCGGCCCCCCGAGCGGTCGCCCCGGCCCCGGGCCGACACCCGCGACCCCTACCGCCAGCCCGTCGACCCGCGGGCGCAACGGCCCGACGGCGGGCGACCGCGGGCCGCTGCGCCACCGCGCGACCGCCGGGCGCACCGGGCGCCCCGCACCCGCCGACCGGGCCCCCTGCGCATCCTGGGCCTGATCCTGGTCGTGGTCCTCACCCTGGGCGTGGCGGGCGTGATCTGGGCCGACTCCACGCTGCAGCGGATCGACGCCCTCACCGACTACCCCGGCCGCGGCGGGAAGACCCCGGGCACCGTCACGCTGCTGGTGGGCACGGACTCCCGCGAGGGGCTCACCCCGGAGCAGCAGGCCCAGCTGTCGACCGGGTCGGAATCCGACGCCGGCGGCAGACGCACCGACACCATGATGCTGGTCTACACGCCGCGGGACGGCGGCAGGACCATGCTCATCTCGCTGCCCCGCGACCTGCTGGTCGACATCCCCGGTTACGGGCAGAACAAGCTCAACGCCGCCTACGCGTTCGGCGGCCCGGCCCTGCTGACCCAGACCCTCGAGGAACAGAGCGGGGTCCGGATCGACCACTACGCGGAGATCGGTTTCGGCGGCTTCGCCGGGATCGTCGACGCGGTCGGGGGCGTGGACCTCTGCCTGGACGAGCCGATCAACGACCCGCTGGCCGGCCTCGACCTGGCCGCCGGGTGCCAGACCCTGACCGGCCCGCAGGCCCTCGGGTTCGTCAGGACCCGCTACGGGTTCGCCGAACAGGACCTCCAGCGGGTCCGCAACCAGCGGCAGTTCCTGGGCGCGCTCATGCGCAAGACCATGTCCCCGGGGATCCTGCTCAACCCGTTCACCGCGCTGCCCCTGGTCGACTCCGCCGCCGCGTCCGCGACCGTGGACACCGGCGACCACATCTGGAACCTCGCCTCGGTGATGTGGAAGCTCCGGGGCGACCCGCTCACCGTGACCGCACCGTACGACGGCATGGAGTCCGGCGACGTGGGTTCCTACCTGGTGTGGGGCCCCAGCACGACCGAGTTCTTCGACGCCGTCGCCTCGGGGCGGACCCCACCGCAGGACTACCTCGAGTCCGGGCCCTGAGCGGAGCCCGCCCGGCTCACCCCGCCGGGGTGATCGAGACGATCCCCCACGTGCCGTCCGGGTTCTCCGCCACCCGGACACGCTGCCGGATGATCACCGGCTCGCCGTCCGGCGGGGTCTCCGTCAGGGTCACCTCGAGGAGCGTGGGCGACAGTTCCCGCGCGTCGACGCAGTGGGTGGTGCCCGGGGGAACCCGGTCCACCCCGTCGGTACGGAGCTGCTCCTCCGTCATCCGGCTCGTCGGCGAGACCGCCTCGAACGCCTTCGCCGCGGACCGCTCGACGTAGTAGGCGTGGTCGAACGCGAGCACGGCCTCGAGCGGGCCGTCCAGCGACCCCGGCCCGTCACCCGCCACGCGGCCCGGCCCGGAGACCGCGACGCAGCCCGTCGGCTCCTCGCCCGTCGGTGCCACGACCCCGCGGGTGAGGACGAACCCCAGGACCGCCGACCCGGTCAGCACGGCCACGCCGGCTGCCGCGGCGAGGCCGAGGCGACGCGACCGCGCACCGGGACCGGGCGGGGACGCGGTCTCGGGGGCGGCGCGGCCCTCCCGGTCCCGCCGCGTGGATCCCGCCCGCCCGGAGCCGAAGGGCAGCGAGGACAGGTCCTCCGCCCGGCCGGGGTCCCCGATCGCCGCGGGCGGCTCACCCCCGTGCCGCGACGCGCCCAGCCGGATGCGGGCGGGGGCGGGCTCACGGGGGCGCTCCTGATGCCCGGCGTCCGGTTGGTCAACCGCGGGCGGGGACGGCACCGACGGGTCGGCGGTCGGCCCGGTCCGCAGCCACGGCGGGACGGTCACCCCGGGAGGCCGGGGCGGCTCGTCGTCGCCTGTCCCCCGCTGGTCGACCACGGCCGATCCCACCCCCTGAGCTCCACGTCCTGATCGGCGACCTCGTCGCCGCACGAACGGATACTAGAGGCCCCCGGCCGCGGCCGGGGGTCGGTGCCGGATCAGCGCAGGGTGACCTGGCGCGCGCGCAGCCCGTCGCGGGAGGCGCGCTCGTCCGAGCCGAGCGGCCCCTCCTGTGCGAGCGCCTCGCCCAGACGCGCGTCGAGTTCCTGCAGGCCCGGCGCCCACTCCTGGTGATGCATCTCCGGGTCCAGGTCGAACACCGGCACGAGCAGCCCGTGGGTCCGGAACGACCCGGCGAACCGCGAACCCTCGCCCAGGTGGAGGCCACCGGCGGCGTGGACGCGCGCGAGCGCCTCGAACAGTGCGTCCTCGTCCTCCGGTCGCACCCAGCGGATGTGGGCCTTCTCCCCGGCGTCGACCCACCAGGCCGCCTCGATGCCGTCGGCGGTGACGCGGGCGGAGGGCATCATGACCTCGTTGGCGTTCTTGATGGCCTGGGCGATCTCGGGGCTGACCTGGGCGCCGTCGGCGAGCCACCACGAGAAGTCCGGGTGGACCGCGATCTCCAGCGGGGCGTCGGCCACCACGACGTCGGCCAACGCCGGGGTGGAGTCGCTCGGGTGCGAGCTGGTCAGCGTCTCGCCGCCCCCGGCCCGCGAGGCCCAGTCCACCGCGTACGCCAGGTCGGCGGCCGGGTCCGGTCCGTGGACCTGCACCTGGAGCCCCACCAGGGCCTCGCCGCCCAGCAACTCGTCGCGCACCAGGCCGGCGATGGCACCGGGCAGGACGGTGGCCAGCGTGATGTCCCGGCCGTCTCCGGGCGTGGCGAGGCGCGTGGTGGCGGACGGCACGAACTCGCGCATCGCGACCATGTCGCATTCCCCGGCGAACCCGGCGAACGGCCGCGGCTCGACGCTCAGTTCCTCACGCTCGGCCGCTCGTGCGGCGATCTTTGCCTGGCGGTTGCCGCCGGACTTGGGCTCATTATGGCGATGACGTCTACCCACGACGCCCACGATACGGGGCACCGCCACGGCCCGTCCGCCGGACACCGGACTCCGGCGGCGGGGCGCGGCAGAAGCGGGGGGGCGCGGCAGAAGCGGCGGGACGCGTGCAGACCGGCAGCGCGACCCGGGCCGGATGCGCTGCGCCTTTGCCCTGCGCTGCGGGAATGCCCGGAAACGCGGGGGGCACGCGTCCGGAATGGTCCATTCAGGCAGCGCATGTCACAGCCGCAGCG
>DIAZ01000050.1:3438-14014 GCA_002415925.1 Dietzia sp. UBA5065 | reverse complement strand
CGCAGCGCACGTCGCAGCCGCAGCGCACGTGGCCGGAGCAGACCCGGGCCCGCCGCGAGCCCCACCTCCGAGAACTCAGCCCGCCGCCGGCCCCTCAGCCCGGGGCACGCCCCCGTCGAGGACGGTCAGCGCCCGCGACGGGACGTTGGTCCCCACCCAGTCCACGCCCAGGTCCCGGCACAGGAGCAGATCGGCCGGGTCGTCCACGGTCCAGCAGTAGGTGCCCATCCCCCGCGACCGCCAGTATTCGACCAGCCACGGCCGGGCCCGGAGCGCCCCGATGCTCGGGCCCATCAGTTGGGCGCCGACCCCCTCGGCCGGCCACGACTTGAGCACGTTCCGTCGCTCGCGCAACTGCACGGCGGGGATCTCCGGCGCCAACTGACGGAACCGGCGCACCGCCATCACCGAGAAACTCATCATGACCGCGCGGGAGTCGGCGAACGACGCGGGCCGGTCCATGCCGAAGTACCTGAGCTCGTCGCGCAGGGCCGCCTCCACGCGCCCTCCCGACGGCACCGGGTGCTTGGTCTCGAGAAACAGCCTGACCTGCGGGAACGCCTCGGCCATCACGAGGAAGCTCCGCAGCGTCAGCAGCGGCTCGGGCGCGCGGTGCACGGGGTGCCAGCTCCCCAGGTCGAGGGTCGCGAGCTGGTCCAGGGTGCTGGAGTGGACCCACAGGTCGCGGTCCGCCACCCGCGTGGTCCGGGGGTCGTGGAGCAGCACCGGGACGCCGTCGGCGGTGAGCCGGATGTCCACCTCGAGGGCCTCCGCGCCCTGTTCCAGCGCCTGCTGAAAGGCGACGAGGGTGAGCTCGGGGAACTGGGCCGAGGCGCCGCGATGGGCCACGACCCCACTCCGTGTGGACACGGGGGACGGCGGATGGGTGGTCACCGGGACCGTCATCTCACTCCTCTCGCGATGCGGGTGCCCCTACCATCCCCCGCACGAGCAGCCGCCGGGTGAACCGCGGGGAAGGGTCGCCGAAACTCCGCATGACGGACCGTGTCTCCCGGACCACCCACACCGCCGCGAGGGCCGCCAGGCCGGCGAGCAGCACCGTGTCGGCGGCGGCCTGGGGGCTGTCTCCGGTGCTGCGCCACCACGCGGCCAGGACCAGCACACCGTTGACGGTGAAGGCCGCCCACCAGCGGCGCACGGCGGACCTGCCGGGTGCGCGGGGCGAGGCCCGGCGGAGTTCCTCCAGGTAGACGGGGAGACGAACCCAGTTGACGACGACGACGAGGCTGCCGATCCACAGCTCCGCCCGTCTCCGCGGGTCCGGGGCGGGGTCGTACACGCGTCGGCGCGTCTCGACGAGCCATGCCGTGGCCGCGACGGCCGCCGCGGCACCGACGAGGAGCGCCACGGCCCCGGCCACCCACACGAGCGCGGTTGTGGCGGCCTCGACCCACCACGGGGCCAGACGATCGTCGTACCAGGCGAGGGCCGCGTAGCGGAGACCGTGCGCCACGGCGGACGCCGCGAACCAGGTCCCCGCCGCGGTGACGATCCCGGGCGCGGCAGCGGCCGGCCACGCGCGCGACGGTCGCTCCGGCCGGTCCGTGCGAGGGGGGATCGCGACCAGCGGCAGGCCCCATCTCGGGGTCGCCGGGTAGGCGGGTGTCCGGTCACCCCACGCGGGGCCCGCGCGGTACCGCGGCGGGGGCGGACGGGTGCCCTGCAGCGGGGGCCGCCACGGCGGGTGGGCGACCCAGCGCCACCGGCCGGTCCGCCGCGGTGTGGTCATGGCGACCATGCTGGCACAGGCCGGGCGGCCGACGTGCGCGGTCGGTGCCGGTGCCGGGGGTCAGTCCCAGCTGTCCACGTGGCGCATCAGCGGCAGCGCCTTGCGCTGGATCCGGCCCATCCGGGAGTGGATCGCGTCGAGCGTCTCGATCGCCTCCGCCACGTACGGGCCCTTGTTGAGCATCACGCACTCCGCCCGCTGCGCCGAGCCCGCGTCGGAGATCTCGGCGCGGGACGGCATGCCGGTCTTGGTGAGGGATTCCAACACCTGGGTGGCCAGCACGACCGGCACCCGGGCCGCCTGGCACATCAGGGTGATGTTGCGCGGGATCTCCGAGAGCGACTCGAAGCCCATCTCCACGGCCAGGTCCCCGCGGGCGATCATCACGCCCACCCTGTCGTGCCGCATGGCCTCGAGCAGGAGCGCCGGCAGCGAGCGGTAGGCCTGCCTGGTCTCGACCTTCAGCAGCAGACCCAGCTCACGGCCGGTCTCGGCGGCAGCCTCCTGTAGCGCGGTGACCGCATCGGCCACGTCCTGACGGGTGCGCACGAACGACAGCGCCACCACGTCGGCGTGCCTGGCGGCGAACCGCAGGCTCCGCCGGTCCTCGTCGGTCAGGGCCGGGGTGGCCACCTCGACCCCGGGGACGTTGATGCCTTTCTCGGAGCCCAGCCAGCGGCCGCCCTCGCGGCAGCGCACCACCTCCAGGCGGGCCCACGGGCCGTCCGCGGCGGCGTCCCCCGGGGTGGCGGTCACCTCCGCGGCGATCACCCCGTCGTCGAACAGCACCCGGTCCCCCACCGACAGCGCCTCCACGACCTCCGGCAGGGCGCAGCCCAGCCTTATCTCCCCGCCGTGGCGCGGCGGCTCCACGGGCTCCATGTCCGAGGTGAGCAGGATCGAGTCCCCGCGCCGGACCCGGATCCGGCGCGGGACCGCGGGGATCCCGCGGACGCGGGTGCGCCCGAAATCGCAGTCGATCGTCGTACCGTCCCGCACCCACGCGTTGCGCTGGCCCTCGGCCAGCATCCCGTCGGCCCCCGCGGAGACCACGGTGAACCGCCGCCCGACCCGCCGCGTGTCGGGAACGTGGATCACGTCGCCCGGTGAGCGGGCCGCCAACCACTCCGGGTCGACGCGCACGCGCAGGGGCGCACGGCCCCGGGTGACGGGCGGCGCCGGGGCCACGGCGGGGTCGACGCCGTCGGCGGTCAACCAGATACGGGCGGGTTCGACGACGGTCCCGTCGTCCTCCCTCGTGACCCGGGCCCGCCCCACCGGCGCGCCGAGGGCGATCGGCCCGGTCCGCAACTTGGGTCCGGCCAGGTCCATGGAGACCGGGATCCGCCTGCCCACCGCCCCCTGCGCGGCGCGGACGTGCGCGATCATCGCCTCCCACCGCTCCGGGTCGTCGTGGGCGCAGTTGATGCGCGCCAGGTCCATCCCGCGCTCGGCGAGGTCCAGGACGAATCCGGGGTCGTCGGCGGCCTTCGACGGCAAGGTCACCATGACCCGTCCCGACCGGCCGTGACGGGCCCGGCCCAGGAGGTCGTCCGCATGGTCCGCCAACGCGGCCTCCCCGGCATCGCGGGCGGCGGCCGTGGCCTCGCGGTCCGCGAAGGCGGCCGGATCCTCACCGCGGAGCGCGGCCACCGCCGCACGGGCCGCGCCGAGAGCCATCTCCACGTCGTCCTCGCAGCCGACCAACGGCGAGACCCCCACGTCGAGCAACCGGTCCTGCAGGTCCCGGAGGTCGTGCCGGCGCAGGGTCGCGTAGTCGACGAGGTTCAGCGCGCCGCCGCGGTGGGTCGGCGCGCACGCGTCCACCTCGGCCGCGTGCCCGGGACGGCCCCGGGAGAGGTCGGCGAGGAGCGCATCCAGGTCACGGGCGAGGTCGGAGTTCACGTGCACAGTCTCGCCGGGCCCGGGCGGGAGAGCGACCCCGGAACAGGACACGGCACCGGGTGTTCACGTGCCCGTCACCCGGCGGGGGTGACGGATGGCCTCCCACCATGTAGGGTCATACTCAGTAGTTGAAATCGTACGTTGTATTTCTGTAGATCCACCGTCCTTGAGAGAGGACGATGCGGCACCGCAGGGAAACACACAGCACGCTCTCTGCTGCAACATCAGGCGTCCCGACAAGCGGGGCGCCGACTCTCGAAAGGACGCCACTATGGCAACCGGCACCGTGAAGTGGTTCAACGCTGACAAGGGCTTCGGCTTCATCGCGCCCGACGACGGCTCGGCCGACGTCTTCGCGCACTTCTCCGCCATCCAGGGCTCGGGCTACCGCTCGCTCGAGGAGAACCAGCAGGTCTCCTTCGACGTCGCGCAGGGCGCCAAGGGCCTGCAGGCGGAGAACATCACCCCGATGTGATCCGAGGTCAGAGCAATCTGACTTCTTACGATCGTCGACGAGGGCCCGGCCCGGGAGAAATCCCGGCCGGGCCCTTTCGTGTGCCGATCAGATCGGGCAGGCCACCCCGCTGCGCACGTGGCAGTCGTACCCGCCCGGGTTCTTGAGCAGATACTGCTGGTGGTAGTCCTCGGCGTACGAGTACTCCCCGGACCTGACCTCCTCGAGCATGCCGAACTCCGTGGTCAGGGCCCCGAATCCGGCGGCGTCCAGCTCCTTCTGGTACGCCGCGGCCAGGCGCCGGGTCGTGGCCTCCTGCTCCCGCGTGGTGGTGAACACCGCCGACCGGTACTGGGTCCCCAGGTCGTTGCCCTGCCGCATGCCCTGGGTGGGGTCGTGCCACTCGAAGAACGTCGCGAGCAGCTTCTCGACCGGCAGCACTGCCGGATCGAAGACCACCAGCACCGCCTCGGTGTGGCCGGTCCGCCCGGTGCACGTCTCCTCGTAGGTGGGGTTCGGCGTCCACCCCCCGGCGTAGACGGCGGCCGTGGTCCACACACCGTCGAGCTGCCACAGGATCTTCTCCGCACCCCAGAAGCACCCCATCCCCAGCACGATCACCTCGTGTCCCTCGGGGAACGGCGGCACCATGGGGTGTCCCGTGGCGAGGTTCGCCGGCGCCACGGGCACCCGCTCCGTCCTGCCCGGCAACGCCGATCCTGCGTCGATCACCTCGGTCGCCGTGCGCATCGCGGAATGTCTGATCGCGTCCTGTAGCCAGCCCATGCCACAGGGTAACC
The DNA here is from genome assembly GCA_002415925.1 of Dietzia sp. UBA5065. Taxonomy (GTDB): domain Bacteria; phylum Actinomycetota; class Actinomycetes; order Mycobacteriales; family Mycobacteriaceae; genus Dietzia. The sequence continues at coordinate 9,105 of DIAZ01000050.1, read as the reverse complement.
CCGTCGCGGGAACGTGATCACGGTGTGATGTGACGAACGCCACAGCCGGCGCTAGGGTGGGCAGCAGATTGACCGAGGGGGAGCTCGACGTGACCACTTCAAAGCCCGCCGCCCAGCAGCTGCGGGAGATCCTCGACGGCGACTCGGGTCGGCCGTTCGAGGGCTCCGGGTGCAGTGACCACGTCCGCCGTCGCAACCTCCGGGTCAGCGTCGCCGGCGCGGTGCTCCTGCTGATCGTGCTCCTCGCGCTCCTCGTGCTGTGATCCACCCCGTGTGATCGACCCCAGTGTGATCGACCCCGTGTGATCCACCCCGTGTGGTCGAATCGGGGATGACCTCATCCACGGACAGACCCCCGATCAGCGCGGACACCGTCCTGCGGGTCCGCAACCTCCTCCCGCCGGGCGCCCCGACCGGCCGGGCCGTGGACGCCGGCCGCGCGCTGCGCTCCGGGTGCCCGCGCAGCTCCCACCGGGAGCTCGCCGCCCCGGACCACCGCGATCCGCTCGCCGTGATCGAGCGGACGGAGGTCGGCCGGCTCCCCGACCTCCTCGGGGTGCGCGCGGAACGGATGAGCGAGTCGGAGTTCGCCTATTTCCGCGGGACGGCCGACGTGATGGCCGCGGACCTGGCCGCCGGGCCGTCGACCGGCATCGACCTGGTGATCTGCGGCGATGCCCACGTGAGCAATTTCGGCCTGTACGCCACCCCGGAGCGCAGGCTCGTCTTTGACCTCAACGACTTCGACGAGGCGTGGATCGGCGCGTGGGAGTGGGACGTCAAGAGGCTGGCCGTCTCCGTGGACCTCGTCCTCAGGGAGAAGGCGGTCGACTCCGCGGCCCGGGCGGAGGCGGTCGCCTCCGTGGTCAGCGTCTACCGCGACGCGTTGGCCGTGAAGGTCCGGGAATCCTCCCTGGACCGCTACTTCTCCTCGGTCGACGCGGACTGGCTGCTCGACGCCGCGGAGACGCACGAGACGCAGAGCATCGAGCGCTCCCTGCGACGGGCGCGGCGCCGGACCTCCGAGCAGGTGCTGACCAAGATCACGACCGAGGGCCCGGAGGGGGATCACCGGATCGTCCACGACCCCCCGGTCCTGGTGCCCCTGGGCAGGGACGGGCTGGAGGAGATCCACGAGCGCTTCGACGAGTACCTCACCTCCCTCCGCCCGGACCTCGCGCTGTTGATGTCGCAGTTCCACGTGGTGCACGCCGCCCGACGGGTGGTGGGCGTCGGGAGCGTGGGCACCCGATGCGCGATCGTCCTCCTGGAGGAGTCCACCGGGGCCCCGTTGATCCTGCAGATCAAGGAGGCCGGCCGGAGCGTGCTCGCGGAACCGTCGCGGATCGATGCCGCCGAGGACGGTTTCCGGGTGGTGACCTGCCAGCGGATCCTCCAATCCGCCTCCGACCCGTTCCTGGGCTGGAGCTCGAGCAGCACCGGCCACAGCTTCTACTGGCGCCAGTTCCGCGACATGAAGGGCGACCTCGACCTCGACCGGATGAAGGCCCGGGGGGTCGTCCGGTACGGCCGGCTGTGCGCCGCGCTCCTCGCCCGAGCCCATTCCCAGAGTCCGAACAGCGCCGCCGTCGCCGGGTACCTGGGCAGGAGCGACGTGTTCCCCGCCGCGATCGCCGAGTGGGCCGGTCACTACTCCGACGTGGTGGCCGCGGACTACCGCGCGTACCTCGCCGCGGTGGCGGCGGGGCGTTTCGGCGGCGACGAGGTGGGCCCCGGCGGATCAGGTCGGTAGCGGGCTCCCGTGCCCGCGCATCCCGCGAGCGACCCGCACGAGCAGCGGGGCCCAGGGGGCGCAGTCGTCCTCGGGGAGCCCGGACACCGCCTCCAGCTGGACCGGGGTCACCCAGCGCGCCTCGGCGATCTCGGCCCGCGGCTCCTGCCCGCCGTCGACCTCGGCGGCAAAGACCTCGGAGACCAGCCGGAACCCGGGTTCGTTGGCGGTGGCGGTCTCGAAGCGCCCCAGCGGGGTGAGCTCCCCCGGTGCCAGCGTCACGCCCAGCTCCTCGCCGATCTCGCGGATCGCGCACTCCAGCGGCGTCTCGCCCGATTCCCACTTCCCGCCGGGGAGCATGAAGCGATCCGTTCCCGACTTCCGGACCGTGACCACCGCCCCGTCGGGTCGGGTCAGCACGACGGCCGAGACGGAGATGACGCGCGCGGCGGGCGTATCCGAGTGATCCACGATGCCGATCATGGCAGGTGGGCTGCGCCGCCGGAGGGGCGGCTCGTGCGGTGGCCGACGAAGGCGGTGAGCCATCACTATGGTGGGACACGGACGTCGTGACGGGCGCCGCGGGCGACGCCCGCGAGCAGCCCGTCACTCAACTGAGAGGACTCACCACGATGGCCGAGTATGTTCTTCCCGATCTCGACTACGACTACGGCGCTCTGGAGCCGCACATCTCCGGCGAGATCATGGAGCTCCACCACTCCAAGCACCACGCCACCTACGTCAAGGGCGCCAACGACGCGATCGAGCAGCTCGCCGCCGCGCGCGAGGACGGCAGCATCGCCGCCAAGGCCCCGCTCCTGAGCAAGAACCTGGCCTTCCACCTCGGTGGCCACACCAACCACTCGGTGTTCTGGAAGAACATGTCGCCGAACGGTGGCGGTCGGCCCGAGGGTGACCTGGCCGCCGCGATCGACGCCGACTTCGGGTCGTTCGACAAGTTCCAGGCCCACTTCAACGCCGCCGCCACCACGCTGCAGGGCTCCGGCTGGTCCGTCCTGGGGTTCGACCACATCGGTCAGCGCCTGGTGATCCAGCAGCTCACCGACCAGCAGGGCAACATCTCGATCAACATCACCCCGCTGCTCATGCTGGACATGTGGGAGCACGCCTTCTACCTCCAGTACAAGAACGTCAAGCCGGACTACGTCAAGGCCTTCTGGAACGTCATCAACTGGGCGGACGTGGCCGAGCGCCTGGCCGCCGCCAAGGGCTGACCGGCCGGATCACAGCACCACAGCACCACCGCACCACAGCCGGGCCCCCGCGCAACGAGCGCGGGGGCCCGGCGTCTCACCCCCGACCCGCGCACCACCCAGGGAGCCCCGATGACCCGCAGCGACACCGGCCACCACGGCGTCCCCCGACGCACCGTCCTGGGCGGGGCGGCCGCGCTCGGCGGGATCGCCGCCCTGCAGTCGCTGCTGCCCGCGGCCGCCTCCGGGCAGTCCACAGCGATGTTCGTCGGCCGCGGCATCGGGGACATGACCGGCGAGCCGCTCGGCGCGGGCATGAACGGGTACGCGGACACCGAGCAACTCGCCGTCGGGCTCCACCTGAGGCAGCGGGCCCGCGCCTTCGTCTTTGCCGACTCGCCGTCGTCGCCCCGGTTCCTCCACGTCACCGCCGAGATCGGCCTGGTCTTCCAGTCGATCCAGCAGGAGGTCCTGCGGCGCCTGGCCGCCGAGTTCGGCGGCACCTACCACGAGGGCAACGTGGTCATCACCGCCACGCACACCCACGTCGCGCCGGGCGGGACGTCCGGTCACCCGATGGTCGACCTGTCGATGCTCGGCTTCCGTCCGGTGACGTTCGACGCCAACTGCGCCGGGATCGTCGACGCGGTCCGCATGGCGAATCGCGACCTCGCGCCGTCGACCGTCGGGGTGACGACCGGAACCCTGCACGACGCCGGCGTCAACCGCTCCCGCGGGTCCTTCGACCGCGACTCCCCGGACGAGCGCGCCCACTTCCCCGCGGGGATCGACCCGCGGTCGCAGTCGCTGCAGATCACCCGCGACGGCAGGCTGGTCGGCGTGCTGAACTGGTTCGCCGCGCACGCCACCTCGATGACCTCGCACAACCGGATCGCCTCCTCGGACAACAAGGGCTACGCCGCGTGGCACTGGGAGCGCGAGGTGGCCGGGCAGGACTACCTGGCCGGCCGCACGCCGGAGCTGGTGACCGCGTTCGCGCAGACCAACCCCGGCGACGTGAGCCCCAATCTGGACCTCGCGCCCGGGCGGGGCCCGACGCCCGACGAGTGGCTCAACACCCGGATCACCGGCGAGCGACAGTTCGCCGCGGCCCGGGACCAGGTGGACCGCGGCGTCCGGCCGCTGGGCGGCGGGATCGACGTCCGGCACCGCTGGGTGGACATGTCGGCGGTCGAGATCCGCCCCGAGTTCACCGGCGACGGCCGCGCGCACCGGACCGCCGTCGCGGCGCTGGGGGCGGCGTTCGCCTCCGGCAGCCAGGAGGACGGCGGCGGCGGCGACGAGCTGCCGTTCGCCGAGGGCGACCGCGGCGGAAACCCCGCCGTCAGGGCGGTCACCGACGTGGTGGTCCCCGCCTGGCTCCGCGAGGCGCACGGCGCCAAGGACGTCCTGCTGCCGGTGGGCCTGGTGCCGAACGCCATCCAGCGCGTCTACCCGTTCCACCTGGTCCGACTGGGCGGGCACTACCTGTTCTGCCTGGGATTCGAGCCGACCGTCGTGGCCGGATTGCGGCTGCGCCGCACGCTCTCGGCCGAGTTGGGCGTGGCCGAGGACCGCATCACCGTGCAGGGCTACTCCAACGCCTACGGGCACTACGTCACCACCCCCGAGGAGTACTCCGCGCAGAACTACGAGGGCGGCGCGACGGCGTTCGGGCCGTGGACCCTGCCGGCCATCCAGCAGGTCGCCGCCGATCTGGCGCGCTCGATGCGGGCGGGGACGCCGCTCGATCCCGGCGGCCCCGAGCGCGACCTCACCGGCCTCATCCCGGTGTCCCCGCTGGGCAACCCGGTCGTGGACACCCCGGCCCCCTTCCGGCGGTTCGGCGACGTCCTCGATCCGCCCCTGGCGGAGTACCGCGTGGGCCAGCGCGTGACGGTCCGGTTCTGCGGCACGCACCCCAACTCCGACCTGCGCCGCGGGGACACCTACCTCGCGGTGGAACGTCGCGACGACGGCCGCTGGGTACGCGTCCACGACGACGGGGACTGGTCCACGATGATCGTCTTCGAGGGCCTGCTCACCGTCACCAACGCCCTCATCACCTGGGACATCCCGCCGGGCACCCCGGCCGGTGCGTACCGCGTGGTCTACACGGCCTCGGGCCGCGGGATCGACGGCCGGCTGTTCCCCGTGCGGGGGGAGAGCACGGCCTTCGACGTGCGCTGACCTCGTCTCTGGGACACTGGGGGGGACATTCGTTGCAGTTCCTAGTGAAAGGACATCGCCCGTGGACATCAAGGGTGCTTCCGTCATCGTCACCGGCGCCGCCTCCGGCCTGGGCAACGCCACCGCGCGGTCGTTCGCCGAGAAGGGCGCGATCGTCTTCGGCCTCGATCTCCAGCAGTCCATCGACAAGGCGGCCGAGCAGGGCATCGACGAGGGCATCACCCTCCTCGCCGCCGACGTGACCAGCGAGGACGACGTCAAGGCCGCCATCGCCAAGGCCACCGAAGCCGCGCCGCTGCGCGTGGTGGTCAACTGCGCCGGCATCGCCCCGGCCGCCCGGATCGTCTCCAAGAAGGGCGTGCACGCGCTCGACCTCTTCCAGACCTGCATCTCCGTGAACCTGGTGGGCACGTTCAACGTCATGCGGCTGGCCGCCGAGGCCATGTCCACGCAAGACACCGTGGACGAGGACGGCCAGCGCGGCGTCATCATCAACACCGCCTCCGTGGCCGCGTACGAGGGCCAGGTCGG
>DIAZ01000050.1:0-3187 GCA_002415925.1 Dietzia sp. UBA5065 | reverse complement strand
CGATCCCGTTCCCGTCGCGCCTGGGCCGCCCGTCGGACTACGCCCAGCTCGCCAACGCGATCGTCGAGCACGACTACCTCAACGGCGAGTCGATCCGCATGGACGGCGCCCTGCGCATGGCGCCGCGCTAGACCGGACGTCCGGCCGGACCGAGCGTTCCCGTCGCCGGGACTTCCGGTGACACGAGTGAGGCCCGCCCCGTCTGGGGCGGGCCTCACTCGTGTCGGCCGGGGCCTACGGCAGCGGCGGCAGCGCGATGCCGGCCGCGGTGATGGCCGCGTAGATCTGCGGCGCGAAGTAGATGCCCGCACCGATCACCGCGACGGATCCGAGACCCAGGGTGGCGGGAACGAGCGAGCCGGTGCCGCCGGGGAGCGAGCCGGCACCGAGGGATCCCTCCATCGAACCGAGAACGGTGGTGGCTCCCTCGCCGATGCCGAGCGAGCCCGCGATAGGAGCGTAGATCGGGGCCAGCGAACCGGTGGTGGGCTCCCCCAGAAGCGAATCAGTGGTGGTGATGGAGCCCGTGCCGGGTGCCGGGCTGAGCGAGTTGACGCCGGAGGAGGCGATCGCCTCGGACAAGGAGCCCGAGAGCGAGCCGGTGGTCGGCTCGCCGATCAGGGAACCCTCGGTATCGAGGGAGCCGTTGCCGGTGGCATCGCCGTCCAGGATAAGCGAGCCCAGGTCCTCCGGGACCGAACCGTTGCCGGCCGAGTCGCCGGAGCCCTCGCTGCCGGAGCTCAGCTCGCCTGAGCCGCCGGTCAGGCTGCCGGCGTCCAGGCTGCCCTCGCTCTGCGCGTTGGCGACGCCGGTGGCGCCCGAGATGGCCAGAGCGGTGGCGGCAGCGACGGCGGCCACCTTGCGGGTCGTGAACGTCATTTCTTCGTCTCCTCGTGTGGAAAAGGTTCCCAGGCGCGGAGGCTCGTGGCCGAACCACCCCGGGCGGGGTTTGACGGCGTCAAAACAGTGTTATGGAGAAACCGCTTCGACCGCCCTACCCGCACTCTATCGGTGCACTCAGGACGTCAACGGAGAAAACTTAGTTAATTCTTAGTTATAATCTGGCCCGAGAACTATTCTCGGCCTGCGATTCTGGCCTCGTCCGGCCGGGTCCGGTCACGCTTCTTCCCGTGATTACACCACCGCCGATGCCTCGAGGCCCACCCCCGGCGTCGGGAGCGGGCCTCGAGAGCGGAAACAGTACGGGGCGGAGGAGGCCCCGGAGGATCAGAACTGGGGCAGCGGCGGCAGCACGATTCCCGCGTCCGTCAGAGCCTGCTCGATCTGCGGCGCGAAGTAGATTCCCGCCCCGATGACAGCGGCGGAGCCGCCGACCAGCAGCACCGGCCCGAGCGAACCGGATCCACCAAGCGAATCCGTACCGCCATCGGAGCCGATGACGATTGCCGGACCCCCATCGGAGCCCAGTGCGTCACCGACCGACGCCACGGCCGGCACCAGGGAGCCTGAGGTGGGCTCGCCGAGGAGGGAACCGGTGGTGTCCACGGAGCCGGTACCCGGCGCGGGACTCACGGCGTCGGAACCCGCTGCCGCGTTGACCGAGCCCACGCCCTGCGACACGACCGGGGCGAGGCTGCCGAAGGTCGGCTCGCCGAGCAATGCGGAGCCCGAGGTGTCGATCGATCCGGGGCCGACCTCCCCCGTCCCCTCCTCGGCCGAGCCGAGGGCGGAGGACTGAGCGTGTGCCAGACCCACTCCGCCGGTCAGGGCGAGAGCAGAGACGGCGAGGGCTGCAGCGGCGCGGATGTGACTCGTCATGGGTCAGTGTTCCTTTCGGGAGGGATGCACCGGCACTCCGGCGATATTTAACAATTCTAATCATTCCGCCGAGAACACACTGCGCGGCCACCGCGAAATGCCCGCGCATGAGGGGTCCAAATCCGAAGTGGACGAACGTTCAGAGCTAGTAGCCATCCCGGCTCGAGCGGGAGATCCACTCGCGCACAGCGCGAGTGGCCCGGACATCGTCCTCGTTGTACTCCAGGATCCGTTGCCTTCCCGCCTCACGCTCGACCCCCCGGGCGGCCTGCGCATCCCGGTACCAGCCGACCGACGCCTCACCCCCGGCCTCGGGATCGCGCCAGTGAAAATCCGCGACCGGCGCCACCACCTTGAGACCGAGCCCGGATGTGGAGACGAACTGGGTGGTAACCGCCTCGTGGACGTCCACCCACTGCGAGGAGGAGATGAACCGTCGCACTTCGGCGACGGAGGGAACCCCCTTGACGACGGCGACGGTGCCCTCGGGCCCGAACCTGGCGGCGGTCGAGAGCATCCATCCGTTCTCGGCGGACCGCGAATAGCAGTAAGCCCTGAATGAGCGACCCTGACCTGCGGCCCTGTCCCGGATCCCGGTGAGCCAGCGCCAGAATTCCGCGAAGGCGCGCCCCTCGTCGGGATCTGGCAACCGGGTCCATGTGACGAACGGTTTATAGCCCTCCGCCTCCAGTGGGCGCCCGTCCCTCAGCGTGAGCAGCGCGCCCCACAGGTAGGCGCCATCGTCCAGGTGACTCTCGAGGTCCACGTCGACCTCGATGTCCGCACGCAGGATGCTCGGGCGGGCCACCTTGGGCACCACCGTCTCGCCGTCCCGATGCGCCCGGGCCCGCAGGACCGCATCCGCAAAAGGTTCACCATTCCAGTCGGGTGGCCGCTCCGGCCCGGCCTCCGCCAGTTCCGCCACGGTCCGCACGCCCTGCGCTCGCAGCGGGCCCGTCTGGCCACCGCCCACGACCAGACTCACGTCGTCGTTCATGACCAGCCGGTCGCGGCAGCCCGTCACGTGCTGTCCCCGACCCTCCCAGCCCTCCCACCAGGGGCAGGTGCGGCATTCGCCGATGCGGCTCGGCGCGGTGTCCAGCTCACCGCGGACCACCGCCAGCCGCGTCGAATGAGTGCGGTCGGCGGCCTCGAGGACCGGCTCCAGCTCATGCACCACGGCCCGCGATGAGCCGAGACCCAGAACCGCCCCGACGGGGGACTCCGCCGCGTGCCCCACCGCCCGCAACAATCGCCACGCGTGGACGAGCCGGTCCAGATCCGCGGGGTGACGCCGCACCCGGAGAGAGGGATCGGGCGCGGGGGCCCAGTCGAGCAATCGGGTCACCGTCGCCGTCGAGGCACTCCTGCCCCGTCGTGGATCGACCACCTTGTGATTGACCACCAG
>DIAZ01000137.1 GCA_002415925.1 Dietzia sp. UBA5065 | reverse complement strand
CCCCGCCCCCCGCACCCGCCCCCCGGTTTGGTCGACATCTCGCAGGGGTCGGTCGACGGATGTCGCGCGTACGCCCCGGATCTCGCGCAATACGTCGACCGAATTGCGGCGCGGCGAGGGCGGCGCGGTGGGGGCGGCGCGGTGGGGGCGGCGCGGTGGGGGCGGCGCAGTCGGGGCGGCGCGGTGGGGGCGGCGCAGTCGGGCGAGGCAAGGTGGGACGAGGCACGGTGGGACCAGGAACCGAGGGAGATGCGGGTGGGTGACGGGCGCGTGGGCACGAGCGACAGGTCGGTGGCGGGCGGGATGGCCGCCGGCGTCGCCGCGTACACCCTGTGGGGCTTCTTCCCGGCCTTCTTCCCGCTGCTCGAGCCCGCCGGTGCGGTCGAGATCGTGGGCCACCGGATCGTGTGGTCGCTCGTGGTGATGGGAATCGTACTCACCGTGCTGCGGCGGTGGCGCGAGCTGTGGTCACTCGACCGCGTCTCGTGGACCCGGATCTCCGGTGCGGCGCTGTTCATCACCGCCAACTGGGGCGTCTACGTGTACGCGGTCAACTCCGGGCGGGTCACCGAGGCCGCGCTCGGGTACACGATCAACCCCCTCGTGAGTGTCGTACTGGGAGTGCTGCTCTTCCGCGAGCGTCTCACCCGACCACAGGCGCTCGCGGTGGGCCTCGCCGTCGTCGCCGTGGGGGTTCTCACACTCGGATACGGCCACTTCCCGTCCCTGTCGGTCGTCCTCGCGCTGAGCTTCGGGATGTACGGCGTGCTCAAGAAGACGCTCCGGGTGGACCCGGTGATCGGGATGACCGGCGAGGTGCTGGTGATCGCCCCGCTCGCCCTGGCGCTGCTCGTCTGGCTGGGCGTCTCGGGCGTCGGGACGTTCACCGGGCACGGCCCCGGCCACTCCGTCCTGCTGGCCACCGCGGGCCTGGTCACGGTGGTGCCGCTGCTGCTGTTCGCGGTGGCCGCCCAACGGATCCCGCTCGCGACGGTGGGGATGCTGCAGTACATCGTGCCGGTGCTGCAGATGGCGTGGGGCCTGCTCGTGGTGGGGGAGCGGTTGGACGCGGTCCAGTGGACGGGCTTCGGGTTGATCTGGGTGGCCGTGATCGTGTTCACGCTGGCCGGGAGGTCGCCGCGCTGAGCTCGTGCTGGGGTTTCGGGTCGTGTCGGAGAAGCGACCTAGACTGGGCCGGACAAGTCGTAGGAGGAATGCTGCGTGGGCGGATCCCAGTTCGTGCATCTGCACAATCACACCGAGTTCTCGATGCTCGACGGGATGGCTCAGATCAACCCGATGTTCGCCGAGGCCAAGCGCCTCGGCATGCCCGCGGTGGGGATGACCGACCACGGCAACATGTACGGGTCCTCGGACTTCTACAAGCAGGCCGTCAAGACCGGCATCACGCCGATCATCGGGATCGAGGCGTACGTCGCCCCCGAGTCCCGCTTCAACAAGAAGCGCGTGCTGTGGGGAGAGAAGCACCAGAAGGGCGACGACGTCGCCGGCTCCGGCGCCTACACGCACATGACCATGGTCGCGGAGAACGCGACCGGCCTGCGCAACCTGTTCCTGCTCTCCTCGCTCGCCTCGTACGAGGGGCAGCTGGGCAAGTGGGCGCGGATGGACGCGGAGATCCTGGCCGAGCACTCGGAGGGGATCATCGCCACCTCCGGCTGCCCGTCCGGGGAGATCCAGACGCGCCTGCGGCTGGGCCACGTCAAGGAGGCCTACGAGGCGGCCGAGAAGTGGCAGTCGATCTTCGGCAAGGACAACTTCTTCCTCGAGCTGATGGACCACGGCATCGACATCGAGCGGAGGGTCCGGGAGGACCTGCTCAAGCTCGGCCGGGACCTGGGGATGCCGCCGCTGGTGACCAACGACTGTCACTACGTCACCCGCGAGCAGTCGCACGCCCACGAGGCCATGCTTTGCGTCCAGACCGGCAAGACCCTCGCCGACGAGGGACGCTTCAAGTTCGACGGCGACGGCTACTTCCTCAAGTCGGCGGAGGAGATGCGGGCGCAGTGGGACTCCGAGGTCCCCGGGGGCTGCGACAACACGCTGTGGGTGGCCGAGCGGGTCCAGCCCTACGACGACATCTGGGCGCCCAAGGACCGGATGCCCAAGTTCCCCGTGCCGGCGGGCGAGACCGAGGACACGTGGCTGGCCCGGGAGGTCCACAAGGGCCTGGAGTGGCGCTTCCCGTCCGGGATCCCGCAGGAGTACCTGGACCGGGCGGCCTTCGAGCTCGAGGTGATCAAGGGCAAGGGGTACCCCGGCTACTTCCTCGTGGTGGGCGACCTCATCGAGTACGCCCGCTCGATCGGCATCAAGGTGGGCCCGGGGCGAGGGTCCGCGGCGGGTGCGCTCGTGGCGTACGCGCTCAAGATCACCAACATCGACCCGATCGAGCACGGCCTGCTGTTCGAGAGGTTCCTCAACCCCGAGCGCCCGTCGGCGCCCGACATCGACATCGACTTCGACGACCGCCGCCGCGGCGAGATGATCCGCTACGCCAGCGACAAGTGGGGCGCGGACAAGATCGCGCAGGTCATCACCTTCGGCACCATCAAGACCAAGGCCGCCATCAAGGACGCCGCGCGCGTGAACTTCGGCCAGCCGGGGTACGCGATCGCCGACCGGATCACCAAGGCCCTGCCGCCGGCGATCATGGCCAAGGACATCCCGCTCTCCGGCATCACCGACCCGACGCACGAGCGCTACGGCGAGGCCGCGGAGGTCCGCCAGCTGATCGAGACCGACCCGGACGTCAAGCGGATCTACGACACGGCCCGCGGGCTGGAGGGAATGGTCCGCCAGGCCGGCGTCCACGCGTGCGCGGTGATCATGTCCTCCGAGCCGCTGCTCGACGTGATCCCCATGTGGAAGCGCGCCCAGGACGGCGCCCTCATCACCGGGTGGGACTACCCCTCCTGCGAGGACATCGGCCTGCTCAAGATGGATTTCCTGGGCCTGCGCAACCTCACGGTGATCGGCGACTGCCTGGAGAACATCAAGAGCAACCGGGGCGAGGAGATCGACCTCGACACGCTGAGTACCAGCGACCAGGCCACCTACGACCTGCTCGCCAGCGGCGACACCCTGGGCGTGTTCCAGCTGGATTCCGGCGGCATGCGCGAGCTGCTCAAGCGCATGAAGCCGACCGGCTTCAACGACATCGTGGCCGCCCTCGCCCTGTACCGCCCCGGACCGATGGGCATGGGCACGCACTGGAACTACGCCGACCGCAAGAACGGCAAGCAGGAACTCACGCCCATCCACCCGGAGCTGGAGGAGCCGCTCCGGGAGATCCTCGGCGAGACGCACGGCCTGATCGTGTACCAGGAGCAGATCATGGCCATTTCCCGCGAGCTCGCGGGATACACGGCCGGCGAGGCCGACGGGTTCCGCAAGGCCATGGGCAAGAAGAAGGCCGAGGTGCTGGCCGCGGAGTACGAGAAGTTCTCCGGCGGCATGGTCGAGCGCGGGTTCTCCAAGGAGGCCGTCGACGCGCTGTGGGGCACCATCGAGCCCTTCGCCTCGTACGCCTTCAACAAGTCGCACGCGGCCGGCTACGGGCTCGTGTCGTTCTGGACCGGCTACCTCAAGGCCAACTACCCGGGCGAGTACATGGCCGCGCTGCTCACCTCGGTCGGCGACGACAAGGACAAGGCCGCGCTCTACCTGGCCAACTGCCGCCAGATGGGCATCAGGGTCCTGCCGCCGTCGGTCAACGAGTCGCTGACCAACTTCGCCTCGGTCGGCACGGACATCCGCTTCGGGATGGGCGCGGTCCGCAACGTGGGCGCCCACGTGGTGGACTCGGTCGTCAGGGCCCGGGAGGAGAAGGGGGTCTTCAGCGACTTCTCCGACTACCTGGCGAAGATCGATCAGACCGCGTGCACCAAGAAGGTCACCGAGTCGCTCATCAAGGCCGGGGCGTTCGACTCCCTGGGTCACCCGCGCAAGGGCCTGTTCCTGGTCCACTCCGACGCGGTGGAATCGGTCATGTCCACCAAGAAGGCCGAGGCGGTGGGGCAGTTCGACCTGTTCGGCGGGGCGGACACCGACGACGCGGGAGGCGCCTCGGCGTTCGGCGACGTCTTTGCCGTCCGCGTCCCCGACGAGGAGTGGGACATCAAGCAGAAGCTGGCCCTCGAGCGGGAGATGCTGGGCCTGTACGTGTCCGGTCACCCGCTCGACGGTCTGGAGAAGGCGCTCGACGCCAAGACGGACACCTCCATCGCCACCATCCACGAGGGCGAGCTGGCGCACGGGACCCCGGTGACGATCGGCGGGATCATCTCGGGCGTGGACCGGCGGGTCAACAAGAACGGCGAACCCTGGGCGATCGTCACCATCGAGGATTTCAACGGCAGCGTGGAGGTGCTGTTCTTCCCCAAGACGTACCGGCTCGCGGCCCTGGACATCGCCGAGGACGCGGTGGTCCTGGTCAAGGCGCGGATCAACATCCGCGAGGAACGCGTCTCCGTCTTCGGGGACACCCTCGAGGTCCCGGACCTGGTCGTGGGGGGCAACGGCGCCCCGCTCGCGCTGACGCTGCCGACCCGGATGTGCACGGTCGAGACCGTCACCGCGCTCAAACAGGTCCTCGGCCGGCACCCCGGGCCGTCGGACGTCCACCTGCGGCTGGTCAACGGGAACTCCTCGACCGTCCTGCGGCTGGACGACCATCTGCGGGTGGAGACGTCGTCGTCACTCATGGGAGACCTCAAGGCGCTGCTCGGGCCGGGGTGCCTCACCGGATGACCAGTTGGCGGTGATCGTGGGGGCGGTGGGACACTGGAGGCCGTGACCGCCACCGACTCCGCCACGACACAGCTCGTGACCACCGACGACATCGACACCGCCGCCCGCCGCATCGGCGACGTGGTCCGGGCAACCGACCTCGATGTGAGCGAGCGGCTGAGCGAGCAGACGGGCGCCCGCATCCTGCTCAAGAGGGAAGACCAGCAGGACGTCCGGTCGTACAAGATCCGCGGCGCCTTCAACCTCATGTCCCAACTCACCGGCGACCAGCGCAGCGCCGGGGTCGTCACCGCGAGCGCCGGCAACCACGCGCAGGGCGTGGCCTTTGCCTGCCGGAGCCTGGGGATCAACGGGCGGATCTACGTGCCCACCAACACACCCAAGCAGAAGCGCGACCGGATCCTGGCCCACGGCCGCAACTGGGTGGAGCTCGTGGTGACGGGCACCAACTTCGACGCCGCGCAGACCGCCGCGCGCGCCGACGCCGCGCGGACCGGGGCGACGATGGTCCCGCCGTTCGACCATCCCGACACCATGGCCGGGCAGGGCACCATCGCCGCCGAGATCCTGGCCCAGCTGGACCAGGCCCCGGACGCCGTGGTGGTACCCGTCGGCGGCGGTGGTCTCCTGGGCGGGATCGCCACCTACCTCGCGGAGTACGCACCCGATTGCAGGATCGTCGCCGTGGAACCCGCGGGCGCGCCGTCGCTCACCAGGGCGCTGGAGGCGGGGGAGCCGGTCACCCTCGACACCGTGGACACCTTTGTCGACGGCGCCGCGGTGGCCCGGCTCGGGGACTTCCCGTTCGGGGTGATCGCCTCGAAGGCCGACCGGATCCGGGTCCTCACCGTGGACGAGGGCGCGGTGTGCACCGAGATGCTGGAGCTCTACCAGAACGAGGGGATCATCGCCGAGCCCGCCGGTGCGCTGGCGGTGACGGCCCTGCACCAGCTCGAGATCGACGAGGGCGCCACGGTCGTGTGCATCGTCTCCGGCGGCAACAACGACGTCTCCCGCTACAGCGAGATCATCGAGCGCTCGCTGGTCCACCGCGGGCTCAAGCACTACTTCCTGGTGAAGTTCCCGCAGGAGCCAGGCCAGCTGCGGCGCTTCCTCGACGAGGTCCTGGGCCCCGAGGACGACATCACGCAGTTCGAGTACCTCAAGCGCAACAACCGCGAGTACGGCGCCGCGCTGGTGGGCATCGAGCTCGGCTCCGCCACCGGGCTGCATTCCCTGCTGGAGCGGATGGACGTCTCCCGCATCGACTGCGAGCGGCTCGAGCCCGGCACCGCCGCGTACGAGTACCTGACGTAGCAGGTCGGCCCTCGGGCCGACACGACAGCGCCCCCGTCCGAGTACTCGGACGGGGGCGCTGGTTCTCCCCGTGACGTGCTCAGGTATCAGGGGCCGACTGCCCCTGATCATCAACGACCTCGACAGGTACGCGGGCGGGTCGGCCGTCCCTGTGGCCGCGATCGTCACCGGTAGCAATCCGGGCTCGACCCTGCCCGACGGCGGCCACGGGTCGGTGGACCTGCAGACCCTCTTCCTGGCGCCCCAGCAGGTGTGGAAGTGGTTCACCGGGAGCATCGGTCAGGCGGGAACCTTCTCCGTGGCGTTCAAGTAGCCCGCCGCGGCCCGGCGTCAGCGCCTTCGCACCACCGCGAACCCGAACGCCTGGCAGAACACGGAGTCCGCGTCGGCGACCGCCCCCGACGCCACCACCGCCTCGCCGGCCAGCGGGACCCGGCACGGCTCGGTGCCCAGGTTCACCACCAGCGCCAGCGAGCCGCGGTGGACCACCAGCCAGCGGTCGTCTGGGGACTCCGTGCCGGTCTCTACATGTATAGAGCCCAGCCAGGGATCGCTGAGTTCCGGCTCGGCCCTCCGCAGGGCGATCAGCGCGCGGTACGTCCGCAGGATCTCGGCGTGCTCGTCGCGCGACTGCTCTGAGCGGTCGAGTTTCGACCGGCGGAACGTCTCCGGGTCCTGCGGGTCCGCCACCGTGGCGGGGTCCCAGCCCATCTCCGCGAACTCGCGGGTCCGGCCCCGGCGGACGGCCTCGGCCAGCTCCGGCTCGGGGTGCGAGGTGAAGAAGCAGAACGGCGTCCGCGCACCCCACTCCTCGCCCTGGAACAGCATCGGGGTGAACGGCGAGCACAGCACGATCGCCGCCTTGGCCAGCTGCTGCGCGGGGCTCAGGGTCATCGACGGCCGATCCCCGGCCGCGCGGTTGCCCACCTGGTCGTGGGTCAGGGTGTAGGCGACGAACCGCGACCCCGGCACCCGGCCCACGTCCACCGGCCGCCCGTGCACCCGCCCGCGGAAGCTCGACCACGTCCCCGCGTGCAGGAACGCCCCCGTGAGCACCTGCCGCAGCGACGCGAGCGACCCGAAGTCGGCGTAGTAGCCCTGCCGCTCCCCGGAGACGGCGGCGTGGACGGCGTGGTGCACGTCGTCGTCCCACTGCCCGTCCAGCCCGTACCCGCCGCCCTCGCGCGCGGTGACCAGCCGGGGGTCGTTCTGATCGGACTCCGCTACCAGCGACAGCGGCCGCCCGAAGTGCGTCGAGAGCGACTCGACCTCCACCGCCAGCTCCTCCAGCAGGTGCACGGCCGACCCGTCGTGCAGCGCGTGCACGGCGTCCAACCGCAGGGCGTCCACGTGGAACTCGTCGAACCACCGCAGTGCGTTGTCGATGATGTACCGCCGCACCTCGCCCGACTCCGGCCCGTCCAGGTTGAGCCCGGACCCCCACGGCCCGTCCGCGGCCGAGAGGTACGGCCCGAACTCCGGCAGGTAGTTCCCCGACGGCCCCAGGTGGTTGTACACCACGTCCAGGCACACGCCCAGCCCGCGACCGTGGCACGCGTCGACGAACTCCTGGAACGCGTCCGGCCCGCCGTACGGCTCGTGCACCGCGAACCACGCCACCCCGTCGTAACCCCAGCCGTACTCGCCGTTGAACGCGTTCAGCGGCATGACCTCGACCATGTCCACGCCCAGCTCCACCAGCTCGTCCAGGTGCTCGATCGCGCTGGTCAGGGTGCCGCCGGGGGAGAAGGTGCCCACGTGCATCTCATAGAGCACCGACCCCGCCAGCCGCCGACCCGTCCACGCGGAGTCGGTCCAGCGGGAGGCGTCCACCCGGTGCACCCGCGAGAGCCCGTGCACGCCGTCCGGCTGACGCGGCGACCGCGGGTCGGGACGCGGGGGGCCCGCCTCGTCGTCGTCGCCGGTCAGCACGAACCCGTAGTCCCTGCCCACCTCCCGCGGCACGCCGGACGTCCACCAGCCGTCCTTCGCTCGCCGCATGGGGACCGGCTCGGCGCCGGGGGAGTCCAGGACCAGGCCGACCGCGCGGGCCCGCGGCGCCCAGACGGAGAACGTGTCGTTGCTCGGGGAGATCACGACGCCCAGGGTAGGGAAAACCGGGCGGCCACGGGCGCGCCGGCTCCGGCTGCGGCGATACTGGGGTCATGACCGACCCCGGAACCCGCGTGCTCAGGCTGTCCGCCGGGCCCGACGTCACCGGTGAGTACGAGGAGAAGCGCTCCAGGTTCGTCGCGGTGCTGAGACGGTGCGACGACGAGGAGACCGCCCGCGCCCTGGTCGCCGACCTCCGCCGGGCCCACCCGGCAGCGCGCCACCACTGCAGCGCTTTCC
Source organism: Dietzia sp. UBA5065 (assembly GCA_002415925.1). Classification (GTDB taxonomy): domain Bacteria; phylum Actinomycetota; class Actinomycetes; order Mycobacteriales; family Mycobacteriaceae; genus Dietzia. Next base: position 1,539 of record DIAZ01000137.1, on the reverse strand, counting down.
TGGTGGACGTCCCCGGATCCAGCCGTATCGAACGCAGCAACGACGACGGCGAACCCTCCGGCACCGCCGGGACCCCCATGTTGGAGGTGCTGCGCGGCAGCGGGCTGACCGGGGTGGGCGCGGTGGTCGTGCGATGGTTCGGCGGCACCAAGCTGGGGACGGGAGGGCTGGTGCGGGCCTACGGTGCTGCGGTGTCGGCCGCCGTGGAGTCCGCGTGGGCAGCGGGCAGGGTGGTGGAGGTGGTGCGGACCCCGGCCTGGCGGGCGGAGGTCGACCACGCCGTGGCAGGGGGGCTCGAGGGCGCCGTCCGGGCGGCCGGTGCGCAGGTGCTCGGGGTGGACTACGGCCGCCGGGTCGCGCTGACCGCAGCCGGAGACCCGGGGGTGCTCGGCCCGATCCTGGCGACCCGGACCTCGGGCGGAGCCGAGTGGGAGCCCGCGGGCCTCGCCACCACCGAGAACGCGGCCGCGCGCCGGGATGTGGAATCCTGAACCCATGAGCATGCAGCCCTACCAGGTCAACTCGATCGAGCAGCAGAAGCAGCAGGTCCGCAAGGACGCGCGGACCACGGCGATCGCGCTGGGGGTGACGGTCGTGTCAGTTCCGATCGCGCTGTTCGCGAGCTCGTTCTTCACGGTGGTGGCGATCCTGGCCGCGATCGTGGCGATCTACAACGGCAACAAGGTCCGCAAGGCGATCTCGGGGAAGTCCACCTCGCAGCGCGAGCTCTACTGACCCGGGGGCGGCTCAGCCGTGGCGGCGCACCACGTCGCCGAGGTCCGCCCGCTCGGTGCGGAACGCGTTGGCGGGGTGCTCGGCGTCGGCGTAGCCGAAGGCGATCGCGCACACGATCAGCCGGTCGTCGGGGATGCCCAGGTGCTCGCGGACGCCGTCGGAGTAGAGCGCGATCGCGGCCTGCGCGCAGGTCGCCACCCCCAGCGACGACGCCGCCGCGAGGAAGGTCGCCACGTAGCCGCCGCAGTCCACCGCGCCGTACGTGCCGAGCCCGGCATCGGACGTGATCACCGCGACGTGCGGGGCCCCGAAGAAGCGGTAGTTCTCCAGCATCTGGTGCAGCCGCGCGTCCTGGTCCGAGCGCTCGATCCCCAGGGCCGAGTAGAGCCCGAATCCGCTGGCCCGGCGGCGATCGCCGTACACGCCGTCATAGCGCTCGGGCGCCGGCAGGTCCGAGTTCATGTCGTGGGAGAGCACGTAGTCGGTGAGGTGCTTGCCGAACGCCGCGGTCGCCTGGCCCGACACCAGGTCCACCTGCCACGCCTGGGAGTTGCACCACGACGCCGTGCGCTGCGCCATCCGCAGGATCCGATCGATGGTCTCCTCCGGGACGGGCTCGGAGGTGAAGCCCCGGCAGCTGTAGCGGTCGTCGAGGATCTGCTCGAGCGTGGCGGCGGCGTCGGTCATGGGCTCTCCTGGGTGGCGCGCGGGTTGTGATGCCAGTCTCGCACGCGGCGGTCTCAGCACGCGCAGCAGAGCCCCGCCCCCCCGCCCCGCCCCCCGCCCCGTCTCTTATACACATCT
>DIAZ01000090.1 GCA_002415925.1 Dietzia sp. UBA5065 | reverse complement strand
AGATGTGTATAAGAGACAGCGGCACGTCGCAGGCGACCCCGGGGTAGGTGTTCTCGCGCCACGTCCCGCCGAAGCGGTCGGCCTTCTCGTAGATGACGAAGTCGTCGAGACCCTCTTCCGAGAGCCGATCGGCCAGTCCCATCCCGGACATGCCGCCTCCGACGATGACCACCCGTGGGGCTCTGCGGGCGTTGGACTCCACTGCTCTCTCCTCGTCGCTCACTGCTGGCCGTCCGCGCGGGAACGCGCCTCGGCGAGATGGGCATCGACCCTGGGCGCACCCCACCGGAGGATGCGCTGCATCAACCGGATGGAGGCGGACGGCCGGATCGCGGTGAGCACGGCGATCGGCCGGGTGGGGGTGGCGCTGACCACCACCTCGTTCCGCCCGGTCCGCAGACCCCGGACCACCGCTCGGCCGACGGCTGCGGGGGTCCTGGTGGCGACGCGCTCCAGGACACCGGGGGTCAGCGCCCCGGTGTAGTTGGCCCCCATTCCGGCGTCGCGGATCAACCCGGGGAAGACCGTGGTGATCGCGATCCCCTTGTCGCCCACCTCGGCGGCCAGGGCGCGGTTGAAGGCGGCGATCCCGTGCTTCGAGGCCGCGTAGCCGATCAGGTAGGGGATGGCCATCATGCCGCCGATGGAGGAGATGGTCAGGACGTGGCCGCGTCCCCGTTCGACCATCCCCGGCAGGACGGCGTGGGTGAGCAGCATCGGAGCGACGAGGTTGAGATCGACCTCGAAGGCGAGGTTCTCCGGGGTGCGGTCGTGCCACGGGGCGACGAACTCGATGCCGGCGTTGTTGATGAGGATGTCGAGCGGCCCGAGCGCCTCCTCGGCACGGCGGACGAGGTCCGACGCGGCTGCGCGATCGGTCAGGTCGGCGTCGAGTGTGGCGACCCGGACGCCACGTGAACCCAGGTCCCGGGACAGTCCGCTGAGATCGGTGCCGGGACGGTCGGTGAGGACGAGGTCCACCCCCTGCTCCGCGAGGGCGACGGCGATCGTCCGCCCCAGTCCCCCGCCGGCTCCCGTGAGGAGCGCACGTCGGCCCGCCAGGTCGGTTCGGTCCCGCAGCATCAGCATTCTCCTTGGTCGTCCGCCGCGTCCGCGGCGGAGGTCGCGCCACGATCCACGGCGCTGGTCAGGGTGAGGATCGTCGCCACGACGGCATCCGGGTCGTCGTGCATGGGTACGTGCCCGGCCCCCGGCAGCCGCGCGTGCGGGACGGCGGCCAGGAGGCCACCCTCGTTGCTCTCGGGCGGCAGGAGCCTGTCGCGGTCCCCCCAGGCCACCACGACCGGGGTCGCGCAGTCCGCGGCGATCGCGGGGAGGCGTTCGGCGATCACGGCGTCGAGGATGGGGACGAAGCCGTCACACCCGGCGAGCCCGCGCAGGAACGACGACGCGACCCGCGGATCGATCCCGGCCCCGTCCGCCGAGACATCCGCCATCAACACCCGTCGGAGAGCCGCGCTGCGGAGCAGTCCGACCATGGCGGGCGCGGCGTACTTGGCCGCGCGTTGGCTGACCCTCAGTCGCATCGAGAGCCTCGCCTCGAACCGGGAGCCGCGCTCCCACCCGCCGGCCGGGCACAGCGCGGTGACCGAGCGGGCCCGCCCCCGGGCCAGGAGTTCGAGGGCCAACCAGCCGCCGAGGGAGTTGCCGACGAAGTGCGCGGTGTCGATTCCGGCGTCGTCCAGGACGCGCTCGAGATGATCGGCGAGCTGGGCCATGCGAACGGGGCGGCGCGCATCGAGCGGCGGGCCACCGTGGTGCCCGGGAAGCGTCGGCAGGATGAGCCGATGCCGTCCGGCCAGCGGCCCGGCGACCGTGCGCCACGCGCTGGCGGTGTCGCCGATGCCGTGGATGCAGAGCAGTGGAGTGCGGTCGTCGCTCATCGACGGACACCGTCCTTCATGAGGTTCAGCGGGCGCAGTTCGAAGTCCGTCGGATCGACGTCACCCAGGCGGCGCCGCATCTCACCGGTGGACCACGGCCACATGGTGGTGTTCCTGCCCGAGTCGTCCATGAACCAGCTGGAGCACCCGCTCGCCCACACGGTGTGCGCGATCGCGTCCTGCAGCTCGTCGTTGAAGAGCCGCTGGATCTCCGGGCGGACGGTGACCGATCCCAGCGTGTGGTGGCGCGCGTAGCGCAGTAGCGTGACGAGGCGATCCACCTGGGCCTCGATGACGTCGACGATCGAGGAGTAGACGAACGAGTTGGGACCGGTCAGCAGGAACAGGTTCGGGAATCCCGCGACGGTGGTGCCGAGGTAGGCCTGCGCGCCGCCCTCGGCGAAGTACGCGCTCATCGAGCGACCCCGCCCGTCGTGGAACAGCTCGGCGACGGGTGGTGACGCGGCGTGGTACCCGGTGGCGAGGATGAGCGTGTCCACCTCGTACTCGACTCCCTCGCCGTCGACGATCGAGTGCGGCCGGATCTGGCGGACGTCTCCGTCGACAACCCGGACGTTGGGGCGGGCCAGCGTCTCGTACCAGCGGTTCGACAGCAGGATCCGCTTGCACCCCATCGCGGTGGAGACCGTCACCCGACGCCGCAGGGCCGGATCCGTGATGTGGCGGCGCATGTGGGCGGTGGAGACCCACTCGAGGGGCCGCAACACGAGCGGATGCCGAACCCCGTACGTCCCCGCTTCGAACACCAGATGCGTCAGCCGCCGCATCACCCGCTGCGCTCCGGGCAGACGCCGGTACAGCGCCCGTTCGCGGTCCCCGACGTGCCTGTCCGGCTTCGGCAGCACCCACTGCGCGGTGCGCTGGAAGATGGTCAGCGAGTCGACGAGGGGCTGGATCTCCGGGACGAACTGGATGGCCGAGGCCCCCGTCCCCAGCACCGCGACACGGCGTCCCCGCAGGTCGTGCTCGTGGTTCCACCGAGCGCTGTGGAAGAGCGTGCCCTCGAAGGTGTCGATGCCCGCGATGTCCGGCATCGACGGCCGATGCAGCGGTCCGCAGGCCGCCACCACCCACCGCGCCGTGACCGCACCGGCGGAGGTCTCGAGCCGCCACGTGAGGTCGAGGTCGTCCCAGTGCGCCGACTCGACCTTCGTGCCGAAGCGGATCAGACCGGTGACGCCCAGATCGTCGGCGGTCCGACGCAGGTAGTCGTGGATCTCCGCATTGCCCGCGTACATCCGGGTCCAGTCCGGGTTGGGCGCGAACGAATAGGAGTAGAGCGCGGAGGGGACGTCGCAGGCGCAGCCGGGATAGGTGTTCTCGCGCCACGTCCCGCCGAGCTCGTCTGCCTCCTCGAAGACCACCACGTCGCGGAATCCGGACTCGCGCAGCTTCGCGGCGGCCGCGATCCCGCCGAATCCGGCGCCGATCACCACCACCTCGTGCTCCGGGGCCACTTCTCGGGTCATGGCGAGGACGCTTACACTTATTCCCAGTGGTGGGAATGAGTGCTTCTGGAATGATCGCAGCCATGTCCGCCAGGCCCACGCAGGAGGAGCGAGTCCAGGCCTCCACCGAGGCGCTGCTCGACGCCGCCGTCAAGGTCGTGGCCGAACGCGGGTACGCGGGAGCCAGCCCGGCGCTCATCGCCGCGCACGCCGGCTTCGACAGGAAGATGGTCCACCACCGATTCGGCTCCAAGGAGGGACTGTTCCGGGCACTGTTCGAACGCAGCTTTCAGCGCCCGCTGCTCGCGCCGACCACCGCCGTGGGCGTCCCCGGGCTCGACAGGGCCGCCAACACGATGCTCGCCCTCGAGGACATGTGGCGCGACGATCCCGACTTCCTGCGCGCGATCTTCACCGTCGCCTTCCAGGTGGCGGGCACCCGATCGGAGATCGGCGACATCTTCCACACGTGGATCGCCACCGCCCGCGACGCCGTGGAACGCGCCCTCGCCGACGGCCAGCGTGACGGATCCGTCCGCCCGGACCTCGACGCCGCGCGTGCGGCACAGGCGGCGGTCGACGCCACCACCGGTCTCACCTACCGGTGGTGCCAGGAACCCGACTCCACCGACCTCGCGCTGGAACTCCGGTCCTGGGTCACCGTCGCGCGGCAACTGTTCGGCACCCGGCCCGGCTGACCGGCCCGATTCCGGGCGCTACTCGCGGTGGACCGGGGCTGCGCCGGGTCGTGGGACGTCGAAGCGGACGCGTCGACCGGAGACGTCGACCTCCGCAACCACCGCGGCGACGCGCGTCCCCGCCTCCGCTGGCCCGGTCACCTCTCCCGTCACTGGCGGATCGGCGCACCAGGCCTCGCCCGCCCGGTCCCCGGCGGGTGCCCGCAACACCACCACCGGACGCTCCTGGCCCAGCAGCCCCTCCAGGGCCAGAGCCTCCGCGAGGTCCACGCACGCGCGGTCGACCCTGCCGGCGAGTTGGTCGGACGCCGCCATCACGCCGGCCAGCTCCCTCAGCCTCGACGTGGCCCAGTCCGGGACGGGACGACCGGCGTGGAGGGCCAGGCAGATCTCGGTGCCGTAGCGGTCGACCACCCGGCGCAGCGGGGCGGTCACGTGCGCATACACACCGCCGATCCCCGCGTGCCCCAGGTCGTCCGCCGCGCTCCCCGGGCCGACGACGGTGTACGCGGCCCCCCGGAGCGCGGTGGTGGCCTCGCGCATCATCGCCATCCCCGCCGGGGTGTTGGGGTCGACACGGTCGAGCATGGTGCCCAGCCCCTCCGACGACGACCACGCCAGGCCGAGCGCCTCGGCCGTGCGTCGCAACCCGGCGACCACCCCGTCGGGGGCCCCGGGCAGGGTCCGCACCAGACCGTGCCCGCCGGCGACCATGAGCTGCGCCGCGGCGCGCCCCACGAGCAGGGACATCTGCGCGTTCCACTCGTCGGCCGCGACGCGCGGCTCGATGGCCAGCGTCCAGCCCCACTCCGACCCGACCACCTCCTGCGCCGGCAACCGGAGCGAGATGGCGCCCGACCTGACCCCCCGGAGGCGGAGCCGGTCACCGACCAGTGGTAGCGCCGCGATGGACGGGTGGAGTCGACCCGTGTCGGCGTCGGCCTGCACGCCCGCGTAGTCGAGCCTGGCGGTGTTGCGCACCAGGGCCCGCCCCACCTCGACGGCCACCGTCTCCCCCTCGGGGTCCACCTCGACGGACCACACCACCGCGGGTCGCGTCTCGCCGGGAAGGAGGCTGCCCGACCCCTCGGACAGGGACCGCGGGTGCAGGGGAACCGAGCCGTCCGGGAGGTAGAGGGTCTGTCCGCGCCGCAGCGACTCGGTCTCGAGCGCCGACCCCGGCTCGATCACGGCGCCCACGTCGGCGATCGCGTAGCGGACCCGGTGTCCCCGGTCGGTCGCCTCGATGTGGACCGCCTGATCGAGGTCGCGCGCGCCGGGAGGGTCGATGCTCACGAACGGGATGGCGGTCAGGTCGACCCGGGAGCCCGCCTCGCGGTCCGACGCCGTCTCCGCCTGGCGCAGCACGTCCTCCGGGAACTCCCCCGGGAGCCCGAACTCCGCCCGGAGCGCGCCGAAGTCGATGGCGTCCGCGTGCAGGATCATTCCGGCCTCCTCGCCGCTGGGGTGCGTGGTCCACCATGCCGGACGGGGAGGGACCGCGGGAGCGTTGCGAACGAGTCGGCCTGTAAGCCGGATCCTGTGCCCTCCGCGAAGGGAGGGCGACGACCATCCATCTGGACACACCGTCACCGGGTGCCTCGAGCGGTCCACCCGCGGACTCGGGCGAGCAGCCCTTCACGGTGCATCGCTGCACCACATCCGCGCAGCCGCACCCTCGCGGGTGCGGCCTTCGACCTTGCTCCGGGCGGGGTTTACCGAGCCGCCCCGGTCACCCGGGGCGCTGGTGCGCTCTTACCGCACCGTTTCACCCTTACCGCGCTCGAGAGCGCGGCGGTCTGTTCTCTGTGGCACTGATCCCGCGGGTCACCCCGGGTTGCCGTTAGCAACCGCCCTGCTCTGTGGAGTCCGGACTTTCCTCGGGCCGGGGCCTGCTCGCCTCACGGCGTCGGTTCCCCCGTCCGCGGCCGTCCGGCCGACTCGTTCGATCGCAGAGTCTAGTCGAGATGCGAGGTGTCGTTGACCAGGTGCACCGAGGTCGGGCCGTCCGGGTAGAAACGGACGTCCGACACCGACGCCAGGTCCAGGTGCAGGCGGAAGAGCAGCTCGTCGCCGACGCCCAGTCCCGCCTGGATCACGAGTTTGATGGGCGTGACGTGGCTGACCACGGCCACCACACCGCCCGGGCGGTCCTCGACGATCCTCCTGAGCCCCCGCTCGACGCGGGCGCGGACCGCCGCGAAGCTCTCTCCCCCCGGCGGCGGGACGGACACGTCCCCCAGCCAACGGGCGTGCAACTCCGGGTCCTGCTCGGCGGCCTCCCGGAAGGTCAGCCCCTCCCACCGCCCGAAATCGGTCTCGATGAGGTCGTCCTCCACCACGAGGGGCACCCCCGCGGCCTCGGCGGCACGCTCGGCCGTGCCGAGGCATCTGCCCAGCGGGGACGAGACGACCGCGGCCAGATGCGGGATCGACGCCAGTCGCCCGGCGGTCCGCTCGGCCTGGACCACTCCCAGGTCGGTGAGCTCGGGGTCACCCTGACCCGAGTAGCGCCGGTCCACGGACAGAGGGGTCTGGCCGTGCCGGGCCAGGACGATCCGGGTGGGCCGGCCGGTGGCGCCGGTCCAGCCGGGCCCACCGCTCACGAGTTGTCCGTGCGGACGACGATCACGCCGCACTCCGGGCAGGTCAGGACGTCGTCCGTGGGCGCGGACCGGAAGGTGGACACGGCGCTCCGGCTGAGGTCCATGGCGCAGGCCGAGCAGCGCCCACCGTTGAGGATCGCCGCTCCCACCCCGGCCTCCTCGGCGCTACGGGCGTAGAGCGCGAGGAGCTCGGCCGGGAGGCCCTCCGCCTCCCGCGCACGCTCCGCGGTCGTCGCGGTGACGGCGTCCTCGAGCTCGGCGAGGGCGGTGTCCCGGACCGTGACCGCCATGCCCAGCCGGGCATCGAGATCGGTGATGACGGCGCCGGAGTGGCGCACGTCCGCCTCGACGGCCTCGTGGCGCTCGGTCAGCTCGGCGAGCTCGGCCGTGAGGGACTCCTCGCGGCGGGCGAGCGAGCCGAGCTCGTACTCGAGCTCGGTGGCCTGGCGCTCGGACAACCCGCCGGCGGCCACCAGACCGGAATCGCTCTCGCGGCGCCGCCGGACGGCGTCGAGGTCCGATCGCAACTTGGCGATCGCACGATCCAGGTCCTCCACGTGGATGCGGGCCCGCGCCGCGGACTCCACGGCCGCGCGGCGCTCCGCCTCGAGCCCGTCCAGCGCGGCCTGCTCCGGGAGCGCGGTCCGACGGTGCGCCAGACCGCCCAGGCGCAGGTCGAGTTCGGCGATGTCGACGAGTCGACGCTGGTCGTGGGGATCGGCCTTCATGAGGGCCAAGACTACCGCCCGCGGACCCCTCCCCCCGACGCCGCCGTCCACGGGTCGGTTCGCAGCGCGCACACGGTCGCCGTCACCCCGGCCTGCTCCTCGAGAAGCGCCGCGGCCTGAGCGCACCACGGGAACTCGAGAGCCCAGTGCGCGGCGTCCACCAGCATCGGGCCGCCCCCGCGGAGGTGCTCGTCCACCACGTGGTGACGCAGGTCACCGGTGAGGTAGACGTCGGCGCCCGCCGCCCGCGCGGCGCCCAGCAGCGAGTCGCCGGAGCCCCCGCACAGCGCGACCCGCCGGATCTCGGCCTGGGGGTCACCGGCCGCGCGGACACCCCAGAGGGTCTCGGGGAGCCGGGAGCCCACCAGCTCGGTGAACTCGGCCAACGTCATGGGGTGCTCGAGTTCGCAGATCCGGCCGAGGCCGGTGTCCTCCGGCCCCGGGCCGGGGCCGGCGTGGTTGACCAGGACGTCCATGGCGGGTACCTCATACGGGTGCGCGGCCGTGACCGCGCGGCGGACCGCCGACCTGAGTTCCGGCGGCGCCACGAACTCCACCCTCGTCTCGGAGACGCTCTCGGGCTCACCGACCGTGCCGAGGGCGGGATCCGTTCCGTCACCGGGCCGGAACCGTCCGGTTCCCGGAACGGAGAACGAACACTCGGTGTACCCGCTCATCCGGCCGGCCCCGGCGGCGAACACGGCGTGCAGCAGATCCTCGACGTCGTCGTGGGGCACCGTCACCACCCACCGGTCCACGGTGCCGTCACCGGTCGGCGACAGCGGTGGGCCCGGCGTCAGGCCGAGCGTCTCGGCGAGGGCGTCGTTGACCCCGGGACGGGCGGCGTCCGCGTTGGTGTGGGCGGAGTACAGCGCGCAACCGCCCTCGATGAGCCGGTGGAGCATCCGCCCCTTGGGGGTGTCCGCAGCGACCGAGTGAACCGCCTTCAGCAACGGCGGATGGTGCACGAGCAGCAGGTCCGCACCGGCGCCGAGCGCGTGGTCGACCACCGCGTCGGTCGCGTCGACGGCCACCACGACCGTCCCGATCACCGCTGCGGGGTCACCCGCGACCAGCCCGACGCGGTCCCACGACTCCGCCAACCGCGGTGGGTACGCGCGCTCCAGGAGGTCGATCACGTCGGCCAGCGTGGGCCTTCCTGAGCTCATCGTCGTCCTTCCCGCCCGCCCCGCCACGCGCGGACGAGGTCGACCACCATCGTGCACCCGCCGCCGACGGTGCCCGGCGGGATCCGCCAACAACGCCGGCCCACCGGTCGTGCGGCCGTCCCGCGCCCTGATGGGGTGGCCGCCACTCCCCGGGCGATACCCTGGAGCAATGCGGACTCTCCGGCGTTTCATCAGTCCCGGATGGGTGATCGGCCTGCTCGGCGTGATCCTGTTCGCCTGGGCCTGCTTCGCGCTGCTGGCCCCGTGGCAGCTCGGCAAGAGCGACGACCTGGACGCCCGGAACGCGCGCCTCGCCGAATCCGTCCAGGCCGACCCCGCCCCCCTCGCCCAGGTGGTCGACGACCCCGGCGGGTACGTGGATCGCGAGTGGCGACTGGTGACCCTGGAGGGGCGCTGGCAGCCCGACGCCGAGGCCCTCCTCCGGCTCCGCTCGGTGGACGGCGAGCCCGTCTACCAGGTCCTCACCGTGTTCGATCCCGACGAGGGCGGCGACATCCTGGTCAACCGCGGGGTCGTCCCGGTCGGCGAGAACAACACCGTCCCCGCCTTCCCCGCGGCACCGGGTGGCGAGGTGGGGATCACCGCCCGGGTCCGCGCGACCGAGGCCGGGCAGGCCGAGCCGGTGGTGGTGGACGGCTTCCCGGCGGTCCGCGTGGTGGACCCGGTGGTCATCGGCGGCACCCTCGGGCACGACCTCGTTCCGCAGGGGTACCTCCAGCTGGTCGGCGGACAGCCCGGATCGCTGACCCCCGCCCCGATCCCGGGGATCGAGAGCGGCCCCTACCTCTCCTACGGACTGCAGTGGCTGGCGTTCGGAATCCTCGCGCCCCTCGCCCTCGGGTATTTCGCCTGGGCCGAGATCCGGGCCCGGCGCCGCGACGCCGAGCGGGACGAACCCCGCGCCTCCGGAACCCCCGACGGCAGCCCCGCCCCGGACAGCCGCCACGACGTCCCGGCGGGGAACCCCGCCTCCCCCGCCGACGTCGAGGTCGACGCCCGCGCCCGCGCGATGCGCGCCCGCTACGGGGACCGCGACGACGCCGAGCACCGCCGCGCCTTCAAGCGCGCGGATCGCCTGCGCGGCTAGGGGCTGGTCCCACACCACGAGATCGAGGTCCCCGCGACCGCGATCTCCTCACCCGGCCGCGTCCCCGACGAGTGGGTGCGCCGGATGCCCATGGGTGCGCGCGGAGGGAATCGAACCCCCGACCGCTGGTGTGTAAGACCAGAGCTCTAACCGCTGAGCTACGCGCGCGCGAACACCGGCGCGACGAGCGCGCCGGTGTCGGTCAGATTAACCCATCGGGGAGGCCGTCTCGGCACGGGACGCCTCCGCCTCCCGGGGCCCCGTCACTTCCGCGGGATGCTGTTCTTACGCAGGGCGAGTCGGCTGCCCGCCCAGTCCCCGAGGGCCACGGTCCGGGTCTGGAGCATCCCGGCCGTCTGCGCCGACTCGGCGATCACCGAGGGTTCGACATGACCGTCGATCCCCGTCTTGGGGGTGAGAACCCACACGGAGCCCTCCTCCGCGAGCGGGGTCACGACGTCCATGAGCCGGTCCACGAGGTCACCATCACCGTCGCGCCACCAGAGCAGGACGGCGTCGACGACCTCGTCGGTGTCCTCCTCGAGCAACTCCGATCCGACGGCGTCCTCGACGGCCTCACTGATCGCCTCGTCACAGTCGGAATCCCATCCGACCTCCTGAACGAGCATGTCCTTCGTCAGTTCGAGCTGAACAGCTACCTGCTCCGCTCCGCCCTGCTGGTTCGCCGCGGCGACCACCGTGGTGTTCCTCCCTCGTATCCGGGTTGTTCTTCTCGGTCCTTCGCTGACCAGGAACACTACCCGCGTGCCTCCCCAGGGGAAACGAGTACCGCCCATTTGGCCGGTCGGCACCTCGCCTCGTGTCGCACGTCACCGTGTGGGGCACAATCGGGGACGGACGTGTGTCGGCCACCGGCCCACGCTCTGCCACCCGGCGATCCGCCCCACACCCGCGGCGCGTCAGGTCGGCCGGACCCTGCACCCCGACATGTGCGCGCACCCCACCGGGTGGCCGCCGCACGCATCGCAGAAGCGAGGACGAGACGTATGACCGAGACCGTAGGACCCAGGGATGGTTCAGCGCCCACCAACGTGCCCGTCCTCCGGGAGGGGGTCGCCTCCTACCTCGCGGATTCGGATCCCGAGGAGACCCAGGAGTGGATGGACTCGCTCGACGGCATGCTCGCCGAGGCGGGCCCCGAGCGCGCGCGGTACCTCATGCTCCGGCTGCTCGAACGCGCCTCGAAGCAGCGTGTCCCCCTGCCCGCGCTCACCTCGACGGACTACGTCAACACGATCCCCACCAGTCTCGAGCCCGATTTCCCGGGAGAGGAGTCGGTCGAGCGCACCTACCGTCGGTGGATCCGCTGGAACGCGGCCATCATGGTGCACCGTGCACAGCGACCGGGCATCGGTGTGGGCGGCCACATCTCCACCTATGCGGGGGCGGCTCCGCTCTACGAGGTCGGATACAACCACTTCTTCCGCGGCAAGGATCATCCCGGCGGCGGTGACCACGTCTTCTTCCAGGGCCACGCCTCCCCCGGGATGTACGCCCGCGCCTACCTCGAGGGTCGCCTCCGCGAGCACGACCTCGACGGATTCCGGCAGGAGAAGAGCCACCCGGGCCGCTCCCTGCCCTCCTACCCCCATCCCCGATCGCTCCCCGAGTTCTGGGAGTTCCCCACCGTCTCGATGGGCCTCGGTCCGCTCAACGCCATCTACCAGGCGCGGTTCAACCGCTACCTGCACCACCGCGGGATCAAGGACACCTCGCAGCAGCATGTGTGGGCATTCCTCGGGGACGGCGAGATGGACGAGGTGGAATCGCGCGGCGCCCTCCAGGTGGCCGCCAACGACGCACTCGACAACCTCACCTTTGTCATCAACTGCAACCTGCAACGCCTCGACGGTCCGGTCCGGGGCAACGGGCAGATCATCCAGGAGCTGGAGTCCTACTTCAACGGTGCCGGCTGGAACGTCATCAAGGTGGTCTGGGGTCGCGAGTGGGACGCCCTCTTCGAGAGGGACACCGACGGCGCGCTCGTCTCACTGATGAACTCCGTCTCCGACGGGGACTACCAGACCTTCCGCGCCAACGACGGCGCCTGGATCCGCGAGCACTTCTTCGGCCGCGACCCACGGACGGCGAAGCTGGTCGAGGACATGTCGGACGACGAGATCTGGGCGTTGCGCCGGGGCGGTCACGACTACCGCAAGATCCATGCCGCGTACAAGGCCGCCCTCGAGCACACCGGGCAACCGACGGTCATCCTCGCCCACACCATCAAGGGATTCGGTCTGGGCCAGAACTTCGAGGGGCGCAACGCGACGCACCAGATGAAGAAGCTCACGCTCGACGACCTCAAGCTGTTCCGCGACAACCAGCTCATCCCCATCACCGACGAGGAGCTGGAGGCGGACCCCACGCTGCCGCCCTACTACAACCCGGGGCCGAACTCGCCGGAGATCCGCTACCTGCTCGAGCGCAGGTCCGCGCTCGGCGGACACGTCCCCGAACGACGCCAGACCTTCACCCCGCTCTCCGTGCCGGGAATCGACTCTCTGGCCTCGCTCCGCAAGGGCTCGGGGAAGCAGTCGGTGGCCACCACGATGGCCCTGGTGAGGACCATCAAGGAGCTCATGAGGGACGAGTCCCTGCGCAACCGTTTCGTCCCGATCATCCCGGACGAAGCCCGCACCTTCGGCATGGACTCGTGGTTCCCGACGCTGAAGATCTACAACCCGCACGGGCAGAACTACACCTCGGTCGACCACGACCTCATGCTGAGCTACAACGAGGCCAAGGACGGCCAGATCATGCACGAGGGGATCAGCGAGGCCGGCTCGGTGGCGGAGTTCACCGCCGCCGGGACCGCGTACGCGACCCATGGTCAACCCATGATCCCGCTGTACATCTTCTACTCGATGTTCGGTTTCCAGCGCACCGGCGACGGCATCTGGGCCGCCACCGACCAGCTCGCCCGCGGCTTCCTGCTCGGTGCGACCGCCGGGCGTACCACCCTCACCGGTGAGGGGCTGCAGCACATGGACGGCCATTCGCCACTGCTCGCCGCCACCAACCCGGGCGTCGTCTCGTACGACCCGGCCTGGGGCTTCGAGTTGGTCCACATCATGCGTGCGGGCATCGAGCGGATGTACGGGCCCGGGTCCGCCCACGAGACGGAGACCGACGGCATCGACCGGAACGTCTCGTACTACATCACCCTGTACAACGAGCCCGTGCCGCAGCCCGCCGAGCCGGAGAATCTGGACGCCGAGGCCCTCCTGCGCGGCCTCTACCTGTTCCGCGCAGCGGGGCAGGGGTCGCGCAGGGCGTCGATCCTCGCCTCCGGCGTGGCGATGTACGCGGCCGTGGAGGCCCAGCGGGTCCTCGCGGAGAAGTGGGACGTCGCGGCAGACCTCTGGTCGGCGACGTCGTGGAACGAACTGGCCCGCGACGGCTTCGAGTGCGAGCGCCATGCCCTCCGCCACCCGGACCAGCAGGCGCGCATCCCGTTCGTCACCGCCGCGCTGCAGACCAGCGAGGGGCCGAAGGTGGCCGTGAGCGACTTCCAGAAGGCGATCCCCGAGCAGATCCGCGGCTGGGTCCCCGGTGATTTCACGGTCCTGGGCACGGATGGATTCGGATTCTCCGACACCCGCCCCGCCGCCCGTCGCTACTTCAACACCGATGCCGAGTCGATCATCGTCGCGGTCCTGGCCGGCCTGGTCCGCGAGGGCAGTATGGAGAAGCGCACGCTGATCGAGGCCGCCCGCCTCTACCGGATCGACGACGTCATGGCCGCGCCCGAGCCCACCACGGACCCCGGAGTGGCGTGACCGAGACGACGCAGCCCGAGCCCCAGGCCGGGACGGCCGCGCCGCCGCCGCGGAAGCGGGCCGCGCCCCGGCTCGCGCCGGATGAGCGGCCGGTCTCCGATGCGCTCCTCAAGCGCATCACCCGGTACTCGGGCACCCTGTCGACCGAAGCCGTCCGGGCACTGGAGCTGGAGCTGCCCTTCTTCGCCGAACTATCAGCAGACCAGCGCGCCGAGATCCAGTTGATCATCCAGAGCGCCGTGCGGGACTTCGTCACCTGGATGCGCAACCCCGAGGCTCAGCACTCCGACACGATCGCCGGGTTCAAGCCGCTGCCCAAGGGACTCGGTCAGGGGCTGTCCCTACAGCAGACCGTGCAGCTCATCCGGTCCACCTGTGAGTACTTCGAGTTGGTGATGCCGAAGATCACCCACAACGAGCGCCAGCGCGGGCTCATGATCAACGCGGTCCTCAAGTTCGGACGGGAACTCGGCTTCACCGCCGCGTCCGTCTACGCGGCCGCCGCCGAGAACCGCGGCGCGTGGGACACGCGGATGGAGGCGATGTTGGTCGACGCGGTCGTCCGCGGGGACCGTCACGCCGATCTCGCCTCCGGGGCCTCCGCCCTCAACTGGGATCCGACCACGGCTGCGACGGTGATCGTCGGACGCCCGCGGGAGGACCTCGTGCTGGCCTCCGTCCCGGCCGTGCACAGGGCCGCCGTCTCGGCCGGCCGGCAGGCGCTCGCCGTCGTGCAGGGAGCCCGCCTCGTCGTCATCCTCTCCGGGGAGCTCGACTCCGCCTCGTCGGTCCCGCAATCGGTCCTCGACGCGTTCTCCCCCGATGCCCCGGTGGTCGTCGGGCACACGGTGAGCTCCCTGGCCGAGGCCCCCGACAGCGCGGCGGAGGCCATCGCCGGGGTGGCGGCGGCGAGTGGGTGGCCGGGCGCCCCTCGCCCGGTCGCGGCGATCGACCTCCTCCCGGAGCGTGTCCTGGGCGGCGACCGGGGGGCCGCGCAGATGCTCGTCGAGCGGATCGTCACCCCGCTCCGCGGAGCCGACAGCTCACTCGAGGAGACCCTGAGGGCCTACCTCGATTCGGGTGGCCACGTCGAGGCGTGCGCGCGCGGGTTGTACGTCCACCCCAATACCTGTCTCTTATACACATCT
>DIAZ01000042.1:7989-8946 GCA_002415925.1 Dietzia sp. UBA5065 | reverse complement strand
CAGGCCACCAAGGACGCCGGCCAGATCGCCGGGCTCAACGTCCTGCGGATCGTCAACGAGCCCACCGCGGCCGCCCTGGCCTACGGCCTCGACAAGGGCGACAAGGAGCAGACCATCCTGGTCTTCGACCTCGGCGGCGGCACGTTCGACGTGTCCCTGCTCGACATCGGCGACGGCGTGGTGGAGGTCCGCGCGACCTCGGGCGACAACCACCTCGGTGGCGACGACTGGGACCAGCGGGTCGTGGACTGGCTGGTGGAGAAGTTCAAGGCGCAGAACGGCATCGACCTGACCAAGGACAAGATGGCGCTGCAGCGCCTGCGCGAGGCCGCGGAGAAGGCCAAGATCGAGCTGTCGAGCGGTCAGTCGACCTCCATCAACCTTCCCTACATCACCGTGGACGCCGACAAGAACCCGCTCTTCCTGGACGAGACGCTCTCGCGCGCCGAGTTCCAGAAGATCACCCAGGACCTGCTCGACCGCTGCCGTAAGCCGTTCCAGGCCGTCATCAAGGACGCCGGCGTCTCGGTCTCGGCGATCGACCACGTGGTCCTGGTGGGCGGGTCGACCCGCATGCCGGCCGTGACCGACCTGGTCAAGGAGCTCACCGGCGGCAAGGAGCCCAACAAGGGCGTCAACCCGGACGAGGTCGTGGCCGTGGGCGCGGCGCTGCAGGCCGGCGTCCTCCGTGGCGAGGTCAAGGACGTCCTCCTGCTCGACGTGACCCCGCTGTCGCTGGGCATCGAGACCAAGGGTGGCGTCATGACCAAGCTCATCGAGCGCAACACCACCATCCCGACCAAGCGCTCGGAGACCTTCACCACGGCGGACGACAACCAGCCGTCGGTGCAGATCCAGGTGTTCCAGGGTGAGCGCGAGATGGCGGCGCAGAACAAGCTGCTCGGGTCGTTCGAGCTCTCGGGCATCGCCCCGGCCCCGCGCGGCGTGCCGCAGATC
>DIAZ01000042.1:1655-7793 GCA_002415925.1 Dietzia sp. UBA5065 | reverse complement strand
CGCCAACGGCATCGTCCACGTCACCGCCAAGGACAAGGGCACCGGCAAGGAGAACACGATCATCATCCAGGACGGCTCCGGCCTGTCCAAGGAGGAGATCGACCAGATGATCAAGGACGCCGAGGCCCACGCCGAGGAGGACCACAAGCGCCGCGAGGAGGCCGACGCCCGCAACCAGGCCGAGTCCACCATCTACCAGACGGAGAAGTTCGTCTCGGAGAACAAGGACGCCGGCAAGGTCTCCGCCGACCGGTTCGAGTCCATCGAGACCGCGATCGCCGAGGCCAAGACCGCGCTCGAGGGCACCGACGTCGACGCCATCAAGGCCGCGGTGGAGAAGATCAACACCGAGGCCCAGGCCGTCGGGCAGGCCATCTACGAGGCCTCCGCGGCCGAGGGCGCCCAGGCCGGAGCCGAGGGTGGGTCCGCCGGATCCGCTGACGACGACGTCGTGGACGCCGAGGTCGTGGACGAGGACGAGTCGAAGGGCGACTCCAAGTGACCCGCCCCGACGGGACCCCCGACCCCGGGGCGCCCGAGGCCACAGACGAGGAGGCCTTCGAGGCGGCGTGGGCCGAGGACGCCCCCGTCGCCCCGGAGGCGGCCGCCGTGGCGGACGAGTCCGCCGGCGTCGGGGTCGAGGAGATCGAGGAGACGACCGCAGACGACGAGACAGCCAGGGGTGAGTTCCAGTGACAACACCACACGCGGACGGTCCGGAGTCCGATAAGGCCGCCTGGGCCGGCGGTGACGCCGCGGACGTGGCGGCCGCCGAGGCGATGGACGCGCGCTCGGCGACAGCCGACGCGGTCGAGGGCGAGGTCGTCAACGACGGCACGGCCGCCGACGACGGCGTCGAGCAGCCGCCCGGCGAGGAGACGACGGACCCTGCCGCGACCGACGCGACCGCCGAGTTGCAGAAGCAACTCGACGAGCGCACCGCGGATCTCCAGCGGGTGTCGGCGGAGTTCGCCAACTACCGCCGCCGTGTGGAGCGGGACCGCCAGGTGATCATCGACACCGCCAAGGGGTCGGTCCTCACCGAGCTCCTGTCGATCGTCGACGACCTCGATCGGGCGCGGGCGCACGGGGACCTCGAGGAGGGGCCGCTCAAGGTCTTCGCCGACAAGGTCCACGCGCTCCTGACGTCCCAGGGTGTCGAGGCTTTCGGCGAGGAGGGCGACGCCTTCGACCCGACCGTGCACGAGGCCGTGCAGGACGAGTCGGACGGCTCCGAGCCCGTGCTCGGCGCGATCCTGCGCAAGGGGTACCGCCACGGGGAGCGGACCCTGCGGACGGCGATGGTCAGCGTCCGCTAGTTACACCGGTGTGCAGTTGACCTCGTAGCAACAAGGTCAACTGCACACCGGTAGGCACTGACAACGAGAAGAAAGGAGGCGTCTGGTGAGTTCACGGGAATGGGTCGAGAAGGACTACTACGCCGAGCTGGGCGTCTCCAAGTCCGCCACCCAGGACGAGATCCGCAAGGCGTACCGCAAGCTCGCGAGCGACAACCACCCGGACAAGAACCCGGGGAACAAGGCCGCCGAGGAGAAGTTCAAGCGGGTCGGCGAGGCCAATAGCGTCATCGGCGACCCCGCCAAGCGCAAGGAGTACGACGAGTTCCGTGCCCAGGTCTCGTCGGGCGGGTTCGGCGGCTTCGCGCCGCCCGGCGGCGGCCGGTACACCACCACCGGCGGCGATTTCGACATCGGCGACCTCTTCGGCGGCGCCGGGGGAGCCGGTGGTGCCGGAGGCTTCTCCGACCTCTTCGGCGGACTGTTCAACCAGGGTCGCGGGGGCGCTGCGGGTGGTGGCGGAGCCCGGGCCCGGGCCCAGCGGCCACGGGGCGGGCAGGACGTCGAGACCGCGCTGACGCTGTCGTTCCGCGAGGCCGCCCTCGGTGAGACGGTGCAGATCAAGCTCTCGTCGGCGTCGCCGTGCCTGACCTGCCACGGCAGCGGCGCCCGTCCCGGGACCAGCCCAAAGGTGTGCGGGACCTGCCACGGCGCGGGTGTCACCCAGCGCACCCAGGGGGCCTTCGGGTTCGCCGAACCGTGCACCGACTGTGGCGGCACCGGCTCGAAGATCGACGACCCGTGTGGTGACTGCGGGGGGAGCGGGGTCACCGACCGGGCCCGCACCATCAACGTGAAGGTCCCGGCCGGGGTGCAGGACGGCCAGCGGATCCGCCTGTCGGGTCAGGGGGAGGCCGGATTCCGCGGAGCTCCGTCGGGCGACCTCTACGTGACCGTCACGGTGCAGAAGGACGCCGTGTTCGATCGCGACGGCGCCGACCTGCTCGTGGATCTCCCGGTGTCCTACCCGGAGCTCGTCCGCGGGTCGCAGGTGTCGGTGCCGACGCTCACCGGGCGGGTGACCGTCAAGGTCCCGGCCGGGTCGCGGGACGGTCAGATCCTGCGGGTCCGTGGCCGGGGGATCGCCCGCAAGTCCGGGACCGGGGACCTCAAGGTGACCCTCCGGGTGGCCACGCCCCCCGCCGGGATGGCCGAGGCCGAGCTCGCGGCGTACGACGAGGCGCTGCGTGCGGCCGGCTTCGATCCACGGTCGGGCTGGGCCGGGTCGGCGTGAGCCCCCGGCGGGAGGTCGGGGACCTCGGCCCCGACGACAGCGTCCTGGTGATCTCCGTGGCGGCCGAGCTGTCCGGGCTCCACGCGCAGACGCTGCGCACCTATGACCGGCTGGGGATCGTCACTCCCGAACGGACCAGCGGCGGCGGCCGGCGGTACTCCCTGCGGGACGTGGCCATGCTCCGCGAGGTGCAGCGGCTCAGTCAGGACGAGGGCGTCAACCTCGCCGGCATCAAGCGGATCATCGAGTTGACCAACCAGGTCGACGCCCTGCAGTCGCGGGTCCGTGAGCTGAG
This sequence comes from Dietzia sp. UBA5065, assembly GCA_002415925.1. Classification (GTDB taxonomy): domain Bacteria; phylum Actinomycetota; class Actinomycetes; order Mycobacteriales; family Mycobacteriaceae; genus Dietzia. Next base: position 4,906 of record DIAZ01000042.1, on the reverse strand, counting down.
GGAGGAGCTCGCGGAGCTGCGCGCGGGTGCTGCGGCGCGCCGCAGGGCAGGCGGGGAGCTGGTCCACGTGCCCCGCTCGACCTCCGTGGTGGTCTGGCGTCCGCGCCACGAGCGCGACGACCGGCGCTGACGCCGACTCCCCGCTACTGCCCGGGCCATCCAACGGATTGCCCAAGGGTTGCCTACCCTCATACAGTGTCCGGATGACGATCTCGCAGGTGGGTACCTCCCGGGCGCCGCTCGGGTTGGTGTCCGCGTTCGCCGAGCGGGGCCGGGCGGTGGCGATCATCGACGACGACGAGGCCCTCACCTACGCCGACCTGGCCCGTCGCGTGGCGGACCGGAGCGCCGAGCTCCCGCCTGTCACCACCGGCCGGAGGCTGCTCGCACTGAGGGCCGCCAACACGCTCGCGTTCCTCGTCGACTACCTGGCCGCCCTCGAGGCGGGTCACGTGGTGCTGCTGCTGCCACCGGGGAGCCCCGCGCCCCGGGCCCTCGTGGAGGCGTGGGCCCCGGACCTGGTCCTGGGCGGCGGCGAGGTGGTTCCTCCGGCGGCCCACCGCACGCCGCCGGGGCACGAGCTGCACCCCGACCTCGCGCTGCTGCTCAGCACCTCGGGGTCGACGGGCTCGCCCAAGCTGGTCCGGCAGTCACGGGACGCGGTGCTGGCCAACGCCGGGCAGATCGCGGAGTACCTGCGCATCGCGCCGTCGGACCGCGCGATCACCACCCTCCCGCCGTACTACTGCTACGGACTCTCGGTCCTGCACAGTCATCTGCTCGTGGGCGCCTCGGTCGTCCTCAACGAGGCCTCGGTCTCGACCCCGGAGTTCTGGGAGCGGGCGGGTGCCCACGGTGTGACGACCTTCGCTGCGGTCCCGCACACGGTCGAGCTGCTCGAACGGGTCGGGCTCGACCGGCTGGACCACCTGCCGCGGCTGCGCTACCTCACCCAGGCCGGCGGTCGCCTGGCACCGGAGAAGGTGCGCACGCTCGCCGAGCGCCTCGAGTCGCGGGGCGCCGAGCTCGTGGTGATGTACGGCCAGACCGAGGCCACCGCCCGCATGGGGTACCTGCCCGCCCACCTCGCGCGCAGCCGTGCCGGGGCGATCGGCGTCGCCGTTCCCGGAGGGTCCTTCCGCGTGGACCCGGTCCCCGCCGACGGCCCCGACGGATCCACCGACCCCGCCGGTCACACCGATCCCGACGCCCCCGGCGAGCTCGTCTACTCCGGCCCCAACGTGATGATGGGGTACGCGCGCACCTCCGCCGACCTCGCCCGCGGCCACGAGCTCACCGAGCTCCGGACCGGCGACCTCGCGCGGATCGCCCACGACGGCCTGGTGGAGATCGTGGGCCGCATGGGCCGCGAGACCAAGATCTTCGGCCACCGGATCGACCTCGGCCGCGTCGAGGCCCTGCTCGCCGACGGGCACGGGATCGAGGCATGGTGTGTGGGCGAACCCGACCGACTCGTGGCGGTCACCCGGGAGTCCGGTGACGACGGCGGCCCGGCGGCCCTGGTCGCCGCGGCCGCCCGGGCGTCGGGGCTCCCGCCGTCGGCCGTCGAGGTGCTCCTCGTGGACGAGCCGCCCCGCACACCCGCGGGCAAGATCGACCACGCCGCGATCCGGCAGCTTGTCGCGGGCCGGGATCGCGCGGCGGGCCTGTCGGGTGCCGGGGCGGGCGACAGCGCGGGTGTCAGGGCCGGAGCCCCGGCGACAAGGCCGTCCGTGATGGTCGCGCACGCGCTCGGGCTCAGCCCCGACCAGCTCGCCGCCGCCGGACCGGAGGCGACCTTCGTGGACCTCGGGGGCGACTCGCTCACCTACGTCGTGCTCTCCACCCGCCTCGCCGAGACCGCCCCCGGCCTGCCGGACGACTGGCACCTGCGGCCGCTCGCCGAGCTGGACCACCTGGCCGCGACGGTGACCAGGGCCCCGTCCCGGTGGTGGGCGCCGTGGCGGGCATGGGCGCGGGTCGACACGTCGATCGTGCTGCGGGCGCTGTTCATCCTCACCATCGTCGGCACGCACACCCGGGCGCTCACGATCATCGGCGGCGCCCACGTCCTGGTGGCGCTCACCGGGTACTCGCTGGCCCGGTTCCGGCTGCACTCCCAAAGTGCCCGGGACCGTGCGCTCGGGATCGCGCGCACGGCGGGGCGGATCGCCCTGCCCGCCGTGCTGTGGTTGCTCATCGTGACCCCGCTGACCAGCCGCTACCACTGGTATTCACCGCTGTTGGCCACCAATGTCTTCGGCCCCAGGTCGTGGTGGGCCGACCGCTGGTGGAACCCCTGGCAGATGTGGTTCATCGAGGCGGTGGTCTACGCGCTGCTGGCGGTGGCCGCCCTCATGGCCGTCCCCGCGGTGAGCCGCCTCGATCGGCGGCTGCCCCTCGTCCTGCCCGCCGCGCTGGTCGCCGCGGGCCTGCTGGTGCGGTTCACGGTGATCGACCTCGGGGGTGGCCCGCAGGTCTGGTACTCGGCGCCGGCCGTGCTGTGGTTGTTCGGCCTGGGCTGGGCGATCGCGCGCAGCCACACCGTGTGGACCCGGCTGGCGACGTCGGCGGTGGCCCTGGCCTGTGTTCCCGGCTGGTTCGGGGACCCGGGCCGCGAGGCGGTGATCGTGGCCGGCCTGCTCGCCCTGATCTGGGTGCCGGCGGTCCGGCTGCCCCGCCCGGTGGTCCGCGTCCTCACCCCGCTCGCCGCCGCGTCGTTGTTCATCTACCTCACCCATTTCCTGGTCTACCCGCCGATCCGCGACGCCGGTCACGTCTGGGCCTCGTTCGCCGCCTCGATCGTCGTGGGTCTGCTCGCGTGGGTGCTGTGGGAGCGCGCGGGCCGGCTGGCGCGAGCGGTGCGGGCCGCCCGGCGCGGGTAGCGTCGACGGGACGCAGCCCGGCAAGGCCGAGCCTGCAACACCGAGTCCAGCAAGACCGGGCCCGCGACACCGAACCCACGCAACAGAGGAGGACGCCGTGCGCATCGCCGCCGCCCAGATCCTGTCCGGGCGCGATCCCGCCGCCAACCTGCAGCTGGTCCGCGAGTCGGTGGCCGGGGCCGCCGCGCAGGGGGCCCGGATCGTGGTGTTCCCCGAGGCCACGATGCGGGCGTTCGGGGCCGGCCGACTGGACGAGATCGCCGAGCCCCTCGACGGCCCGTGGGCGAGCCGGGTGGCCGAGGTGGCGCGGGAGCACGGCGTCGTCGTCGTCGTCGGCATGTTCACCCCCGGTGACGGGGGGCGCGT
>DIAZ01000042.1:806-1480 GCA_002415925.1 Dietzia sp. UBA5065 | reverse complement strand
TGTGCGCGGCGTCGTGGGGGTCGGGACCCGGCAAGGTGGACCAGTGGCGGCTCCTCGCCCGCGCCCGGGCTCTGGACTCCACCACTTTCCTGGTCGCGGTGGGCCAGGCCGATCCGCAGGTCGAGGGCGTGGACGTCAAGCCCGGCGCCCCGACCGGCGTCGGCCATTCCATGCTGGTGGGGCCGGACGGGACCGTGCGCGCCGAGGCGGGCCCCGGTGCGGGGCTGGTGGTGTTCGAGATCGACGACGACGAGGTGACCGACACCCGCCGGACGATCCCGGTGCTCGCCAACGGCAGGGTGACCGAGGACCCGGCAGCGGAGGGTGGGCGGTGACCGGGCCGGGCGGGTCCCGCGGAGGCGACGGGCCCGCGGATCCGGGGGACGGGCCCCGGGGCGATGACGCGCCCACCGAACCCACACCGGCTGTGAACCCGCCCACCGAGCAGATGCCCCCGGCGGACCCGGCCACCGAGCACCTGCCGCCCGTCGAGGCCGCAGGTGGCGGGACCGCGTGGTCGCAGTACCCGGAGGGCGAGGACCCGACCCGGGCGTGGACCGACGCCGGGGCCGCGACCGCCCCGGAACCGGGCCCACAGTCCGGCCCGGTGCCACAGTCCGGCTATGCCCCGCCGCCGGGTGACGTCCCGCCCCCGGGTGGCGGCGGATGGGACG
>DIAZ01000042.1:0-674 GCA_002415925.1 Dietzia sp. UBA5065 | reverse complement strand
GATTCGACGCCGTGGGTGATCGTCGCCGTGCTGCTGGCGATCGCGCTGGTGGCCGGGCTGATCGTGTGGCTCGTCTCGTCCGGCGGTGACAGCCGCGAGCCCGTGGCCGCGCCCACGACCACCACCTCCACCCCGACTTCGACCCCGCGCCCGACCACTCCGAGCCCCACGACGCCCACCACGACCGGCCCACCCGGTCTGGCCGAGCGCTGCTCCCCGGGCTTCGTGGCCGACGAGGTGGGCGAGGGCACGTCGGTCCGGGAGTGCGACGGGCGCTTCCTGCTGGTCAGCCGCGAGGGCGGGGAGCTGGAGCTGCTCTCCTGGCGCGACGACACCTGGGTTTTCCTCGCCGAGCCGACGTCCGACGTGTGCCGCGAGCAGCTCGAGCAGCTGGGGGTCCCGGATCGGTTCCGTCGGGTGTTCCAGCCGTGTGGGCGACCCACCACCAGCAGCTCGACCTCCACCTCGAGCCCGACGAGCGCCGACCCGACCACGACCTCATCGGAGGAGACCGTCACCACCGTCCCGGCCGGGCAGGACCCTGCGCCCGGGGAGGGGGACGATGACGGGGACCGGGACGGCGACGAGGACGGGGACCGGGTCGGCGGCGGGAACGGCGACGGGGCCCTCTGACCCGCTCAGGGCCTGTCGAAGCTGATGTTCTCGCGCGGGGT
>DIAZ01000044.1:47766-48093 GCA_002415925.1 Dietzia sp. UBA5065 | reverse complement strand
CCGGGCCCGGCGGGGCGCCGGCTGACAGACCGGGCAGAAGTGGGACCCGCGGTTCATGAAGTCCTCCCGCACGACCGGCGACCCGCACCGCGCGCAGGGTCGCCCCGCACGTCCGTAGACGTCGAGCGAGCGGTCGAAATACCCGGACGCCCCGTTGACGTTGACGTACAGCGCGTCGAACGAGGTCCCCCCGGCGTCCAGGGCGTCCGCCATCACCGCACGGGCGTGGTCGAGCAGCCCGGTGACGGCGCGGAGCGTCACCGTGCCGGAGCGACGCCGGCCGTGGATCGCCGACCGCCACAGGGCCTCGTCGGCGTAGATGTTGCC
>DIAZ01000044.1:39848-47615 GCA_002415925.1 Dietzia sp. UBA5065 | reverse complement strand
TCGTCGGCGTAGATGTTGCCGATCCCCGAGACGACCGTCTGGTCCAGCAGGAGCCTCTTGACCTCGGTGTCGCGGCGCCGGATGGTCCGGGCGGTGGCGAGGGGGTCGAACCCGGGCTCGAACGGGTCCGCCCCGATGTGGGCGGCCGGCGCGGGCAGGAGCACCCCGGTGCCGTCGAGGGCCTCCGCCAGGGGCACGACGGTCCACCCGCCGAACGTCCGCTGGTCCACGAAGCGCAGCTCGCAGCCGTCGTCGAGCCCGGCCCTCGCGTGCAGGTGGCGCACCGGCGGCGCGCCGGCGTCGGTCACCAGCATCTGGCCGCTCATCCCCAGGTGCACGAGGAGGCAGTCCGCGCCGACGGTGTGATCGCCGTCCAGGGTCAGCCACAGGTACTTGCCGCGCCGCCGGGCGCCGCTCACGGTGCGCCCGCCCAGCCGCGCGACGATCTCCGCCGGGCCGCCGGGTTGGCGGCGGGCCGTCCGTGCCCCTGACACCTCGACCCGGTCGATCCTCCGGCCCACCACGTGGGTCTCGAGGCCGCGGCGCACCACCTCGACCTCGGGCAGCTCGGGCATGTCAGCGAGCGGCCCGGTCCAGGGCGGCCCACGCCTGCTCGGCGGCGTTCTGTTCGGCCTCCTTCTTGGTCCGACCGACGCCGTCACCCAGCGGCTCGTCGCCGACGTGGGCGACCGCGGTGAACGTCTTGGCGTGATCCGGCCCCGAGGACGCGATCTCGTACCGCACCCTGGGCCGGCCGAGGGCCGAGCATTTCTCCTGCAGGCTGGTCTTCCAGTCCAGGGCCGCGCCGAGGGTCGGGATCACCCGCAGACGATCGCCGATGATCCCCTCGACGACCGTGCGCGCCACCTCCAACCCGTGGGTGAGGTAGACGGCGCCGAACACCGCCTCGAGGGTGTCGGCGAGGATCGACTGCTTGTCCCGCCCCGCCGTGAGCTCCTCCCCCCGTCCGAGCCTGAGGTGGGCGCCCAGCCCGTCGGGGCCAAGTTCCCGGGCGATGTCGGCGAGGACGTAGGTGTTGACCAGGCTCGCCCGGATCTTGGCGAGGTCGCCCTCCGGCCGGTCCGGGTACGCGAGGTAGAGGTACTCGGTCACGACCAGTTCGAGGACGGCGTCCCCGAGGAACTCCAGCCTCTCGTTGTCCGGGAGCCCCCCGTGTTCGTAGGCGTAGGACCGGTGGGTGAGCGCCTGGAGGGCCAGCTCCGCGGGAAGCTCCACGCCGAGCACCTCGCCGAGGGCGGAGGACGGGTCCGTCACTCGGCTCCCTCGCCGATCTCCGTGGTGCCGAACTTCTCCGCCAGGCCGGCCCAGCGCGGGTCGATGCGCCCCTCCGTGCTGCCGGAGACCCCGTCGGGGGCGGGTGTGTCGGCGTTCACGCACTCGGTGCGCCCGTAGTCGGTACAGGTGGGCGACATCGGGAACTCGAGGCCGAACGCGTCGACGAGCGCGGGCTCCAGGTCCAGCAGGTCGCCGTCGAGGAGGCGAACCTCGTCCTCCTCGGCCGCGTGCGCGGTGTCGGTGCCGTGGCCGGCGTACATCTCCGTGAGCGTGACCCCCACCTCGGTGGTGAACCCGCCCAGGCACCGGGCGCACTCGACGGTGGCGGACCCGGTCACCGACCCGGTCACGAGGACCCCCTCGTCGACGAAGGTCAGGTCGAGGTCGAGCTCGACCTCCGAGCCCTCGGGGATCCGGATCATCTCGACACCGATGTCCGACGGCAGTACGGCGGCGCGCCGCACCTGCGTCATGGCACCGGGGGTTCGGGCGATGCTGCGGGTGTCGAGGACGAGGGAATCGGCGGCCGGGCGGCCTTGGCGGAGCGGGCGTGAGGTGGTGGACACGCCCAGCAGACTACCCGTCGGGGTCAGTAGTTCCCGAAGCCGTCGCCGTAGTGCTCGTCCTCGCGGGTTCCGCGCCGACCGGGTGCGTCACGCCGCGCGGCCGGGGCGACCCCGTGGAGTTCCTCCCGGCCGCGGGCCACCGTCCGCATGGTCGCACCGAGGAACTCCTCGAATCGCGCCATCTTGTCGTCGATGTAGGCGTCGCACTCCTCCCGCCGGCGGTCGCTCTCGGCGTGCGCGGCGTCGCGGACCCGGCCCGCCTCCTCGTCGGCGATCCGGACCACCTCGGACTCCGAGAGCATCCGCTGCTGCTCCTGGCGCGCCTCGGTGATCGTGCGGTCGTAGATGACGTTGGCCTGCTCGACCAGGCGGTCGGACTCGGCCCGGGCCCGGATCGTGGTGGACTCGGCCTCGCGGCGGGACCTGTCGAGCACCTCCGCGGCGTCCGCCCGTGCGTCTCCCACGAGGCCGTCCGCATGAGCGGTCGCCTCGGCGACCATCCGGTCGGCGCGCGCCTTCGCGTCCGCCAGCATCGCGTCGGCGTCCGCCCGCGCCTCGCGCAGCGTGTGATCCGCCTCCGCGTCGGCGGCGGCCACGGTGTCCCGGGCGGTCGCGTCCGCCTCCGCGAGCACCCTGTCCCGCTGGTCCAGGACGTCCTGGGCGTCGTCCAGCTCACCGGGGAACGAGTCCCGGATGTCGTCGAGCAACAGCAGGGACTCGTGCCTGGGCACCATGCAGTTGGCCGTCATCGGCAGACTGCGGGCGTCCTCGATCATCGCGTTCAGCTCGTCGAGGGCCTGGAACACTCTGTACACGCTCGTCCCTTCAGCGGTTCGTCACTCTTGCCAGACCAGTGTGCCCGCAACCCGGTCCCGGCCGCCGGTGCGGCGGCGGTGTGTCCGCAGGTCGGGGTCGCGGCGGCCCCCGCGGGACTCAGGCCAGACGGTCCTTCAGCGCGCGCGCGACGGTGTCCGGCAACAGGTGTGAGACGTCGCCGCCCAACCGCGTGACCTCACGGCACAGCGACGAGGAGACGAACGACAGGTCGGACCGGGTGGGCAGGAACACCGTGTCGATCCCGGCGATCGACCGGTTCATGTGGGCCATCGGCAACTCGTAGTCGTAGTCGGTGGAGTCCCGCAGGCCCTTGACCACCGCCGTGGCCCCCCGGTCGCGGCAGTAGTCCACGAGCAGGCCGTAGAAGCTGTCCACCCGCACGCCGGGGATGTCGGCGCACACTTCCCCGATGAGGGCCTTGCGCTCGTCGATGGAGAACGTGCCCTGCTTGTTGGGGTTGGCCACCACGCACACGATCACGTCGTCGAACAGGTCGGCCGAGCGCCGGATGATGTCCAGATGCCCGAGGGTCACCGGATCGAACGAGCCTGGGCACACGACTGTGGTCATGGGGCGACCGTATCAACCGGCCGGGCCATCTCGACGGCGGTCTCCCCGTAGGTCCGGTCAAACACCACCTCGTAGCCGTCGGGCCACCGCACCGCCGGGGACCGCCTGGACCTCTCCCACACCACGAGCGCGTCGCGGGAGAGCCACCCGCCCTCGAGAAGCGCCTCCAGCACCGGCCCGTCGAGATCGCCGGAGGCCTCGTACGGCGGATCCGCCAGGACGAGGTGGAAACCCCCCGCCACGGGGCAGGGACCGGCGACGGCGGTCGGCAGCGCCGCCCGCCTGATGATCGCCTCGACCGAGGGGAGGGACGACGACACGCCCGTCGTGTTGCCCTTGAGGACCGCGGCGGCACGCGGGTTCTCCTCGACGAACCAGGCCACGTCCGCACCCCGCGAGACCGCCTCGAGCCCGAGGGCCCCCGACCCGGCGAAGAGGTCCAGCACCGCGGCCCCCTCCAGGTCCACCCGGCTGACGATCGCACTGAAGAGGGCCTCGCGGACCCGGTCGGTCGTGGGCCGCGTCCCCGCGGGCGGGACGGCGAGCTGCCGCCCACGCAGGCGTCCCGAGATGATTCGCGTCATGGTGCTCTCCAGCGTCGAGGGGTCGGGAGGTCAGTACTTGAACAGGTAGTCCGACTCCTCCGAGCCGGACAGGCGGCGAACCCGTTCGGCCAACGCCGGGTGGGAATCGAGACCGGGATCGGCGTCGAGGATCTCCTCGGCGTGACGCCGGGCGATCTCGATGACCTCCCCGTCGTCGACGATCGACAGCAACCGCAGCGCCGACAACGCGCCGGACTGGGCGTCGCCCAGGACGTCGCCCTCGCGCCGCTGGACCAGATCCAGCTGGGCCAGCAGGAAGCCGTCCGTCGTGGCGGCGACCGCCCCGAGCCGTTCCATCGCCCGTCCCCCCGCCCGGGAGTTGGTGACGAGCAGGCAGAGCCCGGGGAGTCCGCCCCGGCCCACCCGGCCGCGCAGCTGGTGCAGCTGACTCACCCCGAACCGCTCCGCGTCCATCACCACCATCACGGTGGCCTCCGGGACGTCCACCCCGACCTCGATCACCGTCGTCGACACCAGGACGTCGAGTGCGCCCGAGGCGAACGCGGCCATGGTCGCGTCCTTCTCCTCCGGCGGGAGCCGGCCGTGCATGAGACCGATCCGCAGTCCGGCGAGAGGTCCGGTGGACAGGTGATCGTGCAGCTCCACGGCGGCGACCAACGGCGGCCTGTCGTCGCCCTTGTCGTCGTCGTCCTCGACCTTCGGGGAGCCGTCCGGGGCGTCGGCGGTCTCTCCGTCGATGCGGGCGCACACGACGTACGCGCGGTGCCCCGCCTCGACCTCTTCGCGCACCCGCTCCCAGGCCCGCTCGACCCACCTGGGCTTGTCGCGGGCCGGCACGACGGAGGTCGCGATGGGTCTGCGCCCGCCGGGCAGCTCGCCGAGCTCGGAGACCTCCAGGTCGCCGAACACGGTCATCGCGATGGTCCGCGGGATCGGGGTCGCCGTCATGACCAACAGGTGCGGGACCGTCCCGTCGCGGCCCTTGGCCCGCAACCGGTCCCGTTGGCGGACACCGAAGCGGTGCTGCTCGTCGACCACGACCAGCCCCAGGTCGAAGAAGTCCACCGAGTCCTGGATGAGCGCGTGGGTCCCCACGACGATCCCCGCCTCCCCGGTGACGATGTCCAGCAGCGCCGCCCGTCGCTGCGCGGTGGACATCGAGCCGGTGAGCAGGACCACGCGGGTGGCCTGGTCCGCCGCGCCGAACCTGCCCCGCTCCCCCAGATCCCCGAGCATCGCCGACAGCGACCGGTGGTGCTGGCCGGCCAGCACCTCGGTGGGGGCCAGCATCACGCACTGGCGCCCGGCGTCGACCACCTGGAGCATCGCCAACAGCGCGACGATCGTCTTGCCCGAACCGACCTCGCCCTGCAGCAGGCGGTTCATCGGCTCGTCGCGCGCCAGGTCCGCCGAGATTTCGGCCAGGACCGACTTCTGCCCCCCGGTGAGCTCGAACGGCAACCGCGCGTCCATCGCCGCGCGCACGCCGTCCCCGCGCACGGGACTCGCCGGCGCCGGGTCGCGGGCGGCGAACCGCCGCCGGGCCCCCAGGAGCAGCTGCAGCGCGATGGCCTCGTCGAACCGGAGCCGGTAGCCTGCCCTGTCCGCGTCCAGGGTGGTCTCGGGCAGGTGCGCCTTGCGCAGGGCCTCGTCGAGATCCATGAGGCCCGCCGCCCCCCGGACCGTGTCGTCGAGGGGGTCCACCACCGGGACGAGGGCGCGGATCGCGGTGACCACGGCGCCGAGCAGGTCCCAGGAGGTCACTCCCTCCTTGGCCGCGTAGATGGGCAGGAGCGGGCGGTCGAACAGGCTCGGTCCCCCCTCGGCGTCGATCTGGGCCGACAGCCGGGCGAGCGCGGCGAGGTCTCCCGAGCCCCGGAGCTGGCCGCCGGGTCCGGAGACCGATCTCAGGACCAGGAACTCGGGATGCTTGAGGTCGAGCGAGTGGCGGAAACGCGACACGGTGCCGTCGAACATCGCGACGGTCCCGACCGGCAGCAGGAACTTGATCTTCCGCGCGGCGAAGTAGACCACCCGGAAGGCGGTGTCCTCGTCCGTCACGGTGAGCGTGAGCATCTCCCGCGGCTGCCCCTGCTTGGTGCTGTAGGTGCGGGTCGCGGCGGCGGTGACCTTCCCGATGATCGTCACCCGCTCGCCGTCGACGAGCTCTCGCTTGTCGTAGCGCTGTCCGTGCTGGCGGTAGCGGCGGGGCAGGGTGTGGAGCAGGTCCCCGACGGTCCGGTGGCCGAACGCCGCGGTGATCCGCTCGGCCAGGTCCGCGTCGAGGACCTCGGCCAACGGGGTGTCCGTGGTGGCGAGCGGCGTCATTCGACCCCGACGTGTGCGAGAACCCGGCCCGTCCCGGCCGCGTACCCGACGACCTCCACGTTCGGGTGGGCGCTCCGGAGCCGGGACAACGCCGCCTCCCTGGCCGCCTCGTCGTACTCGTCGCCGAGCAGGAGGGTGAGGAGTTCCCCGCCGGAGGAGAGCAACCGGTCCGCGAGGGCGCAGACGGCCTCGACCGGGTCCGTCTGGATGAGCGCGACGTCGTGACCGACCACTCCGAGCAGGTCCCCCGCGGAGCAGCGACCGACCAGGGTCAGGGCGTCCTGCTCCGCCCTGACGAGGTGGGCGTGCCTGGTGGCGGAGGCGGCATCCGCCATCCCGAATCCGTCCAGCGACAGCGTGGTCGAGGGGTCGTGGACGGCGAGCGCCGACAGCCCCTGCACCACCGATCCCGTCGGGAGGATCAGGGCGTGCCCGTCGCCGTCGCGCAGCGCCGCGTCCAGCGCGCCGATCTGGGCTCGGGAGAGCTCACCGTTGGGCAGCACCAGCATCTCGTCCGCGGGCACCGCCAGGACGGCGTCGATCACCCCGCCGGCGTGCTCGCCGGGATCCACCGTCACGGCTCCGGCCTCGGTGAACAGGTCCGCCAGGGGCCCGTCGGCGACGATCGCCACGACCGTCCGCTCGAGGGCCCGGGGGGGATGGCCGGGATCGTCGGCGGGATCGTCCCGTTCCCGATGCCCGTGGCCCCCCGCCGACTGCTCGCCCACCGGGTCGAGCATGTCGGTCACGCGGATCTCGGTGATCCGGCCGAGCGGGAGCGCCACCTCGATCGCCGTCCCGATGTCGTCCGTGTGGACGTGCACGGCCCAGCGCGCGTTGTCCCCCGTGCCCCCGTCGCCCACCACCACCACGCTGTCACCGAGCGTCCGGAGCGCGGATCTGAGCTCGTCCGCGCGCACGTCGTCCGAGTGGGTCAGCGAGTACATGACCTCGTACCGGGTGCCCGCGGAGGCGTCCGTCGCGCCCCCGTCGGAGCCGTCGCACCGCGAGGGGGCGTCGGTGAAGGGGTCGTCGGGAATGAAGTAGTCGGGCCGCTCGGGCGCCTCGCCCACGAGGACCTCGACCATCGTGTCCAGCAACACCAGCAGGCCCCGCCCGCCGGCGTCGACCACCCCGGCGCGCGTCAGCGCGGGAAGCTGGGAGGTCGTGCGGTCGAGCGCCACCGCCCCGGCGTCCGCGGCCGCACGGGCCACCTCGACGAGGCTGGTGGCGGACGACCTGCCCGCCCCGGCCGCGGCCTCGCGCAGGACCGTCACGATGGTGCCCTCGACCGGATCGCTGAGCGCGTGGTCGACCAGGGTGACCGCGGTCCTCAGTGCGCGCCGGTACGTGGAGGCGTCCACGACCGTGAAGGTCGCCGCCTCCCCGACCGCCCGGAGGACCTGGGACAGGATCACGCCCGAGTTCCCCCGGGCACCGTGGACGGCCCCGTGACCGAGCGCCACGGCGATCTCCCGGGCCCCGGCGCTCCCGCCGCCCTCGGAGATCCACGCCTCCTCGCCCTCGGCACGCTCGACCGCGGCGCGCATCGTGTAGAGCAGGTTGGTGCCCGTGTCGGAGTCCGGCACGGGGAAGACGTTGAG
>DIAZ01000044.1:9551-39593 GCA_002415925.1 Dietzia sp. UBA5065 | reverse complement strand
TCACCCCTACGATCCGACTTCGCGGGTCGGCGCGGCCAAGCCTAGTACCCTCACCTGTCGACACGCGTCGAACAGGCCGAGACGGCTTGCGATCACCAGGAGCCCCGATGACCTCTGACCCGACCACCACCCCCCTCGCCGCCGTGGAGGACGGGGTGCTCACGCTCCCCGTCTCCCTGGAGGGCAAGGGGAACTCGCTCGACTCCGACGCCGTCGACCGGGCCGGCGCCGCCCTGGACGCACTCCTCGCGGGCGAGGTGGACGCCGGCGCGGTCCTGCTGGTGGGCCTGGGCAAGAACTTCTGCGCGGGCGGGAACGTCCCGGGCTTCGCCGCCGCCGAGGATCGGTCGGAGCACGTCCGGGAGCTGGCCGACCGGCTCCACGCGGTCATCCGTCAGCTCGACGAGGTGCCCGTGCCGGTGGTGGCGGCTGTCGCCGGCTGGGCCGCGGGAGCCGGGCTCTCCCTGGCCCTGGCGGCGGACTTCTCCGTCGGCGGCCCGGACACCCGGCTCCTGGCCGCGTACCCCGGGATCGGGTTGTCGCCCGACGGCGGTATGTCGTGGCGCCTGCCCCGGGCGATCGGCCAGTCCGCGGCCCGCGCGTTCATCCTGGGCAACGAGCCCGTCGACGGCGAGCGGGCGTACCGGATGGGCATGATCACCACGTTCGTCGAGGGTGACGTCTCCACCGCGGCGCGTGACCTCGCGGTCCGGCTGGCGGCGGGCCCGCGGGCCTCCCACGCCGCGACAAAGGACCTGCTGCGGCGGTCCGAGGGCGCGACGCTGGCGGAGCAGCTCGACGCCGAGCGCGACTCCATCGCCGCGCTCGCGGTGTCCCCGGACGGGATCGAGGGCGTGGACGCGTTCGTCGCCAAGCGCACCCCGCGGTTCGGGAGCGTCTGACCGGGAGGGGCCGGTCCGCGTCAGTCGGGGAGGCGCCAGTCCACCGGCGCGGCCCCGAGCCGCGCGAGCTCGTGGTCCGCCCGGCTGAACGGCCGGGAACCGAAGAACCCCCGCGACGCCGAGAGCGGCGACGGGTGCGCGGAGGCGATGACGGGGGTCCGCCCGAGCGCGGGCGCGAGCGACTGTGCGTCGCGGCCCCAGAGGATCGCCACCAACGGCCCGTCCCGCTCCACCAGGGCCTCGATCGCGCGCAGCGTGACGGCCTCCCACCCCTTGCCCCGGTGGGAGCCTGACTCGCCGGGGGTCACCGTGAGCACCCGGTTGAGCAGGAGCACTCCGGCGCGCGTCCAGGCGGTGAGGTCGCCGTGCGGTGGCGTGGGAAGTCCGAGGTCGTCGGTGAACTCGCGGTGGATGTTGACCAGGCTGCGCGGCAGCGGGCGGACGTCCCGGTCGACCGAGAAGCTCAGCCCGACGGCGTGCCCCGGGGTCGGGTAGGGGTCCTGCCCCACGATCAACACCCGGACGTCGTCGAACGGTTGGGTGAACGCCCTGAGCACCCTGTCCGCCGCGGGCAGGTATCCGCGGCCCGCGGCGTCCTCCTCGCGCAGGAAGTCGCCCATCCGACGGATCCGGCCCTCGACCGGCGCCAGCGCGCGCGCCCACCCGGGATCGAGTACCTCGCCGGACGACCATGGGTCCGGCTGGTGCGCGTCCACGGGTTCAGTCGAGCCGGCGGAGCTCGGACCGGTAGCGCATCGCGTTGTCGTGGTACATCCGCGTGTTGCCGGCGAGCATCGCCGGGTCCACCTCGTAGCCCTCCCGGATCCGCGCGGGCGCACCCAGGGCCATCCGCCGGGCGGGCAGCTCGAACCGTGGCGGGACGAGGCATCCCGCGGCGACGATCGCCCCGGCGCCGATCACCGCGCCGTTGAGCACGACCGACCCGGAGGAGATCAACGCCCCGTCCCCGATGGTCGCGCCCTCGATGTGGGCGTTGTGCCCGACGATGCAGTGCTCGCCGAGGACCGTCGGCTCCGACTCGGTGCAGTGGATGATCGTGCCGTCCTGGATGTTGGACATCGCACCGACCTCGATCCGCCCGTAATCGCCGCGCAGGACCGCGGTGGGCCAGACCGAGACGCCCGCGCCGAGTCGCACCCTGCCGATCACCACGGCGTCGGGGTGCACCCACGCGTCGGGCGCGATGTCGGGTTCGAGGTCTCCGAGTGCGTAGACAGCCATGGGGTCACCCTAGTTGCCCGTCCCATCCGGTCTCTCAGCGCATCGCGCTCGCGCCGCGCGCGGAATCCCACCCGCCGGGGACCCGCGGCCTCCCGTCGAGCGTCACCTCGCCGGGCTCCCCGGCCCGGATCCTCCCGATCACGGTGAACCCCGGCGGGATGGTCGCGGACGGCGGGAACGTGCCGAGCAGCCCGTGGTCCTCCCCCCCGTCGAGGACCCACTCCAGGACCCGGGCCCCGGGGTCCGGGGCGCCCAGGACCGCGGCCGCCTCGGCGAGGAGCGGATCCACGGGCAGGTCGCGGCGGACGAGGTCGGCCGCGACCCCCGACGCCCGCGCGACGCCCGCGAGGTCGCGCAGCAGTCCGTCGCTGACGTCGGTGAGGGCGGAGGCCCCGGCCAGGCGGGCCGCCCTGCCGGACCCGATCGGGGTCACCGGGACCCGGTAGGTCTGTTGCAGCACCCCGTCGGGGCGGCCCGACAGGATCAGCGCGAGGCCCGCCTCGGACCGGCCGGGCTCGCCGGTGAGCGCCACCCTGTCGCCCGGCGCGGCGCCGTCGATGCGGAGGGGGCGCGCGCCGTCCGGGAGGGTGCCGATCGCCGTCACCCCCACGACGACGAGGTCGGCTCTGGTGAAGTCGCCTCCCACCACCACGGCACCGGATCGGGCCGCCTCGCCGTGGATCCCCTCCGACAAGCGGGCGATCTGCTCCATGCTCGTCTCCCCCGGCACGGCGACCGCCACGAGCACCCGGGAGCAGTCGGCGCCCATCGCCAGGACGTCCGAGACGTTCTGGGCCACGGCCCGGCGACCGATGTCCCCCCACGTGGTGAGGTCCAGCCGGAAGTGGGTTCCCTCGACCACCATGTCGGTCGTCACCACCGTGGCGGCGGACGGACCTAGGACGGCCGCGTCGTCGCCGTTGCCCACGGGGTCGTCGGTGTGCTGCTCCGCCGGGCCGCGCAGCACCTCGAGGACCTCGGCCTCCCCCACCTCCGAGACGGTGGCGGACCGATCCTTCGCACGGGTCATCGATGTCCTCGGTGGTCAGGCGCCGGGCGGGGCGACGCGGGTCTGTAGCGTTGCCGTCAGGCTAGCGGCCGCCGTCCCGGGCGACCGACCCGAGGAGAGGACGACCCGACGTGGGCACCACCGACACCGACACCGGGGACCGCTCGCCGCTCCCCGTCTCCACCTCCGTGGTCGTGGCCGCGGTGGTCATCCCCCTGGTGCTGCTGGTGGTCGTGCTGGTCCTGGTCCGGGATGTCCGCGAGGACGCCGCCGACGCCGCCGCGAGCGAACCCGTCACCGCGGTGACCCTGCCGTCGCCCGGGGCCGGGTCCGCGGAGTGCGCCGCCCTGGTCGGGGGACTGCCGGATTCCCTCGGGGAGGCGAGGAGGGTCGCGTTGACCGAGCCCGCCCCGCCGGGTGCGGCCGCCTATCGGATGCCGGATTCCGCGCCCGTCGTGGTCCGCTGCGGGCTCGACGCCCCGCCCGGCTTCACCGTCGGCACGACCCTGCAGGAGGTCAACGGGGTGCAGTGGTTCAACGAACCCGACCCCGACCCCGCCGTGACCGCGTCGACGTGGGTGGCGGTCGACCGCCCGGAGTACGTGGCGGTCACCCTCCCGGACGGCAGCGGCACCGGCCCGATTCAGGACCTGTCCGACGCGCTCACCGCCACCCTCGACCTGGTCGAACCGCGACCCGCGCCGATCGGATGACCCTCCGGGGTGGTCAGAGCCCGGCGAGCGCGCTCCGCACGAGCGTGTCGAGCAGGGTCGGGTAATCCACCCCGGTCGCCGCCCACATCTGCGGGTACATGGAGATCGGCGTGAAGCCCGGCATGGTGTTGACCTCGTTGATCACCGGACCGCGGTCGGTGACGAAGAAGTCCACCCGGCTCAGCCCGCGGGCGTCCAGGGCGTGGAACGCCTCCACGGCCAGCGCCCGGAGCCGCTCGGTCTCCCCCTCGGGGAGCTCGGCGGGCAGGTCGAAGGTGCACACGTCGTCGAGGTACTTGGTGTCGAAGTCGTAGAAGGCGTCGCCCTCCGTCCGGCCGGGCTCGCCGGTGGGCTCGCCCGGGATGTGGAGCTCGGCCGGCAGGCTCGCCTCCACCCGCCCGTCCGGGTACTGGAGGACCCCGCACTCGACCTCGCGGCCGACGATCGCGGCCTCGACGATCACCTTGGGATCGAAGCGGCGGGCCTCCGCGATCGCGGAGTCCAGATCCTCCGCGCGGGAGACCTTGGTGATGCCGATGGACGAGCCACCACGGGCGGGTTTGACGAACAGCGGAAGTCCCAACCGGTCGCGGTCGGCGTCCGACAGCGTGGCGGTGCCGGGTCGCAGGACGACCTGCCGACCGATCGGCAGACCGGCCGCGCCCAGGACGACCTTGGTGAACTCCTTGTCCATCCCGGCCGCGCTGGCGAACACCCCCGGACCCACGTACGGGATCCCGGACAGCTCGAGCAGCCCCTGGATGGTCCCGTCCTCCGCGTGGGTGCCGTGCATGACGGGGAAGACCACGTCCACCCGGGCCACCTCGTCGCCCGCCCGGTCGCCGTCCGCGTACCGCAGGACGCCGCGATCGTCGGAGGACAGGCCGAGCGCGACCCGCGGTCGCCGCGGATCGACGACCGGCATCGCGCGGTCGATGATCCGCAGGCCCGACACGTCGTCCGGGCCCAGGGTCCACATCCCCGACCCGGTGATCCCGACGGGGATGACCTCGTAGACGGCGGGGTCCAGATGGGACATGACGGCGCCGGCGGACACGCAGCTCACCGAGTGCTCGGTGCTGCGACCGCCGTACAGGACGGCAACGGTGATGCGATTCACCGGGACGAGGCTACTCGGGCTTGGTGCTCCGCCTCATGAGGCGCACCGCCACCTCCACGGCGTCACCCCCCTCGTGACAGATCTCGTGGACGGCCTCGGTGAGCGGCATCTCGACCCCCGCCTGTCGGGACAGCTCACGGATCGACGTGCAGGACTTGACCCCCTCCGCCACCTGGCCGTTGGTCGCCTCCTGGGCCTGCTCGAGGCTCTCGCCCCTGCCGAGCCGCTCCCCGAAGGTCCGGTTCCGGGACAACGGCGAGGTGCACGTCGCCACGAGGTCGCCGAGCCCGGCCAGCCCCGCGAACGTCATCTGGCTGGCCCCCAGGGCCACGCCCAGCCTCGTCGACTCCGCCAGCCCCCGGGTGACGAGGGTGGCCATCGTGTTGTCCCCCAACCCCATCCCGGTGGCGATCCCGCACACCAGGGCGATGACGTTCTTGGTGGCGCCGCCGATCTCACACCCCACGACGTCCGTGTTGGTGTACGGGCGGAAGTACGGGGTGGAGAAGGCGTCCTGGAGTCGTTCGGCGCGCTCGACGTCCGTGCAGGCGATGACCGTCGCCGCGGGCTGTCCCTCCGCGACCTCCCGGGCGAGGTTCGGGCCCGACAGGGCCGCGATCTTGCCCTCCGGGAATCCGGCGACCTCGGCGACGACCTCGCTGATGCGCTTGAGGGTCCCGGTCTCGATGCCCTTCGCCAGGGAGATCACCCCGGCGTCCGGCTCGAACAGGTCGACCCAGGTCTCCAGGTTGCCGCGCAGGCTCTGGGAGGGGACCGCCAGGACGACCTCGTGGGAGCCCGCGAGCACCTCCGCCGGGTCGGTCGAGGCCGTCACGGTCGCGGGCAGGACGATGCCCGGCAGGTACTTGTCGTTGCAGTGCCCCTCGTTGATCCCGCGGGCCACCTCGTCCCTCCGGGCCCACATGATCACCTCGGACCCCGCGTCCGCGAGGACCTTGCCGACCGCGGTCCCCCATGACCCCGCACCCATCACCGCGACCCGCGCCATTTCGCCTCCCGGCTCGTCGTCCACCACCGCCAGCCCACCCGACGTGGATCGTGAGCAAACGCTACCCGGCCGCGGGCGCCTCCGAGGCCGGGCTGGCAGGATGTCCTGCAATGGGAACAGCGGCGGATCTCGAGACCCCGGGCGGCGGGTGGACACTGGTCGTCCCCGTCAAGGCCCTCGGCCGTGCCAAGAGCCGCCTGTCCCGCGCGCTGCCCCCCGCCGGTCGACGGGAGCTCGTCCTGGCCATGGCGACCGACGTCCTGCGGGCCTGCGCCGCCACGCCGGGAGTCTCGCGGGTCAGGGTGGTCACCTCCGACCCCGCCGTGGAGGCACTCGCGCGGCAGCTCGGCCTCGATTTCGTCGCCGAACCCCAGGCCCCCGCCGGGGGACCCGAACTCGACCCGCTCAACACCGCCCTGGCCTCGGCGATCCGCAACCTGCCGGGACCCGTGGGGGTGGTGACCGCCGACCTTCCCGAACTGCGCCCGGATCTCCTCGCGGGCATCCTCGCCGCCGCCGCCCGGCACCCCCACTCGGTGGTCCCGGACCGCCAGGGTGCCGGGACGACGATGGCGTTCTGGACCGGTCCGGCGCGGTTCCGGACCCCCCGCTTCGGTGCGGATTCCGCCGCCCGGCACCTCCGTGAGGGCGGGGCGGTCTCGCTGCGGCACGCCGACCCGACCGGAGCCGCAGGACGGGATGTCGACACCCCCGAGGATCTCGTGGGGCTGACCGGCAGATCCGTGGGCGGGGCCACCGCCACGACTCTGCGGGCGGGGTCCGGGGCACACGATGCCCGCGTCACCGCGGTATCGGCCACAATGGTCCCGTGACCCCAGACGAGCCAGCCCACGAACAGCTCCCCCGGCCCCGTGACCGTTACCTCAACCGAGAACTCAGCTGGCTCGACTTCAACGCCCGCGTCCTGGCGCTGGCCGGCGAGAAGGACCTGCCGCTGCTCGAGCGCGCCAAATTCCTGGCGATCTTCGCCTCGAACCTCGACGAGTTCTACATGGTCCGCGTGGCCGGGCTCAAGCGCCGCGACAAGACGGGCCTGTCGGTCCGGTCGGCCGACGGGCAGACGCCCGCCGAGCAACTCGGCCGGATCAGCGTCCGCACGCGGGAACTGTGCAACGAGCAGACCCGGTTGTTCCACGACGAGATCCGTCCCGAGCTCGAGCGGAACGGGATCCGGATCCTGCCCTGGAGCGACCTCACCGCGGACGAGCGGTTCTCCCTCGCGGAGTTGTTCCGCAACTCGATCTTCCCGGTGCTCACCCCCCTCGCGGTGGACCCGGCGCACCCGTTCCCCTACATCTCCGGCCTGAGCCTCAACCTGGCCGTCATCATCAGGGACATCGGATCGGGGCAGGAGCATTTCGCGCGGGTCAAGATCCCCCACAACGTCCCCCGGTTCGTGAGGGTGGACCGTGGCCACGAGGACGAGTACGCGTTCGTCCCGGCGGAGGAGATCATCGCGGCTCACCTCGGAGATCTCTTCCAGGGCATGGAGATCGTCGAGCACCACGTCTTCCGTGTGACCCGCAACGCGGACATGGAGGTCGAGGAGGATCGTGACGAGGATCTGCTCCAGGCCCTCGAACGTGAGCTCGCCCGGCGCCGCTTCGGTTCCGCGGTGCGCCTGGAGATCGCGGAGAACATGACCCCGCGGATGCTCCGCATCCTGCAGCACGAACTCGACGTCGAGCCGGAGGACGTGATCCGGTTCTCGGGGCTGCTGGACCTCACCGGGCTGTGGCAGGTCCACGGCCTGGACGTTCCCGACCTCAAGGATCCGCCGATGGTCCCGGCCACCCCGCCGGCCTTCGGCGAGCGGGAGACCGCCCGGAGCATCTTCGCCTCGCTGCAGGAGGGGGACGTCCTGGTCGAGCACCCCTATGACTCGTTCGCCACCACCGTGCAGAGGTTCATCGAGCAGGCCGCGGCGGACGAGAACGTGCTGGCCATCAAGCAGACCCTGTACCGGACCTCGGGCGACTCCCCCATCGTCAACGCCCTGGTCGACGCCGCGGCGGCGGGCAAGCAGGTGGTCGCGCTGGTGGAGATCAAGGCCAGATTCGACGAGCAGAACAACATCAGGTGGGCCCGCGAGCTGGAGAAGGCGGGCGTCCACGTGGTGTACGGCCTGCTCGGTCTCAAGACCCACTGCAAGACCTGCCTGGTGGTGCGCAAGGAGGGCGACCGACTCCAGCGGTACGCCCACATCGGCACCGGGAACTACAACCCCAAGACGGCCCGTCTGTACGAGGACGTGGGCCTGTTCACCGCGGACGAGGACGTGGTCTCGGACCTGACGGACCTCTTCAACCATCTCACCGGGTTCTCCAACGTGTCCAAGTACCGACGGCTCCTGGTCGCCCCGGAGGGCATCCGTTCGGGGATCATCGAGCGGATCGACCGCGAGATCGCGTTCGCGGCCGAGGGCCGCCAGGCGGGGATCCGGCTCAAGGCCAACGCCCTGGTCGACGAGCAGATCATCGACGCCCTCTACCGCGCGTCCCAGTCCGGCGTCCCCGTGGACGTGGTGGTCCGCGGCATCTGCGCCCTCCGCGCCGGGGTCGCCGGGCTCAGCGAGAACATCCACGTCCGCTCGATCCTGGGACGGTTCCTCGAGCACTCCCGGATCCTGCATTTCCGTGGCGCCGACGAGGTGCTGATCGGCAGCGCCGACATGATGCACCGGAACCTCGACCGCCGCGTCGAGGTGATGACCACGGTCACCGACCCCCGGCTCAAGGGGCAGGTCCACCGCATCTTCGACTCCGCCCTCGACCCGTCCACCCGGAGTTTCCACCTCCGGCCCGACGCATCGTGGGCGAGGATGCCCGCGGAGGAGTCCTGGGCCGAGTCGGTCGATCACCAGGAACGCATGGCGGCCGTCCACGCGGGGTTCCGGAACCGATGAGCAGGGCGGTGAACGGAGGCAGGCCCCGCGTCCGGGTGGTCCCCGCCGCGGGCGCCGTCCTCTATCGCATGGACGGCGACGCCCCGCGGTGCGCGGTGGTCCACCGACCGCGGTACGACGACTGGTCTCTGCCCAAGGGCAAGGTCGACGCGGGCGAGTCGCTGGCCGTGACGGCCGTGCGGGAGATCGCCGAGGAGACCGGCTTCACGGCCGTCCTGCAGTCCAGGATCGGGACCACCGCGTACCCGCTCAAGGAGAACACCCGGAAGGAGGTGACCTACTGGTCGGCGCTCGCCCGCGGCGGTGCGTTCGAGGCGAACTCCGAGGTGGACGAGATCCGCTGGCTGTCCGTCGAGGAGGCCAAGAGGACCGTGACGTACGCGCTGGATCGGAAGGTCCTCACCCGCTTCGCCGAGGCCCCCCCGGCCCGCTCGGTCCTCCTGCTGGTCCGGCACGCCAAGGCGGGGAGCCGCTCCGAGTGGAGTGGCAACGACGCGCTCCGCCCCCTCGACAAGACGGGGCGGGCCCAGGCGGAGATGCTGGTGCCCATGCTCCGGGCGTTCGGCGCCCGCCGCGTGCACAGCGCGCCCAGGGTGCGGTGCGAGCAGACGCTGGCACCGTTGGCGGAGGAACTCGGCGTGACGATCGCAGTCGAGCCCGCGCTCACCGACGAGGCGTACCTCGACGATCCCGCCGCCGCCCGGGCCCGTCTCATCGACCTCGCCGCCGGAAAGGGCGTCGCGGCGGTGGGCTCGCAGGGGACCGCCATCCCCGGGATGGTCGGCGACCTGGCCGACCTGGCCGGCCTCGACGTGGGGGACACCTCCACCAAGAAGGCCGGCGCGTGGGGGCTGGGGTTCGACGGCGAGACGCTGGTCTACGCCGACTACTACCCGAGCCCGCTACCGCTGCGCTGAACCCGCCACCGCAGAACCCACCACATTCTCGCGATGGTCGACGCCGTTGGCCCGCAGCCCGCCGAAGGCCTGGTGCGAGCTGGACCGCTTGGCCGCGAGACGCCCCTCCGGCAGAGTCTCCGTCCCCTGGACCACGGATTTGAAGTACTGCCCCGGCCGGAACGCGGGAGAATACGTGGGCGGGACGGGGATGGACTCGCCGGTGTGCGGGTTCCGGGCGACCCGGGCCGCGCGGGCTCTCTTCTCGAAGATCCCGAAACCCATGATGGTGATGGACTCCCCCGAGGCCACGGCCCGCACGATGATGTCGAGGGTGTTCTCCAAGGCCTCGGTGGCCAGCTGGTGGTCACCGCCCATCCGGTCCGCCAGTTCTGTGATCAGGTCCGCCTTGTTCACGTGGGGTCCCCTTCCGGGTGGATACACGGACCGGGTCGACGTCCCGGCCACAACCAACATAAGTATACTCCCACGTTGGCCGTATCCCTCGGCGACTGCGGACCATACTCCGCGAATTCACACGAGGACCCCTCAGCGGGGGGTGGTGACCGGCGCGAAGGCCGGTCGTCGCTCCTCGAAGTCCGAGATGGCGTCGGCCTTACGCAGAGTGAGCCCGATGTCGTCGAGCCCCTCCATGAGCCTCCACCGCGTGTAGTCGTCGATGTCGAACGGGACCGTGACGTCGCCGGCGGTCACCGTGCGCGTGCCCAGATCGACGGTCAACTCGATTCCAGGTCGCTCGTCCATGATCTTCCAGAGCAGTTCGACGTCCTGCTGGTCGACCCGGGCGGCCACCAGTCCGGACTTGCCGGAGTTGCCGCGGAAGATGTCGGCGAAGCGGGAGGAGATCACCACGCGGAAGCCGAAGTCCATCAGCGCCCAGACCGCGTGCTCCCGGGACGACCCGGTTCCGAAGTCGGGGCCCGCGACGAGCACCGAGGCGTGGTCGTAGGGCGGGCGGTTGAGCACGAAGTCGGGCTCCTTGGCGCGCCAGGACGAGAACAGACCGTCCTCGAACCCGGTGCGCGTGACGCGCTTGAGGTACTCCGCCGGGATGATCTGGTCGGTGTCCACGTTGGACCGGTGGAGCGGGGCCCCGATGCCGGTGTGGGTGGTGATCGGCTCCATGGTGGTCAGGCCCCCTTCACGGGCTCGAGATCGGCCGGCGAGGCGAGGCGCCCGACGACGGCGGTGGCCGCGGCGACCGCCGGGCTCACGAGATGGGTGCGGGCACCCTTGCCCTGGCGGCCCTCGAAGTTCCTGTTGGAGGTCGAGGCGCAGCGCTGGCCCGGCAGCAGGGAGTCCGGGTTCATCCCGAGACACATGGAGCAGCCCGGCTGGCGCCACTCGGCCCCGAACGCGGTGAAGATCTCGCCCAGGCCCTCCTCCTCCGCCTGCTGCCGCACCCTCATGGATCCGGGCACGACGAGCATCCGGACGCCCTCGGCGACCTCGCGACCCTCGATGACCCGGGCGACGGTCCGCAGGTCCTCGATCCGGCCGTTGGTGCAGGAGCCCACGAACACCACGTCGACGGGGACGTCCCGGAGCGGGGTGCCCGCCTCGAGGCCCATGTAGTCCAGCGCACCCTCGGCGGCGACGCGATCGCTCTCGTCCGTGAAGGAGTCGGGGTGCGGGACCGACGCACCGAGCGGCGCGCCCTGCCCGGGGTTGGTTCCCCAGGTGACGAACGGGGTGAGCGCGGAGCCGTCGATCACGACCTCGGTGTCGAACACCGCGTCGTCGTCGGTCCTCAGGCCGTCCCAGTACTCGACGGCGGCGTCCCACTCCGCGCCGGTCGGCGCGTGCGGACGGCCCTCGAGGTAGTCGTAGGTGGTCTGATCCGGGGCGATCATGCCGGCGCGGGCACCCGCCTCGATGCTCATGTTGCAGATGGTCATCCGGGCCTCCATCGAGAGCTTCTCGATGGCCTCCCCGCGGTACTCGATGATGTGACCCTGCCCGCCGCCCGTCCCGATCTGGGTGATGACCGCGAGGATGAGGTCCTTGGCGGAGACGCCGGGCTGCAGCTCCCCGGTGACCGTCACCGCCATGGTCTTGAACGGCCGGAGCGAGAGCGTCTGGGTGGCCATGACGTGCTCGACCTCGGAGGTGCCGATCCCCATGGCGATGGCGCCGAAGGCGCCGTGCGTGGACGTGTGCGAGTCCCCGCACACCACGGTCATGCCCGGCTGGGTGAGGCCGAGTTGGGGGCCGATGATGTGGACGATCCCCTGCTCCCGGTCGCCCATCGGGTAGAGCCGGACGCCGAACTCCTCGCAGTTGCGCCGCAGGGTCTCGATCTGGGTCCGCGAGACCCGGTCGGCGATGAGGTCCACCGCGCCACCGACGATGTCGGTCGGCACGTTGTGGTCCTCCGTGGCCAGCGTCAGATCGGGCCGGCGGAGGCCGCGGCCCGCCAGCCGGAGACCGTCGAACGCCTGCGGGCTGGTCACCTCGTGGACCAGGTGGAGATCGATGTAGATGAGGTCCGGTTCGCGGGACTCGCCCTCGCCCTCACCCTTGGCCACCACGTGGTGGTCCCAGACCTTCTCGGCCAGGGTCCGGGGCCGGGCGCCGCCGGTCGCTGTCTCACTCATCACGCCTCCAGTCCACATCCCGGGCCGGAACCGATAGATTCTCAGCATGTAGGACGCTATAGTCGAACTGTGAGACAGTATAGCGGGATCGGGGTCCTCGACAAAGCGATGACGGTGCTCCACGCCGTGGCCGAGCAACCGTGCGTCCTCTCCGAGCTCTGCGAACGCACCGGACTCCCCCGCGCCACCGCCCACCGGCTGGCCGTGGGTCTGGAGATCCACCAGCTCCTCTCCCGTGACGACGCCGGCGTGTGGAGCCTCGGTCCGGGCCTGGCCTCGCTCGCCGCGCACGCGTCGGACTCGCTCGTCGACGCCGCCTCGTCGGTCCTGCCCCGGCTGCGGGAGGCCACCGAGGAGAGCGTTCAGGTCTACCGCCGCGACGGCGACCGGCGGATCTGCGTGGCGTCGGCGGAACCCCTCACGGGACTGCGGGACACCGTCCCCGTGGGCGCGGTCCTGCCCATGACCCGGGGGTCCGGCGCCAAGGTGCTGGCCGCATGGGCCGATGCGGCCACCCAGCGCGCGCTGCTCGTGGACGCCGCGTACACCGAGCGCCAGCTCGCCGAGGTGCGCCGCCGCGGGTGGGCCCAGTCGGTCGCCGAGCGCGAGGCCGGCGTCGCCTCGATCTCGGCACCCATCAGGGATGCGGGAGGCACCGTCGTGGCCGCGATCTCGGTCTCGGGTCCGGTGGACCGGATCGGTCGCCGCCCCGGTGTCCGCTGGGCCGCCGACCTGCTCGCCGCCGCGGAGGCGATCCACAAGCGGTTGTGACGCCCGGTCGCGGATCTCAGGCCGGCCGCCGCCCCTCCACCAGTCGCCCGAGGGCCCACGGCAGGCTGCTCACGCTGGGCTGGCGGACCGCCGCCACGAGGTCCACGTCGCGCGGATCCACCCGCACCACCTGGACCCCGGAGCGCCGCAGGTCGCGGTACGGCCTCGGGTCTGGGTAGGACACCACGTCGAGTCCCAGCCCGCGGATCTCGCGTCCGAACGGGGACCGTCCGTCGAGCGTGGCCACCGGGGTGTCGGGGAGCGCGCCCGTACCCACGACGACGACGAGGGCCTCCACCCCCAACCTGCGCTGTCCCCGGGTCCACGCGTCGAGCGCCTCCTCGGCGGCCTCCGCCGCCGGGTCCGGATCGCGCCCCACCGCGTCGGCCACCAGATCGAGGTGACGGCGCCATCCCGGCCGGCCGGCGGGGTCCACCATCACGGCCGCGAGCTGTTCGAACCCGCGGAGCTGGGCCTCGGTGGGGTCGGCGGCGGCGAGGGCGAACCCGTCGACCCCGAACGGCAGCAGCGAGCGCAGGCTCGGCAGGCCCGGACCACCCCAGTCGGGTGCGGGCGGTGCGGCGTGGTCCCGCCAGGGCCTGCGCCCCGTCCCGTCCGCCGCCCAGGCGGCCACCGGTTCCCGCCCGAGGGCGAGCAGGACGTCGAGGTCGGCGGACGAGAGCGTGATCACGCGCCGGACCGGCGAGTCGGGGGTGGGGGTACGGATCGGACTGGGGGGCGCGAGCGGGTCGCTCGTCGAGACCGTCGGGCTCGTCGTCGTGGGGTCCCCGCCCGTCCCGCACGCGGTGAGCCCCACGAGACCGAGACCGACCCCGACCGCGGCACGCAGCAGCGTACGGCGGTCGGGGCCGGCGGCGGGGCGGGACGGCCCCGGGGAGGACAGGGGTGACCGCGGCACGGTGTGAGTCTAATCGCGGCCACTCCGGGCCGCGGCCACCCGCCCGGGGGGTCAGACCCGGTGGACCAGCTTCTTGTTGGAGAACTCGTCCAGGCCGAACCGTCCCAACTCCCGCCCGACGCCCGAGGTCTTGACCCCGCCGAAGGGCATGTCGGGAGCGCTCTTGATGGTGGTGTTGATGCCGACCATCCCGGATTCCAGACGCTCCGCCACGTCCTGGACGCGGGCGGGGTCGCCCCCGAACACCGCGGCACCGAGCCCGAACGGGCTGTCGTTGGCGATCTCCACCGCCTCGTCGGCCGAGGCGACGCGGTGCACGACCGCCACCGGGCCGAACAGCTCCTCGCGGTAGGCCCTCATGTCCGGGGTGACGTCGGTGAGGACCGTCGCCGGGTAGTAGGCGCCCTCGCCCTCGGGGACCTCTCCGCCGAGATGGACGGTGGCACCCTTCGCCACCGCGTCCGCCACCTGCTCGGCCAGCTCGGAGCGTGCCTCGGCCGACGACATGGGTCCCATCCGCGTGGCCGGGTCCGCCGGGTCGCCCAGCGTCCACTGCCGGGCCTTGTCGAGGAAGGCCGCCAGGAACTCGTCCCACACGGGGTCCTCGACGAGGATCCGCTTGGACGAGGTGCAGGCCTGGCCGGCGTTGGCGAAGCGCCCGGTGGCGGCCGCGGACGCCGTCGCGGTGACATCCGCGTCCCCGAGCACGATGAGGGGATCCGACCCTCCCAGCTCCAGGACGCACTTCTTGAGGTTCTCCCCCGCCTGCCTGCCCACGGCCTCCCCGGCCTTCTCCGACCCGGTCAGCGAGACGCCCCGGATCGCGGGGTGCGCGATGACCCGGCCCAGCTGCCCGCTGGTGGCGAAGAGGTTCTGGTAGACCCCTACCGGCGCGCCGGCGGCGAGGAGGATCTCCTCCATCACCAGCGCCTCCTGCGGGCAATTGCGGGCGTGCTTGAGCAGGATGGTGTTCCCCAACAACAGGTTCGGGGCGACGAACCGGGCGACCTGGTAGTACGGGAAGTTCCACGGCATGATCCCGAGCAGGGCGCCGATGGCCTCGGTCCGCACCACCGCCCGCCCCGGTCCGGAGATGTCGAGCACCTCCTCCTCGAGGAACCCCCGGGCCGTCGTGGCGTAGTACTCGTAGATCCGTGCGGCCAGGTCGACCTCGCCGAGGGCCTGGGTCACCGGCTTGCCCATCTCGAGGGTCATCAGCTCGGCGAGCTCCTGCTTCCGCTCGCGGTAGAGGTCCGCGACGCGTTGCAGGACCGCCGCGCGCTCGGACACCTCCGTCCGGCGCCAGTCGCGGTAGGCCTCGTCGGCCCGACCGACGGCGGCGTCGACCTCGGCGTCGCTGACCGCGTCGTAGCGGGCGACGATCTCCCCGGTGCGGGGGTCGGTGGTGGCGTATCTGCTCATGTGTCCTGTCCTTTCAGCACGATGCGGCCGGTGACCCCGCCGCGGACCAGTCTGTCGAGGGAGTCGACCACGCCCGCCAGGTCCAGGGCGGCCTCCGTCACCGGGATCCCGGGGATCGCTCCCCGCCGCGCCAGATCGACGGCCTCACGCATCTCGTCGAGGGTTCCCACGAAGCTTCCCTCGATCGTGAGCATCTTCAGGGCCAGCAGCGCCGTGGGGATCGTGATCTCCCCGCCGAACAGACCCACCTGGACCATGTGGCCGCCCTTGGCCAGCACGTCGAAGGCCAGCGAGGCCGTCGGTCCGTTGTTGACGAAGTCGACCACCGCCCCGACCGGTCCGCCGGTGGCCTCGAGGAGCAGGTCGCGGGTGCCGTCACCGTCCGAGCGGACCGTCCCGGTCGCCCCCAGCTCACGCGCGGCGGCGAGGTTCGCGTCCGACACGTCCACCGCCACGATCGCGCGATGCCCCAGGGCGTGGAGCGTGGCCACCGCGGTGAGCCCCACACCGCCGACCCCGATCACCACGACGGGCTCGTCGGCCGGCCGCGGGAGGACCTTCTTCGCCGCGCTGTACGCGGTCAGGCCCGAACACGCGATGGTCGCGGCCCAGCTCGGGTCCAGCCCCTCGACGTCCACCAGGTAGCGCGGATGCGGAACCACGACCTGCTCGGCGTACCCCCCGGAACGGGCGACCCCGATGTTGCGTCCCCGCGGGCAGGCGTTCTCCCGGCCGGCCTCGCAGACCGCGCACTCACCGCACCCCGTCCACGGATAGACCAGCCGTGTCCGCCCGACCTCGGCGCCGCTCGCGTCGGGGCCGACCGCCTCCACCACGCCCACGATCTCGTGACCCATCACGAGCGGGTACGGCACGCCCCTGTCGGTGAGGTGCATCCTCCCCCGGCCACCCAGGTCGTAGTAGCCCTCGCGGAGATGGGTATCGGTGTGGCAGACCCCCGAGCGCAGGACCCGCAACCGGACCTCGGTGCCGGTCGGATCGGGGGTGGGGAGCTCGATGTCCGACAGGGTCGGGTCGCCGGGCTCGGTGATGGCGAACGCTCGCATGGTTCCTCGCTTCTCGGTGGGGGTGGTCGGGGTCGGCGCGTCAGGCGACGGCGGCTCGGGCCGGCTCGGTGATCCGCAGGCCCCGGTAGCCGTTCTCGCGGACGTCCGCCAGGATCTGCCGGTACATGCCGAGGCCGCCCAGGAAGAACATGACGGTCCGCTTCTTGCCCGGGATGTTGGCGCCGAAGATCCACGAGGCCGTCTTGGGGAAGAGCGTCATGTGCGCGATCTCCTCGCAGGTGGCGGTCCACCCCGTCTCCGCCTCGCTCGTCGCCTCGACCACCGCCCGGCCGCGCGCGACGGCGCTCTCGATCAGCTCGGCGACGTACTCCACCTGCGTCTCGATGCTGGGCAGGAGGTTGGTGAAGGGCCCGTTCGGGCCGAGGATCATGAACATGTTCGGGAAGTTCGCGGTCGTGATCCCGAGGTAGCTGGTCGGGGCGTCGGCCCAGTGCTCGTTGATGTGCAGGCCACCGCGGCCCCGCAGGTCCATGGCGCGGTAGTTGCCGTCCACCGCGTCGAAGCCGGTCGCGAACACCAGGATGTCGACCTCGTGCTCGACGCCGTCCGCCGTCCGCACACCCCTCGGGGTGATCCGGACGATCGGGTTCTCCTTCACCGGGACGAGCGAGACGTTGTCCCGGTTGAACGTCTCGTAGTAGCCCTCGTTGCACAGGGGCCGCTTGGCGTAGGGCTCCGTCGGGGTGAGGGCGCGCGCCGTCTCCGGATCCTCGACGATCTCCGCGATCTTCGACCGGATGAACGTCGCCGCCGCCTCGTTCGCCTCGGGGTTCGTGGCGATGTCGCTGAACGTGCCGAACATGAAGTGGAATCCGTTGCCCCGGTCCCACGCCTGCTGGAACACCTGCCGGCGCTGCTCTTCCGTCACGCTTCCGGCCTCGATCGCGCTCTCCTCGAACCCGAACGCGACCGACGCCACCTCCGCCGGGTCGACGGGGCCGTTGCCCGACGGGACACAGTACTGCGGCGACCGCTGGAACACCGTGAGGTTCTCGGCCGTCTTCGCGGCCGCGATGATGAACTGGGTGCCGGTGGAGCCGGTCCCGATCACACCGACCCTCTTCCCGGCGACGTCCAGGTCCTCGGGCCAGGCGTTGGTGTGGACCAGCCTGCCCTCGAAGTGGTCCATCCCGGGGATGTCCGGCATGTTGGTCTTGGCGAGCAGCCCCAGGCCGTTGACGAGGTACGTGCAGGTGAACTCCTCGCCGGCGGCGGTGCGCACGGTCCAGCGGTCGCGCGACTCGTCCCACGCCGCCCCGGTCACCTCGGTGTCGAGCCGGATGTCCTTCATGAGGTCGTAGCGCTCGACCACATGGTGGATGTACGCGAGGATGTCCTCCTGCTCGAGGTACCGCGTGGTCCAGTCGTACTCGCGCAGCAGGTCGTCGTCGAACGAGTACCGGTAGACAAAGCTCTCGGTGTCGGACTTCGCGCCCGGGTAGCGGTTGAAGAACCAGGTCCCGCCCACCCCGGAGCCCTTCTCCAGGACGCGGACCCGCAGGCCCTGCTCGTTGCGGAGCTTGTGGAGCGAGTAGAGGCCGGCGAAGCCCGCGCCCACCACGACGGCGTCGAAGTCGGTGTCGGTCGGGTCGGCGGTGGGCGCAGCGGCGCGGATCGGGGTGGTCATGGTGTCCTCCTGGGTGGGTCTGGTCTGTGGTGGTCGGTGGTGGATGGTCAGCGGGCGTACCAGGCGGCGACGGCGGCGATCTCGTCGTCGGCGGCCCGGGTCCTGCCCGCGTTGAAGGGGTAGACGTGCTGCTGGCCCTCGCCGATGGAGAGCGTGGAGTCGACCCCGGCCGCCGTGGCCAAGTCGTGCAGTCGGGTCGCGTTGTCCAGTAGCGACTCGACCGAACCGGCGGTGATGTACAGGCGGGGGAAGCCGGTGAAGTCCGCGTAGAGCGGGTTGGCCAGCGGCGTGGTGGGGTCGACCGAGTCGCCCAGGACGCCGGCGATCATGCCCTCGAGGAGCCCGCGGGTGATGAGCGCGTCGGTGGCGTCGTTGGTCTCCAGGGTCACGCCCTTGTTCTCCATGTCGAGCCACGGGGAGAACGCGATCACCGCGCCGGGCAGCGGGCCACCCCGCTCCTTCAGCGCGAGGGCGGTGGCCACGGCGAGGTTGCCGCCGGCGGAGTCACCGATGGTGGTGATGGCCTGCGGGGAGATGCCGGAGTCGACCAGGCCGTGGAAGACCGAGACTGCGTCCTCGAGCCCGGCGGGATGCGGGTGCTCGGGAGCGAGACGGTAGTCGAGCACGAAGGACTGGACCCCGAGGGCCTTGGCGACGTGGGCCGCGAGCTTGCGGTGGCTCGACGCCGATCCCACGGAGAAGCCACCACCGTGGGTGTACAGCAGGACCTGTCCGGCATCGGAACCGACGGGGCGGCACCAGATGCCGGGGACCCCGCCGACGACGCCCTCCTCGTAGGTGACGTCCGTCGGCTCGGCCGTGGGCTGGTGCCACTCGTCGAAGATGCTGCGGAACAGACGGACGGTGAGGCCCTCGGTGGTGGCGAGGATCTCGGACCAGTCGGTGTAGAGGTCCTTCAGCGGATCGTTCTCGGTGGCGGCCTGTGTGGTGGTGGCCTGCTCGGTGGTTGCCTGCTCGGTGGTTGCCTGCTCGGTGGTCATGGCGGCGTCCTTCCTTCCGGTCCCGGGCACCTCCCGGGGGTGTGATGCAGAACACTAGGATCGGCCGCCGGTCCGAAAGTGTGCCGTTTCGGAACACCGGCCCCGGCTCTGACAACGGGACCGGCCGAAAGCGACGACGTGAGCCACCCCACATGCGGTGATGCCG
The DNA here is from genome assembly GCA_002415925.1 of Dietzia sp. UBA5065. GTDB lineage: Bacteria > Actinomycetota > Actinomycetes > Mycobacteriales > Mycobacteriaceae > Dietzia. Next base: position 20,164 of record DIAZ01000044.1, on the reverse strand, counting down.
CGGCCGCAACAATGCCTCCCGATCCGGCAACGGCGGCCTCCCGACACCGGGTGACACCGGTGTGACGGGTGGCACATAATGGCGTCATGGCGAGAACATCAGGGCTGGTCGCGCCATGACGGTCGATCGTCCGGGCGTCAGTGTGGAGGAGATCCGGTCAGCCAAGGAGGCGCTCATCCGCGCCGGGTCCCTCAGCGATGCGGGTCCGGCCCCGGAGTGGCTGCTCGCCGAGATCGACCGCAGCTGGCGCCGGTCGATCAGCGCGGGTGCGGCCCGGGGATCCGGCGAGTTCCTCTACCGCGACGAGGTCGACCCGGACAGTGAGCTCAGACGCGCTGCGCGCCCGATCCTCGACCGACTCGCGTCGACGGTCCAGGATCTGGGAACCGCGATATTCCTGGCGGACGCCGGCGGCCAGGTCGTGGACCGCCGGATCGCCGACCCCGGAGATCGTGGACGCTTCGACCGGGCGTGCGCCGCCGAGGGGTTCCTCTTCTTCGAGACGACCATCGGTACCAACGGGCTGGGTACCCCGATCGAGGAGAACACCTCGGTCTTCGTGCGGGGCCCCGAGCACTTCAACGAGGCACTGGAGGGATTGGCCTGCGCGGGGGTACCGATCCCCCACCCGATCACCGGACGGGCGATGGGCTCACTGTCGCTCGCGGCGCCCGCCGACAGCGCCGAACGGATGATGCTCGCCCTGACCCGCGAGGGGGCCCGGGCGATCTCGGAGCAACTGTCCTCGGGCGAGCTCCTGCGGGACTCGGCGCTGGTCGGGGCGTATCGGCGAGCACGCGGCCGTGGCCCCGTCGTGGTGCTCGACGCCGAGACGGTGATCGCCAGCGTCTCGGGGGCGTCCCTCCTCAGCACCGAGGCGCATGCGCAGTTGTGGGAGGCGCTGGTCACCGGTGCCCCCGGCCACGGCCGACGGCTTCTGGAGCTCGAACTCGACGGCTCCCCGATGCGCCTCATCACGCACCCCCTGGGCGACCACGATCGGCCGGCGTTCGCCGTGGAGATCCTCGACCGTGGCGCGCCGCGCCTTCGCGGCCGCCCGGCCTCGCACGGCGCGACCGCCACCGTGTCGCCCGCCGGCCACACGACCGGCCCAGTTCTCGTCACCGGACCCGCCGGGTCGGGGCGGTATCACGCGGCGCGGCAGCTTCTCCGGCACAACGGACACCCCGAGCCCGTGGTGGTGTCCGCCGCGCGGCTCCGAACGGACGGCCCCGAGCTGGGTGCCGCGTTGAGCGGTCTCGACTCCGGTGGTGCCGTGATCGTCAGACGGTTGGAGGAACTGCCGACCGCCGAGCGAGCAGTGCCCGGGCTCCTCCGGGACGCCGCGGAACGTACGCCCGGTGCACGCCTGGTGGCGACCGTCGACCCCGAACGCTCTCCCGACGACCTCGGCGAGGAACTGGGCCGATGGGGCACCCCGCTCGCCGTTCCGGCCCTCTCGTCCCGGCAGGGAGAGCTTCCGCGGCTGGCCGAGGCGATCCTGGGCGAACTCGACGCCCCCCTGAGGCCGGTCCTGTCCGCGGCCACCCACCAGGCGCTACTGCGGTGGCACTGGCCGGGAAACGTCGCGGAGTTCCGCCGCGTGCTCCTCGACCTCGCCGACGAGTTCCCGGGACGGACGGTCGAGCCGTTCCACCTTCCCGAGAGGATGTGGGAGGCCGCAGAACGTCGGCGACTGAGCCGCATCGAGTCCGTGCAACGCACGGAGATCGTCGCGGCCCTGCGCGAGAGCGGCGGCAACCGATCGGCGGCGGCGGCGCTCCTCGGCATCGGCCGCACCACCCTCTATCGCAAGTTGCGCGAACTCCGGATCGACCAGGACAGCCTGTCCGCGTGAGGACTCCCGACCGGTCCCCGGGTCCTGTCGAGCAGGCCTAGCACTCCCCCGTGAGCTCGGAGAGCAGGTCGAGGACGGTCTTCACCGCCGGGTTCGCCTCGCGGCCTCTCCAGGCGGCCCGGAGGTGGACATCGGGCATGACCGCCACCTCGTCCTCCACTGGGGGTACGTAGCGGATGTGGGGATCGACGACCCTGCGCGCCACGGACCCCAGGGTGAGGTGGGCGCCCACCTCGGCGCTCACGAGGGCGAGCGCGGTCTGCGTGTCCGGGGCGACCTGCGCGAAATCCGGGACGACCCGCGCCGCCTGCGCCAACCGGCGCGCCCGATCCACGAGAACGGACCCCTGGTGTTCGGGCAGGGAGATCAACCTCAGGTCCGCCAGCTCGGCAGCGGGCACCTCCGCGTCGCCCGCCAGTCGATGGGTCGCCGGCAGCGCCCAGATGAGCCCGTCGCGCTCCACCACCCGACTGTCCAGGCCTGCCGGGATCACGTCCCAGCGACCCAGGGCCACGTCGACGTCCCCGGACATCAGCAGGCGGAGCGCGGGCTGGGCGTAGGTCTGACTCGCCAGCGCCAGTTCGATCCCGGGCCTGTCCGACCGCACCCGCCGCGCGAGTTCGGCGACCAGCTCGTAGCTCGACACCCCCGCGAACGCGAGTCGAACCCGCCCGGTCTCCCCGCGCGCCGCGGAGCGAGTCGCCTCCTCGGCGCGCCGCAGCGCGCGGAGGACCTCGCGGGCCGGGCCGATCAGGGCGGCTCCGGAGGGGGTGAGCTCCACCGCTCGCGTGCTCCGGTCGAACAGGGTCGTCCCGAGTTCCCTCTCCAGCGCCTGGATCGTCCGGGTGAGCGGTGGTTGGGACATGTGGAGCCGCTCGGCCGCACGCCGGAAGTGCAGCTCCTCGGCCACGGCCAGAAAGGCGCGGATCTGCGCGACGTCCATGGTCGCCTTCCCCTCTCGCTGGCGCAGCCCGCCAGCGGTGATGCCCCCAAGGTATCATCGTCGCGGCAAAAAGTATTGGACTCGTATCAATCCGGTGTGGAGAGTGTCACACATGTACACCGGAAACCCAGCGGTCCCCGACGACGTCTTCGCCGAGGTCCTCAGTAAGATCAGCAACTTCGTCCGCACCCGCGTGGTCCCGCGCGAGTCCGAGATCATGGCGACAGACTCCATCCCCGAGGACCTGCGCGAGCAGGCCGCGGACATGGGTCTGTTCGGCTTCGCGATCCCGGACGAGTGGGGAGGGCTCGGGCTCGACCTCGTCCAGGACGTCGAGCTCGCGATGGAGCTGGGGTACACCAGCCTGTCGTTCCGCTCGATGTTCGGCACCAACAACGGCATCGCCGGCCAGGTTCTGGTGGGATTCGGGACCACCGGGCAGCAGGAGCGGTGGCTCCCGGGGATCGCCTCCGGGGACGTCGTGGCCTCCTTCGCCCTCACCGAGCCGGGTGCGGGCTCCAACCCCGCGGGCCTGCGCACGAGCGCGCGTCCCGACGGCGAGGACTTCGTGATCGACGGCGCGAAGCAGTTCATCACCAACGCCACCATCGCCGACCTCTTCGTCGTCTTCGCCAGGATCCCCGCCACCGACGGGGGCGACGGCACGATCGCGGTCTTCCTCGTTCCCGCCGACGCTCCGGGCGTCGAGGTGGGCCCCAAGGACGCGAAGATGGGCCAGGAGGGCTCCCGGACGGCGACCGTGACCTTCTCGGGTGTGCGGGTCGGCCCGGAGTCCCTCGTGGGCGGCGATGCGGCATCCGGGTACCGGGCCGCGATGACCTCGCTCGCCCGGGGCCGGATCCACGTCGCGGCCCTCGCCGTCGGATGCGCCCAGCGGGCCCTCGACGAGGCCGTCGCCCACGCGGTCACCGCCACCCAGGGCGGAACCGTCGTCGGCGACTTCCAGCTCGTCCAGGCGATGATCGCCGACATCCAGACCGGCGTCATGGCCGGCCGGGCGATGGTGCGGGAGGCGGCCCGGCTGTGGGTCACCGACCAGGACCGGCGCATCGCCCCCTCTGCGGCGAAGCTGTTCTGCACGGAGATGGCCGGCAAGGCCGCCGACCTCGCGGTCCAGGTCCATGGTGGCACCGGCTACATGCGAGATGTGCCCGTCGAGAGGCTCTACCGCGACGTCCGCCTGCTCCGCCTCTACGAGGGGACGAGCGAGATCCAGCGCCTCATCGTGGGCGGCGGGCTGGTCCGGGCCGCGAAGAGGGCGTTGTGATGCTGCCGCTGGAGGGAATCACGGTCGTCGCCTTCGAGCAGGCCGTGGCGGCGCCACTGGCCACCCGGAACCTCGCCGACCTCGGCGCCCGGGTCATCAAGGTGGAGCGGGTCGACGGGGGCGACCTCGCCCGGGGCTACGACCACGTGGTCAACGGGACCGGGGCGCATTTCGTCTGGCTCAACCGGGGCAAGGAGTCCCTGGCCGTCGACCTGAAGAGCGAGGAGGGACGGGACGCGGCCACCCGCCTGGTGGCCGGCGCCGACGTGGTGGTCGAGAGCCTCGCACCGGGCGCCGCCACCCGCCTCGGCGTGGACGCCCCGACCCTGAGGGCGGAGCGCCCCGGGTTGATCGTGGCCTCGCTCTCCGGGTACGGATCCGGCGGGCCCCTGGGCTCGCGGAAGGCCTACGACATGCTGATCCAGGCCGATTCGGGCCTCATCTCGCTCACCGGCACCCCCGAGCACCCGGCCAAGACCGGCATCCCCACCGCGGACATCGCCTCCGGGATGTACCTCGCGCAGTCGATTCTCGCAGCCCTGCTGCGCCGGGCGCACACCGGAGAGGGGGCCACCATCGAGGTCTCGATGCTGGAGGCCACGGTCGAGTGGATGGGCCACGCCCTCTACACCCAGCTGGCGACCGGCCGGCAGCCGGAACGACGGGGCGTGGGACACAGCGCGATCGCCCCCTACGACCGCTACCCCACCGCCGACGGCGAGATCCTCATCGGGGTCCAGACCGACTCCGGGTGGCGCTCGCTGGTCACCGAGGTCCTCGGCGCCCCCGAGCTCGCCGTGGACCCACGGTTCCTCACCAACGTCGACCGGGTCGCCCACCGGGCCGAGTGCGACACCGAGGTCGCCCGCCTGACACGACGGTGGTCGACGGCCGACCTGGAGCACCGGCTCTCCGCGGCCGGGGTCCCGGCGGCCAGGCTCCGGGACCTCGCGCACGTCGTGGACCACGAGCAGCTCCGCGCGCGCGACCGCTGGCGGGAGATCCAGATCGAGAACGGAACCGTGCGGGCGCTGCTGCCCCCCGGGACCTTCTCCGACGTCGAGGCCCCGATGGGCGCGGTTCCCGCGCACGGTGAACACACCCGCCGTCTGCTGGCGGAATCCGGCCTGGACGCGGCGGCCGTCGAGTCCGCCCTGGCGAACGGCGTGGCCTTCCAGGCCCACGTCGACGTCCGCCGGGGGGCACGGTCATGACCGGGGGGTTCACCGTCCTCGACGTCGACCTGCTCCCCGACCGGGTGGTGGTCCTACTCGACCGCCCGGAGGCGCGCAACGCCATCGACCAGGCGATGGTCGACGAGCTGCACCGGGTGTGCGACATGCTCGAACGTGACCCTCGCATCCTGCTGCTCGGAGGCAAGGGCGGGGTGTTCGCCGCCGGTGCGGACATCGCCCAGCTTCGCCACCGGCGCCGGGAGGACGCCCTCCGCGGCATCAACTCGGGGTTGTTCGACCGCATCCGGCGGCTGCCGATGCCGGTCATCGGGCTCCTGGACGGCCACGCCCTCGGCGGTGGGGCCGAGCTCGCCTACGCCTGCGACCTCCGGATCGGGACACCCCGGCTGCGGATGGGCAACCCGGAGCCCGGGCTGGGCATCCTCGCGGCCGCGGGGGCGACCTGGCGCCTGGGCGAGCTGGTCGGCGAGCCCCTGGCCAAGGAGATACTGCTGGCGGGACGCGTCCTCAGCGGCGACGAGGCGTTGGCGATGCGGCTGGTCAGCGAACTCGTGGAACCCGAGGAGCTCCTCGCCGCCGGAGGGCGCTGGGCGGATCGCATCTCCCGGCAGTCCGCGCTGGCGGTGCGGTTGACCAAGGCGGCGTTCCACGCCCCGCGGGAGGCCCACCCCTACATCGACGACCTGACCCAGGCCGTGCTGTTCGAGACCGAGGAGAAGGAGGAGCGGATGACCGCCTTCCTGGAGAAGAGGAAGAAATGACCGTGCCAGAACGCGTCGGCGTCTACGGCGGAGGACGCATGGGAGCAGGTATCGCCTACGCCTTCCTCGCCGCCGGATCCAGGGTGACCGTCATCGAGGCGACGGGAGAGGCCGCCTCGGCCGCACGGGCCCGACTCGCCGCCTCGGTGACCACGGCCTCCGAGCGCGGGCACCTCGACCGCGATCCGGCCGAGCTCCTGGCCCGCGTGGAGGTGTCCGATGACCCCTCGGCGCTGGAAGGATGCGAGCTCGTGGTGGAGGCGGTACCCGAGAGCCCGGCCCTCAAGGCGGGGGTCCTCGCCGCCATCGAGGCCGCCGCGCCCGACGCGTGGATCGGCACCAACACCTCCAGCCTGTCGATCGACGACCTCGCCGGGTCGCTGGCCAGGCCGGAGCGTCTCGTCGGCCTCCACTTCTTCAACCCGGTGCCCGCCAGCGCGCTGGTGGAGATCGTGGTGGGCGGGAAGACCGATCCCGCGCTCGTCGAGCGCGCCCGGACCTGGGTGGGTGGCCTCGGCAAGACGGCCGTCTCGGTGACCGACTCCCCCGGGTTCGCCTCGTCCCGTCTCGGGGTCATGCTGGCGCTGGAGGCCATGCGCATGGTCGAGGAGGGTGTGGCCTCGGCCGGGGACGTCGACACCGCCATGGAGCTGGGTTACCGGCACCCGATGGGCCCGCTGCGCACCACCGACCTCGTCGGACTGGACGTGCGGCTGGCCATCGCGGAGTACCTGGAAGAGCGCCTCGGCCCACGGTTCGCCCCGCCCCGGATCCTGCGGGACAAGGTGGCCGCCGGCGATCTCGGGAAGAAGACCGGCCGGGGATTCTTCTCCTGGTGACCCCGCACCCCGGAGACGACGAGACCCCCCGACTTCGATCGAAGTCGGGGGGTCTCGGTCTGTGGTACCCCCGATGGGATTCGAACCCACGCTACCGCCGTGAGAGGGCGGCGTCCTAGGCCGCTAGACGACGGGGGCCTGTTCGCTCACCCGTGACACGAGAGCCGATCGGGCTCCGCGTTCCGGGCTTCATCACACTAGCCGGTCGTTCCCCAACCCCCAAATCGCGGGTCGGCCGTCGCGCCGGGGCGGAACACGGGAGAAGGCCCGGAGCGGATGCTCCGGGCCTTCTCTGTCGTACCCCCGATGGGATTCGAACCCACGCTACCGCCGTGAGAGGGCGGCGTCCTAGGCCGCTAGACGACGGGGGCCCGAGGACGCGGATCCCCCCGGGGGGATCCACTGTGCGAACGTTCCATGAACGCTCAGCTGGCCTACCAGGACTCGAACCTAGAACGACGGTACCAGAAACCGCTGTGTTGCCAATTACACCATAGGCCACTGTATTCACTTTTCCGCCCCTCGCGGGGCGCCTCGAAGAGACTATCAAATCACCGAGGGTGAATAGCAAATCGCCCTGTCACTCGGCGATCGGAGCGGACCGCAGACGAGCGATCGTGGCCTCGCGGCCAAGCAGTTCGATCGACTCGAACAGCGGCGGGGAAATGTGCGATCCGGTCACCGCGACGCGGACCGGGCCATAGGCCTTCCGCGGCTTGATCCCCAGAGTGTCCACGAGCGCCCCCGACAGCGCCGACTCGATCGCGGGCGTCGTCCACTCCTCCAGCGGCTCCAGTGCCGCGACGGCGGCGTCGACCACCTGGCGGGCCTCCGCCTTGAGGTTCTTGGCCGCCGACTGCGGGTCGACGGAGAACGTGGCCTCGTCGACCACGAGGAAGCGGATGAGGTCCCACGCGTCGGACAGGACCACGATGCGGGTCTGCAGCAACTCCGCCACCACCGCCCAGCGGTCACCGTCCAGGTCCGCCGGGAGCGTCAGCCCGTCCTCGGACGGGTGCTCCACGAGGAACTCCCGAAGGCGCCGCGCGAACTCCTCCGGAGGGAGCTGCCGGATGTGCTCGGCGTTGATCGCGTCGGCCTTCTTCTGGTCGAAACGCGCCGGGTTGGCGTTGACCTTCCGGATGTCGAACGCGGCCACCATCTCCCGGAGGGAGAACACGTCACGGTCGTCGGACAGTCCCCAGCCCAGCAGGGCCAGGTAGTTGAGCAGCCCCTCGGGGAGCATGCCGCGGTCGCGGTGCAGGAAGAGGTCCGACTCGGGGTCCCGCTTGGAGAGCTTCTTGTTGCCGTCTCCCATGACGAACGGCAGGTGGCCGAACTCGGGCACCCTGTCGGCCACGCCGATCCGCATGAGCGCGCGATACAGGGCGATCTGCCGCGGCGTGGAGCTGAGGAGATCCTCGCCACGAAGGACGTGGGTGATCTTCATCAGCGCGTCGTCCACGGGATTGACCAGGGTGTACAGCGGGATCCCGTTGCCGCGGGTGAGCGCGAAGTCCGGGACCGTGCCCGCCTTGAACACCGTCTCCCCGCGGACGAGGTCGTCCCACGCCAGGTCCTCGTCCGGCATCCGCAGGCGGACGACGGCGCCGCGCCCCTCGTCCCGGTAGGCCTGCTTCTGCTCCTCGGTGAGGTCGCGGTCGTAGCCGTCGTACCCGAGCTTGGGATCCCGCCCGGCCGCGCGGTGCCTGGCCTCGACCTCCTCGGCGGTGGAGAAGGACTCGTAGGCCTCCCCCGCCTCCACGAGCTGGCGCACCACCTCGAGGTGTTGGTCGCGGCGCTGCGACTGGCGGTACGGCGCGTAGGGTCCGCCCACCTCGGGCCCCTCGTCCCAGTCCAGCCCCAACCACCGCAGCGCGTCGAGCAGGGCACGGTACGACTCCTCCGAGTCACGGGCCGCGTCGGTGTCCTCGATGCGGAAGACGAACGTCCCTCCCGTGTGCCGGGCGTGGGCCCAGTTGAACAGCGCCGTCCGGACGAGCCCGACGTGGGGCGTGCCGGTGGGAGACGGGCAGAAGCGGACGCGGACGTCTGAGGCGGTCATGGCGACCATCCTAGTGACGGTCCCGCCTCGCACCCCCCACGAGGACCGGCCTAGGATCGGGCGGGTACCCGTGGCCGCGATGCGAGCGCGAGCCACCCCCGTCCGAGCCGAGGGAGGCGAGCCGTGGCGTCAGGGCCCCACCCCGACGCCGCCAGGCCTGTCACCGCACCGGACTTCCTCCTGTCCCGCCACACCGGATCCCTCCGCACGCAGGGCGCCCTCCGGGAGTTCACCGACCCCGCGGACGCCGCCCTGGCGCTGCGGTCCGGGGCCTGCGGACTGGTCGTGGGCGCGATCGGCTTCGAGCCGGACGCGCCCGCCGCCCTGGTCGAGCCGGACATCGTGGTCCGCACGGACGGGCCCCTCGAGCCGCCCGCCTACTTCCGGTCCATCCGTACGCGGGCCCGGGTGGCGGAGGAGATCCCCCCGACCGCCGTCCACCGGGACCGGGTGGCCACCGCCGTCGCCGGGATCCGGGCCGGCGGCCTGGACAAGGTGGTGCTCGCGCGCGCCGTGAGACTGGTCGCCGAGGAGTCGATCGATCCTCACGCGGTCTGCGCGGCGCTCATCGACTCGAGCCCGTCCGCCGACGGCTTCCTGGTCGACCTCTCCCCGGCCGGCGGGGACCACGCCGGCAGGGTCCTGGTGGGGTCGAGCCCCGAACTGCTCGTCCGCCGCCGCGGCGACATCGTGGAATGCCATCCCCTCGCCGGATCCGCACCCCGCGCCGCCGACCCCTCCGCGGACCAGGCGGCCGGTCGCGCCCTGCGGGAGTCGGGCAAGGACGCCTCGGAACACGCCTTCGTGGTGGACGCGCTCGCCGCGGCCCTGGCCCCCCTGTGCCGCGACCTGGAGATTCCCGACCACCCGTCCCTCACGTCCACCCGCGAACTGTGGCACCTGGGAACCCGGATCCGGGGCCGGATCGCCGACCCCCGCACCACCGCGCTCGACCTCGCGCTGGCCGTGCACCCCACTCCCGCCGTCTGCGGCACCCCGACCGACGAGGCCCGGCGGGTGATCGCCGGCCTCGAGGGCGAGCGTGGGTTCTATGCGGGAGCCGTGGGATGGGCGGACTCCCTGGGCGACGGCGACTGGATGGTCACCATCCGCTGCGCCGAGATCGACGCGGACCGCTCCGGTGCGGTGGCGTGGGCGGGCGGAGGGCTGGTCGCCGACTCGGACCCCGACGACGAGGTGGCCGAGACCGCGGCCAAACTCCGCACGGTGCTCCGGGCGTTCAACGCCTCCTGACCGGCCGACTACCTGTCGACGACCGGATTGCTCAGGGCCCCGATCCCCTCGATCTCCACGGTCACGCGGTCGCCGGGGAGCATCGGCCCGACCCCGGCGGGGGTGCCCGTGAGGATCACGTCGCCCGGGAGCAGGGTCATGACCCTGGTGACATACTCGACGATCTCGCCCACGGTGTGCATGAACTGGGAGGTGTTGCCGTCCTGGCGCACCTCCGAGGTGCCGTCCGCGTGGTGGAGCGTGGTGCGCACGTCGAGGCCGTTGGGGTCGAGGTCGGTGACGATCCACGGGCCCAGGGGGCAGAACGTGTCGTACCCCTTGCCGCGGGTCCACTGGCCGTCAGAGAGTTGCTGGTCGCGCGCGGTCACGTCGTTCGCACACGTGTATCCCAGGATCACCTCGTGCGCCC
>DIAZ01000044.1:0-9349 GCA_002415925.1 Dietzia sp. UBA5065 | reverse complement strand
CTCCGAGCTGGGCGGGTACGCGATCGCCGCCTCGGGTCCGACGACCGAGGTGTTGGGCTTGAGGAAGATCAGGGGCTCGGCCGGGGCCTCGGACCCCATCTCCTCGGCGTGGTCGGCATAGTTCTTGCCGACGCACACCACCTTGGAGGCGAGGATCGGGGCGAGCAGCCGGACGTCCGCGAGCGGCCACTCGCGGCCGGTGAACTCCGGTGTCCCGAAGGGATGCTCGGAGATCTCGGCGCAGGTGAGCGCGGAGGGGTCGGAGATGTCCCCGCGGACCTCGACGAAGGCGAATCCCTGGGGGTGGGCGATACGGGCGAGACGCATGACCGCGATCCTAGGCCGTCCGCAGATCCCGGAGCGTCGCCACCCCACGGTCCCGCAACTCGGCCGTCTGGGCCAGGTACAACTCCGCACAGGCGAGTGCATCGACCAGCGCGTCGTGCGCGCGGTAGCGGGGCAGGCCGTACCGCTGTCTCGCCCCCCACAGCCGCAGCTCCCGCGGCGAGGGATCCGGGGCGAAGCCGCGGTCGATTCCCCCGCCGAGCACCCGTCGGTGGAGTTCGAGGGTGTCGACGGCCACGAGCGGCGGGCGCACGCCGTACGCCTCGGCGCACAGCGCCCCGAGGAAATCCAGCTCTATACGGGTGTAGTGTGCGACGAGGACCCTGCCGGTCAGCGCGTCGAAGATCCCGTCCAGGAACACCTCGACCCCCACCCCCGCCGCCACGGTGTCGTCCGTGAGGCCGTGCAGCGTGGCGCTCTGGCCCACCCCGTCGTCGTCACGGGTCCCGTCCGGCCGCAGAAGCATGGACTCCGCGCCGGCCAGCACGATCCGGTCCCCGTCGATCGGCACCAGCCCCACGGAGAGGACGCGGTCGCGGCGCGGGTCGAGTCCGGTGGTCTCCACGTCCATCGCCAGGAGGGGCAGATCCCCGAGGGGGGTCGCCGGTTCGGGCTGCGGCGTCTCCAGGTAGCGCCGGAGCGGACCGTCGGGAACGCGACGGGCGCTGCGCCGCCGGCGCCCCGCCACGGTGAGTCCGCCGAACATCACATCTGCCCGACGCGGTACTTCAGGGCCACCGAGCCCTGGGCCCCGGCGATGATCCGGAACGCCGCCCGCAGGCGGTTCCGGTCGGCCGAACTCAACATCGACGGGTCGACGTGGTTGTCCTGGGGATCGTCGTCCGCGATCTGGCGCGCGTGGTGTCGGTAGGCCAGGCCGCGGAGGTAGCGGAAGGCCTCCCCCAGGTTCTCGGCGTCGGACCGGCCGATCACGCCCGCTCCCGCCGCGGCGTCCAGTCGGCCGATCGTCGACACCTCCGAGAGCCCGGCGGACAGGGCGTGGAGCCTCGCGAGCTGCACCACCGGCGCGATCCCACCGGCCTTGATGTCCAGGGTGTTGCGGTACTCGCCGCGTCGGGCCACCACGAGCCCCCGGAAGAACCCCAGCGGGGGCTGCCAGTCGCACGCGATCCGCGCGAGGTGGGCGAGGAACCTCGGGCTGCCCACCGACCGCTCGAGCATCTGCGACCGGACGCGGAGGTACAGCGAGGTGTCCCCCACGACGGCGCGGTTGTCGAAGAAGACCTGGGCGTGCAGGACGGCGTCCGCATCCGGGGCCTGCACCCAGTCGCCCACCTGCCTCTCCCATGCCGAACACGTCCGCCTCCATCGCGGATTGGAGGCCATCACGTCGCCGGGGCACAGCGGGAACCCCGCTCCGTCCAGCCCGGCACACACCCGCTCGGCGAGCGCCGCGAAGTACTCGTCCGCTCCCGGGGTGGTGTCCGCGGCGTCGTCGAGGATCAGGGCGTTGTCCTGGTCACTGGCCACCCCGAGTTCGCCGCGGGCCTGGGAACCCAGGCCGACCCAGCAGTAGGGCACGGGCGCGGGCCCCAGGTCGGCCTCGGCCAACTCGATCAGCCGTCGGGTGGCGGCGTCCGCCGTCGCGGTGATCACGCGGCCGATGTCCTGCGGGGCGGTTCCCCGACGGACGAACTCCCCCACCAGCGGCAGCAGCCGGGCGGCACGCTCGGCCACCCCGGACGCGTCCGGGGCGCGGGAGATCCGGGCGGCCAGGTAGACGGGGTCGGTCTGCGCGAGCCGGAGCAGGTCACCGGTCGTCACCATGCCCACGGGAGCCCCGTCCTCGACCACCGGCAGGTGGTGGACCCCGCGCTCGATCTGCAGGAGGGTCGCGTCGAACGTCCGCGTCCGGGACTCGACCGTCACCGGGTCCGGGGTCATGATGGTCGAGACCGCCGCGCTCGTGTCCCCGCCGGTGGCGACCACCTTGGACCGGATGTCCCGGTCGGTGAGGATGCCCACGACCCGGCCGGACTCCACCACGAGCAGCGCCGAGACGCGGTGGTCGGTCATGATCCCGGCGGCCTCACGTACGGAGGTGTCCGGCGTGGCCGTCACCGCGTCCCGCGACAGCAGCTCGCCCACCGGGGTGCCGAGCGCGTCCCCGCCGGCCGCGGCGAGCCGGGCCGACGCGAGGTCCTCGCGGATCCGGTCGCTGCGTTCTCCGAAGAAGTCCCGGAAGCCCGGGTGCGCCGCGGCGATCTCGTCGAAGACCCCCTTGGACATCTCCAGCAGCAGGGTGTCGGCGACCGCCACCATCCGGTAACGGGAGGGCCCGGTGTAGGCCAGGGTCGAGTAGCCGAAGCAGTCGCCCTCGTCCCGCGCCTCGAGCAACGTACCGTCCGGGTCGCACACCTCCACGGCACCGGTGCGGATCACGTGCAGGGTGTCGTTCGGCGCCCCCGCCTCGATGATCACCGTCCCGCGGCGGTGGTACCGCTGGGTGAGCCGCGCCGGGATCCGGTCGAGCTGCTCGACGGGCAGCTGGTCGAAGGGAGCGCAGCGGGCGAGGAAGTCCCTCACCTCGGCAAGTTCGACGTCCATGCCCCCACTCTGGACGCCCGCGGCCCGCGGTGTGATCCGCTTCACGCGATTCACACCCGCGGGCCGCGGGTCGCCGGGGCGACCGGGGTGCCGCCGGGCCTAGCCGCTCACCGCTGCGACGATCCTGTCGCCCACGTCGGACGTGACCACCGGGGCGTCACCCCGCGTTCCCAGGTCGGCCTCGACGGCCGCCTCGACCCGCTCGGCCTCGGTCACCCTGCCCACGTGGCGCAGCAGCAGCGCCACCGAGAGGATGGCGGCGGTCGGATCGGCCTTGCCCTGGCCGGCGATATCCGGCGCCGACCCGTGGACCGGCTCGAACATCGACGGGTTGGTGCCGGAGGCGTCGATGTTGCCCGACGCCGCGGTCCCGATCCCGCCGGTGACGGCGGCCGCGAGGTCGGTGATGATGTCGCCGAAGAGGTTGTCGGTGACGATCACGTCGAAGCGCGACGGGTCGGTGACCATGTAGATGGTCGCGGCGTCGATGTGGCAGTAGTCCACCGCGACGTCGGGGAACTCGGTGGCCACCTCGTCCACGGTGCGCTGCCACAGCCCGCCGGCGTTGACCAGGACGTTGGTTTTGTGGACCAGCGTGAGCTTGCCGCGGCGAGCCGTGGCGCGGGCGAACGCGTCGCGGACCACGCGCTCCACTCCGAAGCGGGTGTTGACCGAGGTCTCGGTGCCGATCTCGTGCGGGGTGCCCACCCGGATCGCGCCGCCGTTACCGGTGTAGAGGCCCTCGGTCCCCTCGCGGACCACCACGAAGTCGATCTCCCCGGGGTTCTTCAGCGGGGTGGCCGAGCCCGGGAAGAGCCGCGACGGGCGCAGGTTGACGTGGTGGTCGAGCGCGAACCGCAGCGGGAGCAGCATGCCCCGCTCGAGGATTCCTGCCGGCACGCTCCGCGGGTCGCCGATCGCGCCCAGCAGAATCGCGTCGTGGCCCTTGAGGCTCTCGATGTCCGCGTCGGTGAGGGTCTCACCGTTGCGGAGGTAGCGCCGCGCGCCGAGGTCGTACTCGGTCTTCTCCACCCCGGGCACCAGGGCGTCGAGCACCCTGAGGGCCTGGTCCGTGACCTCGACGCCGATGCCGTCGCCGGGGATGACTGCGAGTTTCATGATCTGTCGCGTCCTCTTCGGTCAGGCCAGTGAGATCTGGGTGGCGGTGGCGTCGAGCTCGGAGATGATCCGGTCGACGGTCGGCTCGGCCACCGCGCGGTCCACGCGCAGGATCAGCGACGCGCCCTCGCCGTGGGCGTCCTGGCTCAGGGCCGCGGCCTGGATGTCGATGCCCTCGCCCCCGAGGATGGATCCCACCTTGCCGAGCACGCCCGGCCGGTCGGCGTAGTGGACGAAGAGGTTGTGCCCCTCCGCGCGCATGTCGAACCCGCGCTCGTTGATCCGGACGATCTTCTGGACCTGGTCCAGCCCGGAGAGCGTCCCCGTGACGGTGGCGGAGGCGCCGTCGGCCGCCACGGCCGTCACCGAGACCGTGCTCCGGTAGGACTTGGACTCGCTCCGGGTCTCCACGGTGTGCGAGACGCCGCGCTGCTCGGCCATCTGACCCACGTTGACGAAGGTCGCCGGCTCGTCGGTGATCGCGGAGAACATCCCGCGGAGGGCCGCCAGGCCCAGGACGTCGACCTGCTCGGCGGCGAGCTCGCCGGCGACCTCGACCCGCACCGCGGTGGGCACGCCCGGGCACAGGTGGCCGGCCATGAGACCGACCTTGCGGACCAGGTCGAGCCAGGGCGCGACCTCGTCGCCCACGGGGCCCCCGGAGACGTTGACGGCGTCCGGCACGAACTCGCCGCGCAGGGCGAGCAGGACGCTGCGCGCGACGTCGGTCCCGGCCCGGTCCTGGGCCTCGCTGGTGGAGGCACCCAGGTGCGGGGTGACCACGGTGTTCTCGAGGTCGAAGAGCGGCGAGTCGGTGCAGGGCTCGGTGTCGAACACGTCGAGCGCCGCCGACCGGACCTTGCCGGACCTCAGGGCGTCGACGAGCGCCGACTCCACGATCAGTCCACCGCGCGCGGCGTTGACGATCACGACGCCGTCCTTGGCGCGGGCCAGGCGCTCGGCGTCGAACAGGCCGGCGGTCTCCTTGGTCTTGGGCAGGTGCATCGTGATGATGTCGGCCCGCGAGACCAGCTCGTCGATGTCCACCAGCTCGATGCCCAGCTGCGCGGCGCGCGCGGCGGGGAGGTAGGGGTCGTAGGCGACGAGGTGGGTGTCGAATGCCGCGAGCCGCTGGGCCACGAGCTGTCCGATGCGTCCCAGGCCCACCACGCCGACGGTCTTGCCGAGCAGCTCGACACCGTTGAAGGAGCTGCGCTTCCAGGTGTGCTCGCGCAGCGTGCGGTCGGCCGCCGGGATCTGACGGCAGGCGGACAGGAGCAGCGCGACGGCGTGCTCGGCGGCCGAGTGGATGTTGGAGGTGGGGGCGTTGACCACCATGACGCCGCGCGCGGTGGCGGCGGGGATCTCCACGTTGTCGAGTCCGACGCCCGCGCGGCCGATGATCTTGAGCCTGGGGGCTGCGGCGAGCACCTCGGCGTCGACCGTCGTGGCCGACCGGACGAGGATCGCGTCGGCCTCGGCCACCGCCTCGAGGAGCTTGGGGCGATCCGGGCCGTCGACCCAGCGGACCTCCACGGCGTCGCCGAGCGCGTCGACGGTCGACTGGGCGAGCTTGTCGGCGATGAGGACGACGGGACGTCCGGATGCTGTCACAGTGGGATCTCCTCGGTGTCAAAATAGGCACCGCCAGTCTAGGCCACCGCGCGGGGCCCACGACCAGTGGCCGGGGGGTCGTCGGAGGCCTACCGTGGCGGATGTCACCGCTGGACCCATCGACGCCGACGAACGGACCACGTATGCCGCGCCCCTCCCTGCCGACCGGGTTCCCCGGCCGTCTGCCCAGCCCCTGGCTGCCCGTTCTCGCGCCCGCGCGGGGACCGACGGCGGTGGCCACCTACCTGCGGGCCCACCTGTACGGAGCGGCGGTCGGCCGCAGCATCCTCGACCGGTGCATCAGCGCGGTGGACGAGCGGGACCGGGCCCGTCTGGCCCCGCTTCGTGCGCAGTTCGATCAGGAGATCGCCACCGCCATCCGGCTGCTGTCCCGGCTGTCGCCGATCGGCACCCCGGGCCGACGCCTGGTCCGGCTCTCCTCGGCCATCACCCTGTCGGCCCTCCCCGTGGGTCCGGTGCTCTCCGATCCCCTGGCCCGGCTCGGGATCCTCGAGACCCTGCGGACGCTGGTGGTGGCCAAGCGGAGCATGTGGGAACTCCTCGCCGAGTCGTGGGTCGCGGACGGGCCGCCCGTGGGGGACGACGACGAGGTGGGCGGCACCCCCACCGGACACCTCCTGCGGGGCCTGGCCGACCAGGCCGCGGGTCAGGAGCGGCTGCTGGAGGACCTGCGCCGGACCTACGGCCTGGCGGTCTTCGAGTGAGCCCGTCCGCGCCGGTGCGCGCCGATATGGTGGTGGTGGGGTCCGGCCCGAACGGTCTCGCGGCCGCTCTGCTCTGCGCCCGGGCCGGCCGGAGCGTGGTGGTCCTCGAGGCCGAGGACACCGTCGGCGGCGGCTGCCGCACGCTCCCCATGGACGGGATGCCCGGCGACCTCGGCACCGAGCTCATGGTGGACCCCTGTTCCGCCGTCCACCCCATGGCGGGCGCCTCGCCGTTCTTCCTGGGGTTCGACCTGTCCGCGCACGGCGTCGAGCTGGTCACGCCCCCGGTCCAGCTCGCCCACGCGCTCCCGGGCAGGGACGCGATCGTGGTGCCGTCGGCGCCCGGGCCGGGGTCCCTCGCCGACGGCCTGGGGTCGGACGCCGAGGCCCGCGCCTGGTCGCGGCTCATGGGTCCGCTCGCCACCCGGACGCACGACGTGGTGGCCGCCGCGCTGTCCGATCAGCGGTCGGTCCCCCCCGTCGCCGCGACCGCCGCGCTCGGGGTGGCCTTCGCGCGCGCGCATCCGCGGGGGGCGCTCGGGGACCCGCTGGGCCCGGACGGCCGCACCCTGCTGTCCGGGATCTCGGCGCACGCGATCACACCGCTGTCGTCCCCCGCCGCGACCGGCGTCGGACTCGTGCTGGGGTCCCTGCTGCACTCCCCGCGCGGATGGGCCCTGCCGGTCGGGGGCAGCGGAGCGCTCACCGCGGCGCTGTCCGACGCCCTGCGCGAGGCGGGCGGCGAGATCCGGACCGGCTTCCGGGTGGGTTCGCTCGCGCAGGTCGACGCCCGCGACGTGGTCTTCAACACCTCCTCCCGGATCCTCGGCCGGATCCTCCTGGAGTCCTCGCCCTCGCCGGCGGTCGCCCGGCGCGCGCGGGCGCTCACCGACGCGCCGGTCGGCGGCGCGGCCGCCAAGGTCGATCTGGTGCTCTCCGGCCCGGTGCCGTGGCGCGATGCGCGCCTGGCCGGAGCCGGCACCGTGCACCTCGGTGGGGATTCCGCGCAGATCGCGGCGGCGGAGCGGGAGGTCGCGGCGGGTCGTCACGCGGACCGGCCGGTGGTGCTCGTTTCGCAACCGTGGGTGACCGATCCGGCTCGCGTCGCCCCCGACGGACGACGCCCCCTGTGGACCTACGCGCACGTGCCCGCGTTCTCCGAGGTCGACCAGACGGAACGGGTGCTCGCCGCCATGGAGGAGGTCGCCCCCGGCGTCCGCGACGTCGTGGTGGCGGCCCGGTGCACCCCCGCGGCGAGGATGGGAGACCACAACGCCAACTACGCCGGCGGGGACATCGCGGCGGGCCGGGTCGATCTCCGGGGACTGGTGGCCCGCCCGGTCCCCCGCACGGACCCCTTCGCCACGGGCGTGCCGGGGCTCTGGCACGCCTCCGGCTCGACGCCGCCCGGTCCGGGCGTCCACGGGATGGCCGGGCAGCACGTGGCCCGGCGGATCCTCGGAGGGCTACCGGCTCACTGGTAGGACACGAACCACGGCCGCGGCTCGACGGCCATCGTCTGCTCGGCGGTGAAGGTCGGCGTGTCCTCGTCGTAGAAGTTCTTCCACGCCATCCGGATGTCGGGCGACAGCCCCTGGCGCAGGACGCCCCACGTCTCCATCTTGAGACCCGGGGTTCCGTGGCCGTCCGCGTGCAACGCGATCGCGAGTTCGGGACGGGACGTGTCGATCCGGTCGCGGTTGCTGATCATCTCCGTGCTGAACTGGTGGAGGATGAGGAGCTTCTGCGGGCCGCCGGAGTCCCGGGTGAGGTCGGCCAACCAGTGGATGACCCGGTTGATCTCCTCGGCGTCGGCCGTGCCGATCTGCGCGCCCGGCTGCTGACCGGGCCTGAGCTTCCACTCCGGATCCAGGGCCAGTCCGACCCCGGGACGCCTGAGCAGGTCCTCGAAGATCGTCGCCTGGTCCAGCAGGTCCGCCATACCGGGCTGGAGGTCGATCACCGCGTATCCGCCCGCAGCGGTGATCGCGTCGACGAGCGGGACGAACACCTGCGGGTCCCACTCGTTGGTGAAGTTCCCGTCGGCTCCGGGACCTCCGGCGGCGACGGTGCCGATGATCTCGAAGGCCGGGATCACCGGTTCCGGGGAGAACGGCTGGTACTCCTCCACGAGCTGCCGCACCCGCGCCACGCTCTCCTCGGGCCCCTGCTCGCCGAGGATCCCGAGGACCGGTGTGATGGGCGAGCCGTAGGCCGCCACGAACCGCCGACCGGGGAACAGCAGCTGGCCCCCGCCCGGGAGCTCGGGGACGGTCCGCGCCTGCTCGATCCGGTCGGCCAGGTCCAGCTCGGTCCCCCAGCCGGGTCCGAGCGCGTACACCGCGTCGGCGTCCCTCACCGCCTCGACCGCACCGCCGTCCACCCGCGGGTCCGGGGCCCGGAGGTGGGAGACCGCGGCGCCGGAGGCGACGGCGGTGGCGATCGCCGCCACGGGTGTGCCGTCATGGACGAGGACCCTCGGGGCGTCGTCACCGTCCCACGCCGGATCGGCGGCCGCGAACGGTTCGGAGGCGGCACCGGCGTCGCCGCCGGCGGTGAACTCCCCCACCACCATCAGCGACGGCCTCCCGGGGACCTGGTGCACCGCGACCTCGTCCACGCGGTCCGCCGGTAGCGGCAGTTCGGAGTCGAAGGTGATGCCCGTGAGTTCCTCGAGTTCCGCCCGTCCCGCCGGGGCGTCGACCACCTCGCCGTCGTCAGGGGTGAAGGTCACCGTGCCGACCCGGAGCACCCGCTCGGCACCGAGCCGCCCCACCTCGTCGGTCAGCGCGGCCTCGCCTCCGGGCACCGCGGTGAGCATCGGGGCGCGCAGCCCCACCGCGACCGAGGCGGCACGCGCCTGGGCGGCCGGGTCCGGCGCCGACACCACGACCACCGGTGCCGACTCCACCAGCAGGCCCGTGGTCTCCACGCCGGAGCCGTCGGCGTCGACCGCCACCTTCGCCCCCTCCGCCCGG
>DIAZ01000121.1:7395-13518 GCA_002415925.1 Dietzia sp. UBA5065 | reverse complement strand
CAGCAGTAAGTTACTTGTCGACCCGCAGTACCGCACCTCTCCAGGAGATGATCGCCATGGCACAGGGCAACCTCGACCTCTACTCGCAGTTCGTGACCTCGGCCCCCGGGTCGTTCATCGCCGGCAAGGTCGGCCTCCCGCAGCCGGAGCAGCTGCGTCGCTTCGAGGCCGGGCAGCCCGCCCTCCACGGGCCGGTCCTGGTCGGCGGCCAGGGGCGCCTCGCCGAGCCCGTCCGTGAGATGCTGCAGGGCGACTACGACCTCGCCGGGGCGGACGCCGAGGGCAAGTTCGCCGGCCTCGTCTTTGACGCCACCGCCGTCCGGCGCGCCGAGGACCTCAAGGCCCTCTTCGACTTCTTCAACCCGGTCGTGCGCCGCGTGACCCCGAGCGGCCGCGTCGTGGTCCTGGGCACCATCCCGGAGGAGACCGGCTCCGTCGAGGAGCGCATCGCACAGCGCGCGCTCGAGGGCTTCACCCGCTCCCTCGGCAAGGAGATGAAGCGGGGCACCACGGTCCAGCTCGTCTACGTCTCCGCGGACGCCGACGCCGGCGCCTCCGGCCTCGAGTCCACCCTGCGCTTCCTCCTCTCCGGCAAGTCCGCCTACGTCGACGGCCAGGTGTTCCGTGTGGGCGCCGGCGGCGCGACCGCCCCGGCCTCGTGGGACCAGCCGCTGCAGGGCAAGGTCGCCGTCGTCACCGGCGCGGCCCGCGGCATCGGCGCGGAGATCGCCGCCGTCCTGTCCCGCGACGGGGCGCACGTCATCTGCTGCGACGTCCCCGCCGCCGGCGAGTCGCTCTCGGCCACCGCGAACAAGGTCGGCGGCACCTCGCTGCCGCTGGACGTGACCGCCGCCGACGCCGCCGAGGTGCTGGCCAAGCACGTCGAGGAGCGCCACGACGGGGTGGTCGACATCCTCGTCCACAACGCGGGCATCACCCGGGACAAGACCCTCGCCGGGATGGACGCGGCCCGCTGGGACTCGGTCATGGCCGTCAACCTCATCGCGCCCGAGCGGATCACCGCCGACCTCGCGGAGAAGGGCGTCCTCACCGAGGGCGGCCGCGTGATCGGGGTGTCCTCGATGGCCGGCATCGCGGGCAACCGTGGCCAGACCAACTACGCCGCCTCCAAGGCCGGCGTGATCGGGTTCGTCAACGGGGCCTCCGCCGAGCTGGCGTCCAAGAAGGTCACCGTCAACGCCGTGGCCCCCGGCTTCATCGAGACCCAGATGACCGCCGCCATCCCCTTCGCCACCCGCGAGGCCGGCCGCCGCATGAACTCCATGCAGCAGGGCGGTCTGCCGGTCGACGTGGCCGAGACCATCGCCTACTTCGCCAGCCCCGCCTCCTCCGCGATCACCGACAACGTGATCCGGGTGTGCGGCCAGTCGCTGCTGGGCGCGTGATCTGACATGGAATACACCCGCCTTCCCGCCATCCCCAACCTGCTGTCCCAGTACGGCAGGGCCGCCCTCGGCGCGGTGCCCGTGGTGGGCGGCAGCCGCGACGGCAAGTCGATGCCCGCCACCGGCGTCGAGGTCTCCGGCGTGCGCGTGGACGTGGCCAACCTGGCCGCCTACGCCCGCGTCTGCGGCCTGCGGTTCGGTGACACCCTCCCGCTGACCTACCCGTTCACCCTGGCCTTCCCGCTGAGCATGCAGCTCATGCTGGATCCGGCCTACCCGGTGCCGGCCATGGGGTCGGTGCACCTCACCAACGAGATCTCCTCCCGCCGCCCGCTGCGCGTGGGGGACGAGCTCACCATCCGCGCGCGCGCCGAGAACCTGCGGGAGCACCCCGCCGGCCTGCTGCTGGACATCGTCACGGAGATCAGGACCGGCGACGACGACGAGCCTGCCTGGGTCCAGACGGCGGGCCTGCTCTCCAAGCGCAGGACGTCACTGACCCCGGCCAAGGACGCGCCCCGTCCGCCGAGGCCCGAGCCGCCCACCGCGGCCGAGATCGGCGATCCCACGGTGGTGAGGTCGGTGTCCGAGGCGCTGATCTCCGAGTACGCGGCCGTGTCCGGCGACCGCAACCCGATCCACGTCTCCACGGTCGGCGCCAAGGCCTTCGGCTTCCCGAACGTCATCGCCCACGGCATGTGGACGGCCGCCACGCTCCTCGGCGTGGTCGAGGGCGCCATCCCCGAGCGGGCGCGCTACTCGGTGGAGTTCGGCAAGCCGGTGGTGCTGCCGGCCAAGCTGGGCGTCTACGCCCGGCGCGGCTCCGCGGCCGGCGATCCCGCGTGGTCGCTCACGGTGCGGAACCCCAAGAAGCTGGGAACCGTGCACGCGAGCGCCACGATCGAGGAGATCTAGCCCCACCACCCGCTCGACCCCGGGAACCACCGTCAACGGCGTTCCGGATGCCCGCCCGAGAGGCGGGTGCCCGGGACGCCGTTCCCGTCGCATGGCGGGGTGCGGTGTCGCGCTCGCCGCGCGGGGAATACGTTCGGTGGGACCGAAGTCCACGTCCCACCCCGACCGAGGAGCGCCTCGTGTTCTCTCCCTCCCTGCCCCGCAGCGTCGCCGGCGCGGCCATCGCGATGGCGGTGACCGTCGCATCGCCCCTGACCGCGTGCGCCCAGAGCAGCCTGCCCGGCGGCGGTTCCGGCACCGGGTCACTGGGGTCGCTGGCCCCCGAGCAGCCGCTCTCCCCCGGCCCCGAGGTGACCGTCCAGGAGGTGTCCGGTGGCCTCACGATCCCGTGGGACGTGGCCCGCGACCCCGACGGCCTCATCATCACCGGCGAGCGCGGCTCGGGGACCGTGTACGCGATCCGTCAGGGCGGGGAGCGGACCCGGGTCGCCGCCGACTTCGGCGAGTTGTCCAACCGGGCCGAGAGCGGACTGATGGGCCTCGCGCTGGCGAGGGACTTCGCCTCCTCCCGGGAGGTCTACACCTGCCACTCCGACGCCGCCGCGGGGGACAACAGGGTGACGGCGTGGCGCGCGGCCGACGACTGGTCCGTCCTCGAATCCCCGCGGGTGCTCGTGGAGGGGATCCTGTTGTCCGCCCAGGGGCTGCATTCCGGCTGCCGCCTCCTCGCCCACCCCGACGGCACCCTCTACGTGGGCACCGGGGACGCGTTCACCGGCCCCGCCCCGCAGGACCTCGCCGGATTGTCGGGCAAGATCCTGCACGTCACCCGGACCGGGGCCCCCGCCGGCGACACGATCGGCGACTCCCCCGTCCTCACCTACGGGCACCGCAACGTGCAGGGGCTGGCGCTGCGGCCGGACGGCGGGCAGGTCGTCTCCGCCGAGCACGGACCGAGCCTCGACGACGAGGTGAATCTCGTGATCCCCGGGGGCAACTACGGCTGGGACCCCGACACCCGCGGCCGGTACGACCAGAACGTCCCGATGACCGATACCGAGGCCTTCCCCGCGGCCGTCCAGGCGTCGTGGAGCTCGGGTGCGCCCACCCTCGCGCCCGGTGGGATCGCCTTCCTCGACGACCCCGCGTGGGGCGAGTGGGACGGGGCCCTGGCGGTGGCGATGCTCAAGACCAGCCAAATAGTCCTGATGAAGCTGTCCGCGGACGGGCGCTCCGTCACGCAGACCGCGAGCATCCTCAAGGACGCCCACGGCCGCCTGCGCTCGATCACCGCGGAACCCGGCGGGTCGCTGCTCGTGACCACCTCCAACGGCGGCGGCACCGACAAGATCCTGCGCATCAGCCCCGTCGCGGAGTAGCCCACCACCCCGCCACCCCGCCATCCCACCCGCTTGCGCTGCCCCCTCGACTTGCGCTGCCCCCTCGCCCTGCGCTGCGTGTCTGGTCCATACGCAGGTCACAACCCCTGGAACACCGCGCAGAGGGGCAGCACACCCCGGAACCGCCCGTTCCCGGTGCGCTGCCCCTCCGGCTCGCGCTGCCTCTATGCCCGCAATCGCCCGGGTTGCGATGCGGCAATGGACCGATCCGCCAGCGCAAGGCGAAGGGGCAGCGCACCTCGGCGGGCCGGTCAGTGGCCGGCCGGCCGGGCTCGGTCCACCGGGGCTCGGTCCGCCCGGCCGAGCAGCGGCCCGGCCATCAGCGCGATCAGCACACCGCCCACGATCAGCGGCGCGACGGTCCAGCGCATCCCGGCGTGCTCGGCGATGAGGCCGACCACCGGCGGGGAGGCCAGGAACCCCAGCCGGATGACCCAGTTGAGCACGGCCAGCCCGGTCCCGGGGGCCAGGCCCGGCACGGAGTCGGCGGCGACCATCGCACCAGGGATGATCGTGGCGATGCCCCACCCGGCCAGCGCCGACCCGACGAGCAGGGCGGCCACCAGGACCGGCCCGTCCAGGGCGAAGGAGGCGACCAGCGCCGCACCCGAACCCGCCACCACGCACGCCCCGCCCATGCGGCCGACGTGCGCCGCGCCGACGCCCTCGACCAGGCGGTCGCCGGTGAGACGACCGACCAACTGCATGCCCTGCACGGCGATGAACCCGAGTCCCGCCAGGCCCGCGCCCGCCGCCGCCACCTCGCGCAGGTAGAGGGCGGACCAGGTCTGGGCGAAGTCCTCGACGATCGCGGCGCAGCAGGCCATCAGCCCCAGGGCCGCCAGGAGCAGCAGCGTGCGCCCGGTGGCGCGGGCCGGCGTCCGGGGCCGGGCGCCGCGGCCGGACCCGTGCTCGGCACCCGGGGGCCCCAGCCGGAGGGGGAACGCGGCCAGCGCGGCCACAGTGCTGGCGACCCCCGCGGCGATCATCTGGAGCACCACCGGCGTGCCGACGCCCGCGGCCACCGATCCCCCGGCGGCGCCGAGCGCCGCGCCGAGCGACCACACCGCGTGGAACCGGTTGATCAGCGAGCGTCCGTGGCGCGACTGGACGCGGATGCCGTGGGCGTTCATCGACACGTCGGTGATCGCGTCGCACAGCCCGAACAGCAGCAACAGCCCCGCGAACACGGCCAGGGCGGGCGAGAAGCCGACGAGCGCCACGATCGCCGACGCCGCGATCATCGCGGCGACCGCGACCGCCCCGTCCGAGCGTCGCCTCATGAGCGCGGGCGTGAGCAGCCCGCCGACCAGCGCCCCGGCCGGGTAGCAGGCCATGGCCAGCCCGAACGCGGCCGGCCCCAGGTCGAGGGCGTCCTTGAGGTCGGGCAGCCGGGGCACGATCGCGCCGAAGACCGCCCCGTTCGCGGCGAAGAGCAGCGCGGTGGCGACGATCGGGCCCCGAACGCCGGTGGCCACGGCATCCTCGCGCGCACCGCCGTCCGTCCAGGTCACGGCCGCCACACTACGTCCCGAGCGCTCGCCGGTAGCGTGACGCGGGAGAACAGCGGACCGGTGAGGGGAGCGCGGCATGTATGACGTGACGGCGGGGATCGAGACCCACGACGGCGGCCGGCGCGTGGCGTGCCGGGTGCCGCTGCCCGTCGCCCCCGGGGTGGTGTGGGACGCGGTCGCGACCGGCGAGGGCATCTCCTCGTGGTTCGTGCCGTGCGCGCTCGAGCCGCAGGTGGGCGGGCGGATCGTGCAGTTCGCCGACCCCGGCGCCCCCGACCCCACGACCGGCCCGGAGGCGGCGGCCGAGGCGATGCTCACCGCGACGGTCGGCGAGATCACCGTGTACTCCCCGCCGTCCGGGTCCGCGCCGGGGACGTTCACCTACGCCGAGCGGGACTGGATGGGCGAGGGTGTCCCGGTGCCGCCGTGGGAGACGTCGTGTGAGGTGGTCGACGACGACGAGGACGGCAGCCTGCTCACCCTGCGGTCGGGGTTCGGCTCCGGCGGGCAACTGGCGGAGGAGTCGGTGGACGGCAGTGTCGACGGCTGGGTGCAGGCGCTGACCGTGCTGGCCCACCGGCTGACCCATCGCCCGGCCGACGGGGTGGTGACCGTGGACGCGGCCACCGATCCGGTCGACTGCGGGGTGCCCGAGCTGTGGGCCCGCGTGACGGGGAGGCTGATCGCGCCGGCCACCGGGGCGGGCGGGGGCGCCGGGGACGGCGGCGGCACGGTCGCCCGCTCGGGCGAGGTGGGCGGCATCGTCGCGGCGGGGTCGGAGGCGGCGCTGACGCTGATCCTGTCGGCCCCGGTCGACGGCGTCCTGGAGCTGTTCGCGTTCCCCGCCGGCGAGACCCACGAGGATGCGGCGGGGCGCGCCGCGATCGC
>DIAZ01000121.1:3172-7191 GCA_002415925.1 Dietzia sp. UBA5065 | reverse complement strand
GCCGTGGACGGCGTCGAGCCCACGTGGGACGCGTCGCGGTGGCGCGCCTGGCTCGGTGGGCTGATCGCGGACTGACCCGCTCCACGGTCCGCCTCAGGCGACTCTCACGCCCGATCAGTATTGTGTCGTGGAGCACGTGAGACGCATACCGACGAGGAGCTACACCCGTATGGCCGATTCCAACGACACCGTGACCATCGCGACCGGCGAGGGCGCGTCCGGCACGACCCTCCTGGGGATCGGCGCCTACCGCCCCGAGCGCGTGGTGAGCAACGAGGAGATCTGCGAGTCGATCGACTCGACCACCGAGTGGATCTACGAGCGCTCGGGCATCCTCAACCGTCGCTTCGGGAACGAGGAGGAGACGGTCGTCATGATGGCCAGCGCCGCCGCCGAGAAGGCCGTGCGGTCCGCGGGCATCGACTCGGAGCTCGTCGACGCGGTGATCGTGTGCACCTCCACGTACGAGAGCATGACCCCGCACGCCGCGCCCAAGGTCGCGATGAACATCGGCCGTAACGGGATCGCCGCGTTCGACCTCACCGCCGGCTGCGCCGGCTTCGGCTACGGACTGGCCGTGGCCACCAACCTCATCCGTGGCGGCGGGGCGAAGTACGTCGTGGTGGTGGGCGTCGAGCGGATGAGCGACGGCATCGACCCCACCGACCGCAACACCGCCTTCATCTTCGGCGACGGCGCGGGCGCCGTGGTGGTGGGCCCGTCGGACTCCAACGATGTGGGCCCGGTGGTGTGGGGCTCGGACGGCGAACAGGCCGACGCCATCAGGCAGACCAAGAACTGGCGCGAGTTCATGGCGGAGGCCTCCGACGGCGCCGCGGTGCAGCCGTACCTGGTCATGGACGGTTCCAAGGTGTTCCGCTGGGCCGCGGTCCAGGTCTCCAAGGTGTGTGCCAAGACGCTCGAGACCACGGGCGTGACCGCCGAGCAGATCCAGGCGTTCATCCCCCACCAGGCCAACGGCCGCATCAACTCGGCCATGGCCAAGCACCTCGGGCTGCCCGACTCGGTGGCCATCGCCAACGACATCGAGCAGACCGGCAACACCTCGGCGGCCTCGATCCCCCTGGCCATGGAGGCCATGCTGCGGGACGGCCAGGCCAAGGAGGGCGACCTGGCCCTGTGCATCGGCTTCGGTGCCGGACTGTCCTACGCCGGCCAGGTCGTGCGCCTGCCCGCCGCACCGCCCGTCGACTGACTGCCCTCGCCGCCGGGCCTCGCCGCCCGGCGGCGGCGTCGAGTCGCTCCGTCCGGTGCCGTGCCGGCCCACACTAGAACGCGTTCATGCGAGAGTGGGCCCATGACCACAGCTCGCCCCCGCCGGTCCGCACGCCGCCTGCTGGCCGGGTCCGCCGCCGTCGCCGCGTCAGCCGTCCTCGCCTCCCTGGCCGTGGTCCCCGGCGCCGCCGCCCGAATTCCCGCTCCCCCGCTACCGGCCGCACCCGCCGCCACCGGATCCACGGCCGAGCAGACCGGTGAATCCATCGAGACCCTGGGCCGGAACATCGCGGATCAGACGACCGGCACCGGAACCGGCCCGTCGGTCTACACCGGCACCGGCGCCGGGCCGTCCCGGTACGTCGCGCTGGGCGACTCCTACGCGGCGGTCGGCCGGATCGCGCCCGGGTCCTGGGGCGGCGGCCCGGCGGCCTGCGTCCGCACCGACGACGCCTACCCCGTGGTGGTGGCCCGTGGCCTCGGCGTGGGCACGTTCGTCAACGCCAGCTGCGGCGGCGCGGTCGCGGACGACTTCTGGACCCCCGGGCGGACCGGCGCCCCTCCGCAGTTCGAGGCGCTCGACGCCGGGACCGACCTGGTCTCGCTGACCATCGGCGGCAACGACGTGGGGTTCGCCGCGGTCATCCTCGCGTGTGCGGTGCGGCCGAACATCGCGACCGAGTTGCGTCCGATGGTGGACGGCGCCACCGGCACCATCGCGAAGGGCTTCGACGTCTCGACCGGGTGCGCTGACGTGATCGACCGTCAGGCCGCCGAGGCGCTGGAGACCCTCGACGGGCGTATGGACTCCGTCTACCGGGGCATCGCCGAGCGCTCGCCGAACGCTCGCGTGGTGACCGTCGGCTACCTCGCCGCGGTTCCCGAGGACGACCAGATCATCCGCGAGTCGCCCGCCTGCGCGCCGTTCATGGCGATCAGCCGGGAGGAGCGAGCCAAGGTCCGCGGCTTCCAGGAGAGCGTCAACCGGGTGGTCCGCGAGGCCGCCGAGCGAAACGGCGCCACCGTCGTCATCCCGGACGAGCCCGGTCGCTCGATGTGCGCGTCGCCCGAGACCCGCTGGGTCGACTTCACGGGACTGGACACGGGAGCGGTGCCGGTGCACCCGACCCCCGCCGGACACGCTCACGTCGCGAACCGTGTCCTCGCTGCGCTTGGCTGAACCCAGGCGGCTGAACCGCCTGCGCGGCGGCGACGGGGACAGCAGAATGTGAGAATGCCCACTCCCCGTCGCCGCCGCACCGGCTCCCGCTTCGTCCCCACCCTCGCCCTGGCCGCCTCCGCCTGCCTCGCGGCAGTGCCCCTGGCGTCCGCGCAGTCCACCGCCCAGGCGGACGGCACGATCACCGTCGGTTCGCTCGGCTCGACCGCGGACCTGCCCGCCTCCGCGTCGGGCTCGCTCGGTTCCCTGGCTCAGCCCGCGTACGCCGACTACGTCGCGCTGGGCGACTCGTACGCGGCCTTCGGTGACCAGACCGAGACCCTCGGCCCCGCGAGCTGCGACCGGAGCACGACCAACTACGCCAGCACCCTCGACGCCAACCCGGCCGTCGGCGATCTCACCGACGTGTCCTGCGGCGGCGCCAGGATCCCGGACCTCGCCGCCGGGCAGGCCCCCGGAATCCCGGCGCAGTTCGACGCGCTCGACGTCGGCACCGACCTGGTCACCCTGTCCATCGGCGGCAACGACGTGGGCTTCAGCATGATCGTCGGCTGCATCACCAGGCAGGGTCCGTTCGCCCAGCTGCCACCCACGTCCACGTGTCAGTCCCAGATCGGTGGGAACGTCGAATTGGCCATCAACGCCGTGTTCGGCACCGGCGGCCAGATCGATGACGTCTACGACGCGATCGAGGAGCGGTCGCCACAGGCGAAAGTCATCGCCACGCGGTACCTGCCGCTCATGCCGGCCGCCGGGGGAAGCTGCGCGTTCACCGACTCACTCAACCCGGACGACGTGGCCTGGGCCCGAGCGGTGGGCGCGGCCATCAACGTCGCCGTCAACATCGCGGCCACCCGCAACGGCCACGTCTCGGTCCTGCCCACCAGCGTCGACGACCGCAGCGCCTGCGCGCCCGCCGACCAGCGCTGGACCGACTTCCTCGGGGGGCCGCCGACCAACGCCGCCCCGTTCCACCCCACCGCCCTGGGCCAGCAGGCCATGGCCGGGGCCATCGCGGACGCGCTGTAGCCCGTCCAGCCCGCTCAGCCCGTCCAGCCCACCCAGCCCGCGAGAACTCAGCCCTCGAACAGCCCCTGCCCCACGTACCCACCCTCCGGAGCGCCGGGCGGGAGCGTGAACACGGCCGACCCGATCGGGATCGTCCACGTGTTGAGCGCGTCCTGCTCGGCGAGCCGCTGCTGGACCGGGACGTAGGTGCGCACCGGGTCGGCCATGTAGGCGGCAAAGATCAGTCCGCTGTTGCTGATCTCGCCCCGCTCCGGCGGGTCGTCGTAGTTGTACGGCCGACGCAGCATCGCCTCGCCGCGGTTCCGCTGCCGCGCCCGAGCCATGTGCGACTCGGGCGGGATCACCGGCAGCCCCACCTCGTCGACGGCCTCGAAGTCGGCGGGGTCACCCTCGGCGGTGCCGGTCAGCGGGGCTCCGGTGTCGAGCGTCCTGCCCACGCTCAGCTCGCGCGAGGTGCGGTCGATCTGCTCCCAGGTGTCCAGGGTCATGCGGATGCGCCGCAACACGAGCGAGGACCCGCCACGCATCCACCTCTGGACCTGCCCGTCCGACGAGCGGCCGTCGGAGAACAGGA
>DIAZ01000121.1:0-2971 GCA_002415925.1 Dietzia sp. UBA5065 | reverse complement strand
TCTGCTCGGCCACGCCCCGGACCCCGGAGGCCAGCACGCGCGCGGCGTGCGAGACCACCGGGGCGTCGTCGGCGCAGATCTGCAGCAGCAGGTCCCCCTCCGACCACCGGTCCTCGAGCCTGTCGATCTGCGGGAACGCCGGCAGCTGCCGCAGCCACGATGGCCGCTTCTCCGGCATCCCGATGAGGTCGAACAGCCGTGGACCGAGCCCGATCGTCACGGTGAGCCGGGCCGGGTCCTCCGCCAGCTCGGGCTCGAGGTCCGCCAACCCCCCGCGACCGGAGGTGAGCCGGGCGGCGTCCTGCGACCACGCCCGCAGGACGCCCTGGATCTCGGCCCGGGTCGCGCCCGGGACGATGTCGAACCCCACGAACGCGGCGTGCGATTGCGGCGGCGTGGTGATGCCGGACTGCCGCGGGCCGTAGAACGGCTCCGTGGCGGCCCCCACGGCACGCGAGTCCGCGACGGTCTTCCAGTCCGGGCCCGCCTCGTCGTCGTCCAGGGCGCCCCGTCCCGCGTATCCGACGAGGCCGCCGGCCACGCCGCCCCCCACCACGGCGGCGACGCCGCCCGTGAGGACCGATCGCCGGGACGGGCCGCGCGTGGTGGAGTCCGCGCGGACCGGGTCAGCCATCCTGGTTCATACCGCCGACGTAGTCCTCCTGGCCGCCCTGGAAGTCGCGCGCGGAGACGGTGATGGCCTGCTCGGAGCCGTCGGCGAACTCCAGGGTCAGGTCGATCGACTGCCCGGTGGTGACGGGCTCGGTCAGGTCCATGAGCATGATGTGGTTGCCGCCGGGCTGCAGGACCAGCTCGCCGCCGGCGGGGATGACGAAGCCGTCCTGCTTCTCCCGCATCATCATGCCGCTGCCGCCGGGGACGGTCTCGTGCAGTTCCTGGCGCGTGCCGATGTCGCTGGACACGCCGACCAGGTGAACGTCCTCGGAGCCGGGGTTGGTGATGAGGCCAAAGACCCCTGTCATCTTCTGATCGGTGGCCTTGGCCCAGCCGTCGGAGAACTCGACGACCCGTCCGGTGGCGTCGTCGGCGATCCTGGCGGCGTCCTCGGCGGCCTTGTCCGCGGCGGAGCCGACGACGGACGTGGCGGAGGAGACGGCCTCGGTGGCCTCGTCGCCGGAGCCGCAGGCGGTCACGGTGACGGCGAGGGCGAGGGCTGAGGCCGCGGCGAACGCGGCGCGGGTGTTCTTGCGCATGACTGAGTCCTTACGTGGTGTGTGGGGTCGCCCGGCGGCGGGAGCGCGCGCCGGTGCGGAGATGAGGTCACACAGCCACGGGTGGAGCCCGCGTACCTCCGCCGCCGAGGAGGAACCGTCCGCGCGGGGCGGCGGCGTCGTAGGAGGGGATGACGGGGGCGACGACGACGAGGTGGGCGGTCGCCGGCAGCGGCGTCACCCGCGCCGCCACCCAGGCCAGAGCCCCGGACAGGATCGCCACCAGGGCGAGCGTGGCCAGGATCGCCGCCGCGTGCGCGCCCAGCATCCCCGGGGAGAGCAGGGCGGCAGGCGAGGTGGCCGCGTCGAGGGCCGCGCCGTCCATCGCGGCCCGGACGGCCGCAGGGTCGGTGACGTGATGCCCGATCGCCCCGGCCGCAGTGCCGGTCGGCGTCGAGTGCGCCGCGGCGCCGTGAGCGTGACCGGTGACCAGGGCCAGGTGGACGAGCCCCTGCCCGGCGATCAGCCCGCTCGCCGCCACCGCCATCGGGGCGCGGGTCCGGGCGAGGGTCGCGGTCACGACGCCCACTGCCGCGCTCGCGGCCACCACGAGCAGGATCTGGCCGGTCTCGGGGGATCCTGCGCCGGGGCCGGCGGCCAGCCCGTGGGCGCTGATGCCGAACACCCCACTGACCATCGCCACGATCGTCCCGACCAGCGCGGTCACCACGGGTGTGACCTCTGCGCGGAGACGGTCGGCGGACATGAGGTCGATTCTATGCCCCGGGGGGTGTTCGGATCTACTCGCCGGTCGCCGATTCGGGGGTGAGCTCCATCCGCGCGCGATCCTCGTCCGCGAGGCCCGCCTCAATCCGGGCGAGCATGTGGGGGCGCATCTCGGGCAGGTCGTCCACGGCGAACCATCGCACGTCGGTGTTCTCGCCGTCGGCCGGATGCGGCTCGCCGCCGAGGTAGGTGCAGGCGAAGGTGTGGTCGAGATACTGGGCGCGGTCTCCGTTGCCGTAGGTGACCATGCGGGAGACGCCGATCGAGGCGACGCGGTCCACGCGGATGCGGACTGCCGCTTCCTCCCACGACTCCCGCATCGCCGTCTCCGCGGGGTGTTCACCCGGGTCGACGATCCCTGTGACGGGGGTCCACCAGCCATTGTCGGCGCGCCGGACCAGCAGCACGTTCGCGCGGTCGGCGTCGCGGATGACGGCGGTCGCCCCGGCCAGCCAGAGCGGCGCGGTCCCCACATGTCTGCGGAGTTCCAGGACGAAGTCGGGGACGCTCATGGCCCCGAGCGTATCGGCACGGCGGAAATGGGCGATCCCCCGCCGACCATGTGGTCAGCGGGGGATCGCGTGGAGCCTGATCAGTTCATCGCCCGGTCAGACCGGACTGCGAACCGAGCTCAGGGAGCGGGCTGCTCCTCCGGCTGGCACTCTTCCTGCTTCATGGAGCCATTGTCCTTGAGGAAGTTGATGGCCTCCGGCGGCAGGGTGCAAACGATCCCCAGGTTGATCTCCGGGAGCGGCGGGAGCTGGACCTGGCCGGAAACGACCAGCCCGATGCCGATGCCGGCCACGGCGAGCGAACCGAGCGCCAGGAGGGACCCGGTGTCGGAGCCCGTCTCGCCGGAACCGGTGGAGCCGCCGATGGTGATGTCGCCCGAACCGAGCTGCGAGGAGCCGGCGGCGAGAGTAGCGATGATGCTCTCGAGCGAGCCACCGTCAAGCGACTCAGAGTCGGAAGCGGTGCCCAGCGACTCCGTGTCGGAACCCGTGCCCAGCGAC
>DIAZ01000003.1:39504-42432 GCA_002415925.1 Dietzia sp. UBA5065 | reverse complement strand
TCGTAGAGGATGTTGCCGATGCGGGCGTCGCCCCAGCTCAACGCATCGGGTCCGGTCTCGGCGGGCCAGTGGGCCTCGATCCAGTCAAAGGCCCGCTCGATCACCGGGATCCGCATCCCGTCCTCGCGGGTGGTCCACTCGTAGTAGGCGCGCTGCGCGTCCACGTGGGCGCGCAGCGCGCTCATGCCGTGGGCAGGGGCGAGCGAGGGCACCAGGTCGGCGGGCCGGGGGATCTGGTGGATCGCCGCCAACACCGCCACCGACTCGCGCTGAAGCTCTCGTCGCTGCTCGGGATCCATCTCCAGCAGCCAGCCGTCGAAGACGTACGGGGGATTGTCGACCGGGGCGCGGCCGGTGGCGCGGTCCATCACGAGGAACGGCGTTCCCAGTACGGCGGGATCCTGCTCGAGCCAGCGGACGCGGGGGACCGGCAGCGTGGTCTGCTCGCCGGCCACCCGCATCACGTCGAACTGCGTCTGCAGGTCGTAGACGGGGAAGACCGGGAACGCGTCGTCCTCGGGGCACATCCGGGCCACCAGCCGGGCCGTCTGCGGCTGAGCTGGCCCCTCGGGGGAGGTTGGGCCGGCCGGGGTCCACGTGGCGTCGAAGAGCACCGAGATGTTGGACATCCCCGAGCTCTCCGGCCGGCTCACCGCCGAGACCTCGACGCCTGCGGAGGACTCCACCTCGTCGCGGGCCGCGAGCCAGGCGGTGAGGCGCACGCGGAACTCGTCGAGGTCGGCGGCGCCCGCGGTCACCGTCTGGTGGAGCGGCTCGTCAGGATGTGTCTGTGTCACGGGGAACCCTTCGTGCGGACCTGTCGCGCGGAGATTCCCGCACACTGCCCAGTGTGGTCCACGCCACATGGGCAGATGCTGAGAATGCGCATCCCCGCGACCGTCCGGGGCGGGCAGGAGCGCGCCTCGTCGTCGTCGTATCCGGGGGCCGACACGTGGCGCCCCGCGTCACCGCGGCGGGGGTGTCCCGCGCGGCGCGGACGGTTGGTGATCCGTCACCGACGCGCGGGCGTCGGTAGCCTCAGGGTGTGGGCCCGCGGCCCCCGGCTCGACGCTGAACGTAGTGCCACGATGAACGTAGAAAAGGTGTGCAGTTGTCCGTCCCCTTGAGCATCCTCGACCTGGTCTCCATCCCGGAGGGCTCCACCGCGCGCGAGGGCATCGCCGCGTCGATGGAGTCCGCCCGCCTGGCCGACCGGCTGGGGTACTCGCGGCTGTGGTTCGCCGAGCACCACAACACCCCGAACCTCGCCTCCAGCGCCACGGCGCTGCTCATCTCGCAGGCCGCGTCGGTGACCGAGCGGATCCGCGTCGGCTCCGGCGGCGTGATGCTGCCCAACCACGCGCCGCTCATGGTGGCCGAGCAGTACGGCACCCTGGCCAACCTCCACGGCGACCGGATCGACCTGGGCCTGGGCCGCGCCCCCGGCACCGACGGCATGACCGCGCAGGCGCTGAGCCGCTCGTCGGCCGAGCCGCAGGCGTTTGCCCAGCACATCTACGACCTGCAGGGCTGGTTCGGGCCCGGCGGCACCGCGCACAGCACCCCGATCCTGTCCTCCGTCTCGCAGGGCATGGAGGTGCCGATCTGGGTGCTCGGGTCGACGGTGAACGGCGCCTCGATCGCCGGGCAGCTGGGGCTGCCGTTCTCGCTCGCCTCGCATTTCGCGCCCGATCAGATCGATCAGGCAATCCGCGTCTACCGCGAGACGTTCCGCACGGACGCGCCCACCGCGCGGCTGGACACGCCGCGGGTGATGGCGGGGATCAACGTGATCGTCGCGGACACGGACGCCGCCGCGCAGCGGGAGTTCACCACCCTGCAGCAGATGTTCCTGGACCTGCGGGCCGGGCGCAGCCGCAAGCTCCAGCCGCCCGTGGACCCGGCGCAGTTCGGCGGCGCGTCCCCCGCGATGCTCGAGATCAGCGCGGTGGGCTCGCCCGCGACGGTCAAGGCGCAGCTGGAGGAGTTCGTGGAGCGCACGGGCGCCGACGAGCTCATCACCGTCACGTACGCCTTCGACCCGGCCGTGCGGGCGCGGTCGCTCGAGCTGCTGGCCGAGCTCTGGTTCTGAGGTCGAACGGGCGTCAGGTGCGGTAGACGTGCGCACGGTGGTCGATATCGACGATGACGATGGTGTGTTGCTCCTCGTCGAGGCGGAGAAGTATGCGGTAGTCCCCACGCCGCGCGCTGCGCAGTCCCTCGAGCTGGTGACGAAGCGGCTTGCTCAGCCGGTGTGGATTCTCGGCCAGCGGACCCGAGATGAACTCGATGATCGCGTGGACGACGCGGCCCGGAAGCCTCGACAGTGCACGTCGAGGCGGGGAGGCGACCTCGACGGTGTAGGTTCCCGGCCGCTCGCCAGTCACCGTGGCGGCAGACCGTATGCGCCGCGCAGGTCGTCCAGCGACGTGGTCGTACCCGCGGTGTACTCGCTGTCAGCGTCGGCCACAGCCTCGTAGGTCCCGGGACGCGAGAGCCAATAGATCGTCTCGTGAAGTGACTCCAGGTCATCGGCTGACATCAGCACGGCGGCCGGTCGGCCATGCCGCGTGATGGTGATGATGTCGTGCGTGGTCGCCGCCCGTTCGACCAGCGCCGACAGCGTGTTCTTGGCTTCGCCCAGCGGTATCGCTTCCATGCGCACACTTTAGCCTCGATATTGGCCGCGAACTAGCTTCACTTGTAGGCGGCCTGGGCGTCGATCGGCTGGTGGCCTCGTCGTAGCTCGTTCAGCGCATCCGGAACGAACCACCCGGGCGCGCGCCGGACGAACTCGCCGGGGGAGAGCCGGCCCGCCCCCGCCGGCACCCGCCCGAGCACGGGAGCAATGGTCAGGCGGGGAAGGTCCTCGAGGTTGCAGCGCTCGGCGAGGCTCGGTTCGGCCGGCCACGAGCCGATGACGATCCC
>DIAZ01000003.1:24236-39359 GCA_002415925.1 Dietzia sp. UBA5065 | reverse complement strand
GTGCCCAGCCGCACGAGAACACCGCCGGCGCCCTCGACCAGGTCGAGGCGGCCGTTCGGGGCGGGCGGGTCGGTGCGGCCCAGCCACCGTCGGATCGGCCCGGCCAGGTCCTCGAGCCCCGACTGCGGCAGCCCCGCGACCCGGGCCGCGGTCTCCGGGGCCAGCGGGTCGGGGAGCCTCCGCACCTCGAGCACGCGCCGGGCCCCGGAGAGACGGGCGGCCTCGTCGGCGTCCCCGGGTTCGCCCGGTGCCAGCCCGGTCTGCAGCGGCTTGCAGATGCCTGCGTCCAACCCGGCCGAGCGGGCGAGCGCGGCGAGGGCGGCGGTGGCGATGGTCTTGCCGACGTCGGTCCCCGTCCCGGTGACGACGACCGGGCCTGCCCCGACCGTCGCTGCGGTGGTCGGTGCCGCACCAGCCGCGGCTGCCGACCTCGTCGTCGTCGAACTGGTCGTCGACTCCACGCGTGTGCCCGCGGTCACGCGCCGCCCCACCGTTCGTGTTCGACCAACACCTGGGTGAGCGCGTCGGCGGCTCTGGCCAGGTCGGCGTCGGAGAGGTCAGCGCGTGCGGTGAGCCGCAGCCGGGCGGTGCCCTCGGGGACCGACGGCGGCCGGAAGCAGCCCACCCGCACGCCCAGCTCGGCGCAGCGCCGGGCCGCCGAGACCGCGCGGGCCGGGTCGCCGAGGATCACCGACACCACCGCCGAGTGCGGGCTGGCGGCGCCGGTCACCGCGGCCAGGTACCCGGCCACGTCCAGGACGCGGCGGGCCCGCTCCGGCTCCGCGCGCAGGACCGCGAGCGCCGCCCGCGCCGCCCCGACGCTGGAGGGCGCGAGCCCGGTGTCGAAGATGAAGGTCCGCGCGGTGTCCACCAGGTGCGCGCGCACCCGCTCGGACGCCAGCACCACCCCGCCCTGCGCGCCGAGCGCCTTGGACAGCGTCGCCGTGACCACCACGTCCTCGTGCGCGCTGAGCCCCAGCTCGTGGACCAGCCCGCGACCGCCCGCCCCGCGCACCCCCAGCCCGTGCGCCTCGTCCACCAGCAGCACCGCGCGGTGGTCCCGGCACGCCCCGTGCAACGCCTGTAGTGGCGCGAGGTCGCCGTCGGCGCTGTACACCGAGTCGGTGACGACCAGCGCCCGCGCCTCGGTGCGCCCCGCCAGGGCCCGTGCGACGGCGCGGGTGTCGCCCCGGTCGACGACGACGACGCGGGCCCTCGACAGCCGGCACGCGTCCACGAGGGAGGCGTGCGAGCCGCCGTCGGAGACGATGAGCGATCCACGCCCGGACAGCGCCACGACTGCGCCGAGGTTGGCGGTGTACCCGGAGGAGAACACCAGCGCGGCGGGCTTCCCGGTGAAGTCGGCGAGCTCGTGCTCGAGGGCCTCGTGCTCGCTGGTCGTGCCGGTGACCAGCCGCGACCCGGTCGCCCCGGCGCCCCAGCGGGTGGTGGCCTCGATCGCGCCGGCCACGACCACCGGGTGCCGGCCCAGGCCCAGGTAGTCGTTGGAGGCCAGGTCTATCGCGCGGTCCCCCGGGGCGCGCGGGGTCAGGACGCGGTGCAGGTGACGGGCGCGGCGCTCCGCGGCGGCGTCGTCGAGCCAGTCCAGCGCGGGGGAGCGGGCCGGGGCCGTGGGGGAGGTCGGGGCGAGCAGGTCAGGCATGGGCGTACTCCTCCGTGGGGTCGGTCGCGCTGTGCGCCCCGGCGGCCGCGGCTCCGGCGGCCGCCGCGCCGGCGACCGCGGCCGCGCAGATGGCGTCGAGCTCGGGGTCCGTCGCCACGTAGGGCGGCATGGTGTAGATGAGATCGCGGAACGGGCGCAGCCACACGCCGCGGGCGGTGATGGCCGCCGTCGTGGCCGGCATCTCCACCGGCGCGTCCAGCTGGATCACCCCGATCGCCCCGAGCACCCGCACGTCCACCACGCCGGGCAGGTCGAGCGCGGGGGCCAGGCCGCGGCGCAGGCGATCCTCGATCCGCGGGACGTCGCTGCGCCACCCGCCGGCCTCGACCAGGTCGAGCGAGGCGCACGCGACCGCGCACGCCAGCGGGTTGCCCATGAACGTCGGGCCGTGCGCGAGCCCGCCCGCCTCGCCGGCGCTGATCACCTCGGCCACCCGATCGGTGGTCAGCGTCGCCGCCAGGGTGAGGTACCCGCCGGTCAGCGCTTTGCCCAGGCAGAGAATGTCCGGCGCCACGCCGGCGTGGTCGGCGGCGAAGAGCCGGCCGGTCCGGCCGAAGCCGGTCGCGATCTCGTCAAAGATCAGCAGCGCGCCGGTCTCGTCGGCCAGCCGGCGCAGGTCGTGCAGGTAGTCCGGGTGGTGGAAGCGCATCCCGCCGGCACCCTGGACCACCGGTTCCACGATGATGGCGGCCAGCTCGCCGGCGGCCCCGCGGATCGTGCGCTCGAGCTCGGCGACGTAGTCGGGGCTGTACTGCGCGGGCGGCCGGGGCGCGAACACCTGCTCGGCCACCACCCCGCGCCACATGCTGTGCATGCCGCCGTCGGGATCGCACACGCTCATCGGGGAGAGGGTGTCGCCGTGGTAGCCGCCGCGCCACGTGGCCAGCCGGGTGCGGGCGGGGTGGCCCAGCGAGCGTTGGTACTGGACGGCCATCTTGACCGCGACCTCTACGGCCACAGAGCCCGAGTCGGCGAGGAACACCTTGGTCAGCCCGCCCGGCGCCATCCGCGCCAGCCGGGTGGCGAGCTCCACCGCCGGCGGGTGCGTGAGCCCGCCGAACATGACGTGGCTCATCGTGTCCACCTGCCGGTGGGCGGCCGCGTCCAGGTGCGGGTGCCGGTAGCCGTGGATGGCCGCCCACCACGAGCTCATGCCGTCGATCAGCTCGCGACCGTCGGCCAGCCGCAGCCGCACCCCCTGCGCCGAGACCACCGGCAGCGGCTCGGTGCTAGCCGGGAAGCCGCCGTAGGGATGCCAGACGTGCTCGGCGTCCGCGGCCAGCATCGCGGCTGTATCCAGCACCGCGGCTGAATCCAGCACCGCGGCGGCGTCCTGCGTGGGCATGTCAGGCGTTCGCGGGCTCGCTCGTGCCCGCGCCACGCGTGCGGATGGCCACCGGGGTCTGGGGCGACCGGCGGGTCGGCGCGGGGATGACGGCCTCGTCGTCGTCGTCCTCTCCGCCCTTCTCCCCGCCCGTCTCCATCTGCAGGATCTCCAGGCCCGCGTCGGCGATCATCTGCAGGTCCTCGCCGCCGGGTTGGCCCTCGCTGGTGAGGTAGTCGCCGAGGAACAGCGAGTTGGCGATGAACAGGGCCGTGGCCTGCAGGTGGCCCAGGTGGCGCTCGCGGCCTGCGGCCACGCGGAGCTCGGTGTCGGGGGCGACGAAGCGGACCATGGCGAGGATGCGCAGGCAGTCGCGCGGGGTGAGCGTGTCGACGCCCTCGAGCGGGGTGCCGTCGAAGGGCAGCAGGAAGTTGACGGGGATGGAGTCGACGCCCTTGGCGCGCAGGTCCATGGCCAGCTCGACCAGCTGCTCGCGGGTCTCGCCCATGCCGGCGATGAAGCCCGAGCACGCGGACAGGCCGGCGCCGTGGGCCTGCGCGACGGTGTGCTCGCGGTCGGCGTAGGTGTGGGTCGTGCAGATCTCGGAGTAGTGGCTCTCGGCCGTGTTGAGGTTGTGGTTGTAGGCGTCGGCACCGGAGGCGCAGAGCGTCTCGGCCTGACCGTCCTTCAACGCCCCGAGGCAGGCGCAGACCTCGACGCCGGGCGTGTCGGACTTGATGGCCTCGATGATGTCGGAGACCTTGCCGACCTCGCGGTTGCTGGGGCCGGTGCCGCTGGCGACCAGGCAGACGCGCGAGGCGCCGGCCGCGATGCCCGCCTTGGCCGCGGTGACGGCCTCCTCGGTGTTGAGCCAGGTGTAGCGCAGGATGCCGGCCGTGGAGTTGAGCCGCTGCGAGCAGTAGAAGCAGTCCTCCGGGCACAGGCCGCTCTTGAGGTTGACCAGGTAGTTGACCTTGACCGTGTTGCTGAAGTGCTGGAAGCGCAGGCGCGAGGCGGCCGCGACGACCTCCATGAGCTCGGGGTCGCTCGAGTCCAGGATCGCGAGGGCGTCCGCCGCGCTGATCACGCCGCCGTCGAGTACGTGGTCCGCGAGCTCGTGCCAGCGGGGGGTGGTGGTGGGCATGGTTCCTCCTGAACGCCGTTCATTGAACGCCGTTCAAGGTAGCGGAACGATGCCGTCTTGTACAGCGTTCAGGAGGCGGGCGGGGCGGGCGGTAGGATCAGCGCCCGTGGCTCTCACCAAGACATCGGTCGTCGATTCCGCGCTGGACCTGCTCCGCGAGGCGGGCCTGCCCGGCATGTCCATGCGCACGCTGGCCACGCGGTTGGGGGTTCAGCCGAGCGCGCTGTACTGGCACGTCCCGTCCAAGCAGGCCCTGCTCACGGCGGTCGCGGAACGGGTGCTGGCGACCATGGGGCCGGTCGGGGCGGCGGGGTCGGCGGCCGGGGAACTGCGTGCGATCGGCACGGCCCTGCGCGCGGCGGTGACGGGCGTTCCGGACGGCGCCGAGATCGTGGCGCTGGGGCTGGCCGCGGGCGCGGTGAACCCGGTCGCCGAGGTGGTCGAGGCGGCCTGTACCCGCCACGGGCTGGGCGGCCGGGCGGCGGGGTTGACCACGGCGCTCACGGCCTATGTCCTCGGGCTGAGCCTGGAGGAGCAGACGCACCACAACCTGGCGGTCGCCGACCCGGCCACGCCGCCGGTCGAGTTCGACGCGCGCTTCTCCGCCGGCCTCGAGGCGCTGCTCGCGGGCGCGCTGGCCTGACGCGGGCGGGGGCGCTGCCGGCGGGAAGGCGTCAGTAGCGCGCGGGCGTCAGTAGCGCGCGAACACCTGCGTGGCGTACAGCTTTCCGTCGGCGGCCACGGCCACGCCGACGCCCATCGCGGTGTGCCCCGGGTGAAGCATGTTGAGCCGGTGGCCGGGGGAGGCCATCCACTGGTCCACGAGCTGCTGCGGCGTGGCGTGCGCGTAGTTCTGCAGTACGTTCTCGCCGTAGTGGGCCCAGCCGCCGGGGATCTGGCCGGCGACGGTCGGGTTGTGGTACATCCGGTTCTGGGCGGCCTGGGTGCCGCTCCAGCCGATGGCCACGTCGGTGAGGCCGGCGTTGGCGGTCAGCGGGGCCAGGCCGTGTGCGGCCCGGGCGGCGTTGGTCGCACCCTCGAGCTGGGCGCGGTACTCGGGAGAGGCGGGGTCGATCGCCGGCACGGCGCCCGGGGCCGGCGGCTGGATGAAGCCGATGGTCAGGCCGGGCAGAACGATCTGCGGCAGCTGCGCGGAGGCCTGGGGCGCGGCGCTCAGGGCCATGGCCAGGGAGGCGGCCGCTCCGAGCAGGAGGGCGCGTCGCGTACGGATGAGGGCTCGGGTCACTGGGGTCCTTTCGCGGTGCAGGGCCCGGGGATCGGGCGGTCTGTCCCACGGTAGAGACCAAAACGTTACATAAGCCAGCCGTTAGGTCGCGGAGGCCCTCTCACCAGGCCCGACGCCCCCGTCACCTGCGGCGGGTGACGGGGGCGTCGGGGGCGGTCCGGGGCCGGTGCCCGGGCGGGGATCAGCGCAGGGTGACGAAGTTCTGCGTGGAGTAGAGCTTCCGGCTGTCGGCCAGGGCCGCGCCCACGCCGAGGTGGGTGTGGAGCGGGTTGAGCATGTTGAGGCGGTGTCCGAGTGAGTTCATCCACTGGGTGACCAGTTCCTCGCCGTCCGCGCCGCACCAGTTCTGGAGGACGTTCTCCCCGTAGCCGCGCCACTGGCCCTCGTAGGTGGAAGCGACCTGCGCCCGGATGTCCGGGTTGTGGTACATCTTGTCCTCGTCGGCCATCCGGGTGCTCCAGTTCTGGGCGATCCGGTCGAGGCTGTCGAGCCGCGCGACCGGCGGCGCGCCGGCCTCGGCCCGCACCCGGTTGGTGTGCTCGTGGATCTCCGAGATCAGTTGCTCGACCTGGGCCGGAGAGGTCTGCTCGCAGGGCGCGGGGCCACCGATGGTGAACGAGACCGACTGCGCCCCGGCGGCGGGCGTGGCGATGGCCGCGCAGGTGACCGCGGCGGCGAGCATGCCGAGAATGCGTGTTCCGCGCGTGCGGGCACTACGGGTGGTGTGCATGAGGGGTTCCTGGAGGGGTGAGGGGACTGGACCGTGCGTGAGGGCGGCAGAGGGGGCCGTGGGGAAAGGATAGGGTCCGAGGCCTCCGTTCGCCCCCGGGAAGGGAAAATTCGGGGGTGTCCCCGGCGCGCCGCGGACCCGAGGGCTCCCGTGAGGTGGCGCACAATGGGGGCCATGAGCCAGAGCCACCCGCACCTCGTCAGCCCCCTCGCCGTCGGACACCTCACCCTGCGCAACCGCCTGGTCATGGGCTCCATGCACACCGGGCTCGAGGACCGCACCAGGCACCTGCCCGAGCTCACGGCGTACTTCACCGAGCGCGCGCGTGGCGGTACGGCGATGCTGGTCACCGGCGGGTACTCGCCCAACGTCGAGGGCTGGCTACTCCCGGCCGGGTCCATGATGGCCAGCCGGCGGATGGCGGACAGGCATCGCGGGCTCACCGACGCCGTCCACGAGGAGGGCGCGCACATCCTGCTCCAGGTCCTGCACGCGGGCCGCTACGGCTACCAGCCGTTCGTCCGCTCGGCCTCCTCCACCAAGTCCCCGATCAGCATGTTCAGGGCCCGGGCCCTGAGCGCGCGCGGCGTCGAACGCACCATCGGTGACTGGGTCCGCGCGGCCCGGCTGGCCCGGCGGGCGGGCTACGACGGCGTCGAGATCATGGGATCGGAGGGGTACCTCATCAACCAGTTCCTGGCCGCCCGGACCAACACGCGCACCGACGCGTGGGGCGGCAGCGCCGGCGCGCGCATGCGGTTCCCCGAGGAGATCGTCCGCCGGGTCCGTGCCGAGGTGGGCCGGGACTTCCTCATCCAGTACCGGATCAGCCTCCTGGACCTGGTCTCCGGCGGTCAGACCTGGGACGAGACCGCCGAGCTCGCGCACCGCCTCGAGGCGGCGGGCGTGGACGTGTTCAACACCGGGATCGGCTGGCACGAGGCCCGCATCCCCACCATCGTCACCAGCGTGCCGCGGGCCGCGTTCGTCGACCTCACCGCCCGGCTCAAGGCGCTCGTGGGGGTCCCGGTGATCGCCTCCAACCGCATCAACACCGCGGAGAAGGCCGAGCACATCCTCGCCTCCGGGCAGGCCGACCTGGTCTCCATGGCGCGCCCGTTGCTGGCGGACCCGGCATTCGCCGCCAAGGTCGCCGAGGGGCGGGCCGACGAGATCAACATCTGCATCGCCTGCAACCAGGCCTGCCTCGACCACACCTTTGCCAACAAGCGGGCGTCCTGCCTGGTCAACCCGCGCGCCGGCCGGGAGACGGAGCTGCTGCTCACCGTGGCGCCCGCGCGGCGGCGGGTGGCGGTGGTCGGTGCCGGTCCCGCGGGGCTCGCGTGCGCGGAGGCCGCCGCCTCGCGCGGGTTGGCCGTGGAGGTGTTCGAGGCCTCCGACGAGATCGGCGGGCAGTTCCGCTACGCCATGCGCGTGCCGGGCAAGGAGGAGTTCGCCGCGTCCCTGGCCTACTTCAGCCGGCGCCTGGACGTGCTGGGGGTGCCCGTGCACCTGGGCCGCGCCGCCGAGGCCGCCGACCTCGCCGGCTTCGCCCACGTGGTGGTGGCCACCGGCGTCCGCCCACGCGAGCTGGACCTGCCGGGCGCCGACCACCCCATGGTCATGACCTACCCCGAGCTGCTCACCGGCGCCCGCGTCCCCGGCCGGCGCGTGGCGGTGATCGGCGCCGGCGGGATCGGCGTGGACGTGTGTGGGTTCCTCCTCGCCGGCGGGTCCGGGCTGGACCTCGACGGCCGCGGCGTCCACGGGCACTCCACCGACGTAGAGGCGTGGAAGAGGCACTGGGGCGTGACCGACCCGGCCCTCGCCCGCTCGGGCCTCGGCACGGCCGTCGCCGACGAGCCGGCCCACGAGGTGCACCTGCTCCAGCGCAAGACCTCGCCGATCGGCAGGGGCCTGGGCAAGACCACCGGCTGGGTGCACCGCGCCGAGCTCAAGACGGGCGGCGTGCGGCAGTACACCGGCGTGACGTACCGGAGGATCGACGACGACGGGCTGCACATCCTCACCGCCGAGGGCGAGCACCGGGTGGTCCGGGTGGACTCG
The DNA here is from genome assembly GCA_002415925.1 of Dietzia sp. UBA5065. Taxonomy (GTDB): domain Bacteria; phylum Actinomycetota; class Actinomycetes; order Mycobacteriales; family Mycobacteriaceae; genus Dietzia. The sequence goes on along the minus strand of DIAZ01000003.1, from coordinate 31,164 downwards.
ATCGTGGTGTGCGCGGGCCAGGAGTCGGTCCGCGACCTCGCCGATGAGCTGACCGAACGGCTGGCCGACCGGCCCGCCGGGCCCGGCGGCGGGGCGGGCGCGCGCGTCCACGTGATCGGCGGCGCGGACGTGGCCGCCGAGCTGGACGCCAAGCGGGCGATCAGGCAGGGCGTCGAGCTCGCCGCCACGCTCTGACGCCCGGGTCCGCGAGGGGGCGCCGGGGCCCGGGCTCAGGCGCAGCGCCTCTCGCGGCGGCGGTCCACGACGCTGAACGCCAGCGCGCCCGCCGCCAGCGCGGCGATCAGCCCGAGCGCGGCCCGGAACGCCAGCAGCCAGTCGCCCTGGGTCTCGACCACCCAGAACAGCACGCCGGGGACCATCGCCGTGCCGATCGCGGTGCCCATGCGCTGGCCCAGCGAGATGATGCTGCCGGCCACCCCGCCGTACGCGGGGTCGACCGCGCGGAGCGTGAGCGTCTGGTTGGGGGAGATGGTCATGCCCTGCGCCGTCCCCATCAGCGCGGCGGGCGCCGTGAAGATCAGGTACCCCACCGCTCCGGACTCGACCAGCCCGGCGAGCAGGATGAAGGTCAGCAGCGCGGTGATGGTGAGGCAGAACCCCGCGATCACCATCCGCCGGCCCAGCCGGAGCACGAACCGCCCCGCCACCTGGGCGGACACCGCCGCGCAGATCGAGGCGGGCAGGCTGACGAACGCCGAGTCGAGGGGCGCGTAGCCCAGGTGGAACTGCAGGTACATCGGCATGACGATCCACAGGCTTGTGCCGCCCACGAAGTAGATCGACACGATGATCATGCCGTTGCGGAACGCGGGATCGCGGAAGATGTCCGGGTTGACCAGCGGCGGGCGGCCGACCCGCTCGTAGCGGCGCTCCCACCACACGAACGACCCCAGCAGGACCAGCCCGAGCGGCACGAGTGCCCACAGCGCGGGGTGGGCCCCGCGGTTGAGGAAGGGCAGCATCACCGAGAGCACGGCCGCGCCGAGGAGCAGGACGCCGACCGGGTCCAGGTCCAGGCGCCCGCGCCGCACGGGCGGGGTGGCGGGGGCGGTGACCTCGTCGTCGTCGTCGATCCGCGCCCGCGCCATGTCGCCCGCCCGCGCCATGTCGCCCGCCCGCGCCGCGGAGCCGCCGACGCCGTGACCCACGCTGCCGGGACCCGCGCCGCCGGGCAGACGGCGGTCGTCGGGCAGCCAGCGGTGACCCAGGGCCAGGGCGAGGAGGCCGAGCGGCACGTTGACCAGGAACATCGCGCGCCAGCCCAGGTCGTCGCCGAGCGCCCCGATGAGCAGGCCGCCCACCAGCGGACCCGAGGCGGTGGCCACCGAGACGGTGGTGGCCATGGTCGCGAACGCGCGGGCCCGCGCCGCCCCGCGGAAGTACTTCTGGATGAGCCCGAACGTCTGCGGGTTGAGCATGCCGGAGCCGATGCCCTGCACCACCCGCGCCGCGTTGAGCATCTCGATGTCCCGGGCGAACCCCGCGATCACCGCTCCGGCGGTGAAGACGGCGATCCCCGCGAGGAAGAGTCGCTTGCGGCCGGAGGCGTCGCCGAGCCGCCCCGAGGGCACCAGCAGCAGGCCGAAGGACAGCGCGTAGCCGGAGACAACCCACTGCAGGCCGCTCGAGTCGGCGCCGAGGGCCGGGCCGATCACCGGCAGCGCGACGTTGATGACGGAGATCGCGAGCAGGGCCATGAACAGCGGCACCATCAGGGTGGCGAGGATCCGGGCCGAGCTCACCGGCCGCCCCGGCGCCCCCGCCACCGTTCTCGCGGTCCCGTCGGTCACCTGCGCGATGCTATCCGCGCGAGCGAGTCCGCCGGCGGGCGCGGGCCGGGCGTGGTGGGATCGGTCCATGACCGGCGTGCGGCGGATTCTGGGCAGGGTGGTGGCCGGGGTGACGGCCGGGGTGGTGGCCGGCGCGACGGCCACGGCGGGGGCGCAAGCGGCCTCCCCGCCCGGCCTCGGCCCGGCGGGGACGTCGACGGTCCACGGCGACGCCGCCTCCACCGACACCCTTCCCGGTCGCGGGCCCGGCGCGAGTCCCGCGGTCGTCGGCGCGCTCACCGGGGCCACCTGCTCGACGGTGTTCGTCGGGACGGACGGCCTGCCGGTCGCGCTGTGCACCTCGTACGTCGGGCTCACCCCGCCCACCCCGCTCGCGCCGACGGTCAAGCTCGTCCACCCCGACACGGCCGAGGTGTTGGCGGAGGTGCAGCTGGCCAAGGGCGCGCTGCTCGGCGGCGTGTACGGCTACCTCGACGAGCGCGACCGGGTGGTGGTGGCCGACGGCAACCGGCGGCTGCTGGCCGTGGGGCACGAACGCACCCCCCGGGGCCCGTGGCGGATGACGGTCGACGTCCTGGCCGACCTCTCGCCCGCGGTCCCCGACGGCGACGCCGTCACCGGCCTCATGCCCGCGTTCGACGGGCGCGTGTGGTTCGCCACGTCGGGCGGGGTGGTGGGAACCGTTCGACCCGGCGACGACGACGAGCCGCGCGTCCTCGCCCTGCCCGCGGGGGAGAGGATCACCAACGGGCTGACGGTCCGGCCCGGGGGCGCGTCGGTGATCACCACCCGGGCGCTCTACGAGATCGATCTCCGGGCCGACGGGACGCCGGTGGTGCGCTGGCGCCACGCCTACGACGTGGGCCCGGGGCGCAAGCCGGGCCTGCTCGCGCACGGGTCGGGCACCACGCCCACCTACTTCGGGCCCGGCGACTCGTTGGTGGCGATCACCGACGACGCCGAGCACCCCGACCTGATCGTCCTGCGCCGCTCCGACGGCGCGCTTGTCTGCCGGATGCCGGCGTTCGCCACCACGCTGCGGCCCGAGTCGGCGGCGGCCGACGGGGTGCTGATCCCCGGGCCCGCCGCCACCGAGAACTCGATCATCGCCTCGGGCGGCGCGCTGGTGCTGGTCAACACCTACGGCTTCGAGTACCCGCCGTTCGCCGTCGACGGGCCCGCGGTCCCGCCCGGGGCGCCGTACGCCGGCGGGATGACGCGGATCGAGGTGAGCCCGGGCGCGGGCGCGGAGGGCGCCTGCGCCCGGGCGTGGACCTCCCTCGCGCGCACCGCGTCGCTGCCCAAGCTCACCACCGGCGACGGCCTCATCCACGCGCTGGCGTACGGCCCGCCGCGCGCGGAGCAGGGGCTCGGACCTGTGCTCGGCCCGTCGCTCGATCGGGGGCTCCCGCAGAAGTTCGGTCCGGTGGACGTGACCTCGACGGACGTGGAGACCGGCCGCGAGGTGGCCCGCACGTTGGTGGGCCACGCCCCGCTGGACGAGCCCATGGAGCTCACCGGCACGATCGTCTCCCGCGGCGACGCCCCGGGCGTGATGTGGCAGCCCACGCTCACGCGGATGCTCCGCATCGGCCCCGGCTAGTCCCACCCGGGCTTGGCCCGCCCCTGCCCGCCCGCCCCTGCCCGTCCTCGCCCGCCCACGGTGGCGGACCCCGCTCTAGTCGACATCACGCTGTGATTGGTCGACATCTGCCGCGGGGAAACGGGCTGGCACATGCGAGGCGTCGACCAAACCGGGGGAGGCGTCGACCAAACCGGGGGAGGCGCGTCAGGCGGTCAGGCGGTCAGGCCGTCACTCGGCGGGGCGGACGACGGCGACCGCGCACGGTGCGGTCTGGAGCAGTCGGCGGCTGACCGACCCGAGCAGGAGCCCGGCGAATCCGCCGTGCCCGCGGGATCCCGTCACCAGGAGCGCGGCGTCCTCGGCTTCCGCGGCGATCGTCGTCGCGGGCTCGCCGACCACGAGGATCAGGTCGACGGAGACCTCGGGGTGGCGGGCCTCGTGGGGGGCGAGGGCGTCGGTGACCTCCTTCTCGTCCTCGGCCAGGACGCTCTCGGCCAACTGGTCGAGGTCGAACAGCGATGCGCCGGGCAGCTTGGGGACCTCGACCGTGTGCACCACCCGGAGCCCGACGCCCCGACGCTCGGCCTGGTCGAACGCGAACGCGACGGCAGGGTCGCCGGCCGCGGACCCGTCGGCGGCCAGCACGACCGGCCCGCCGCTCGGGGCCTCGGGCGTGCGCGGGGTGATCACGATGACCGGGCACCTCGCGTGCTCGACCACGCCGGCGGAGGTCGAGCCCATCGCGAAGTCCTCGCGGGCGGTGAGGCCGCGGCTGCCCACGACGATCGCGGAGGCGTGGCGGCCGGCCTCGACCAGGGCGCCGACGGGACTGTCGGCCATCACTCGGTAGGCGGTCGGGACGTCGTGGGTCAGCTCCACCAACTGGTCGCGCATCGCCCCCTCGACGTTCGCGCGGGCGGTGTCGTCGAAGGCGACCACGCGGCCGACGGCGCGGTCGGCGGAGATCACCTCGAGGGTCGTGTCGTGGTCGCGGGCCCAGGCAGCGGCCCAGGCCACGGCCCGGCGGGCGTCCTGCGACCCGTCGTAACCGCACACGACCGGTCCGATGGCGGTCTCCGACATTGCATCCTCCTGGGCGTTCTCCGATTGTCGGCCAGCCTAGTCGGCGGGCGGAGGGGCCGGGCGCGGTGTGGTGCCCGCCCGGCCGGGACCGGCCGGGAAGGGAGACAGAACTGAATCGCTCTTATTATGGATTTGTTCCAGAAAGCGGGCTAGGGTGGAGCCCATGACGACGGACATCGCGGACCCGGGAGCGCTGCTCCGGTCGGCCGGGTTGAGGGTCACCTCCCCCCGGCTGGCGGTCCTCGCCGTCGTCGACGGTCGCCCCCACATCGCGGCGGAGGACGTCGCCACCCAGGTGCGGGAGCGGCTGGGCGCGGTGTCCACGCAGACCGTCTACGACGCGCTGCGGGTGTGCACCGAGGTCGGCCTCATGCGGCGGATCGAACCGGCCGGCTCCCCGGCCCGGTACGAGCGACGCACGGGGGACAACCACCACCACCTCGTGTGCCGGCGATGCGGCCGGATCGAGGACGTCGAATGCGCGATCGGGCACGCGCCCTGTCTACAGCCCGAGCGGGACCACGGCTTCGAGGTCGATGAAGCCGAGGTCAACTACTGGGGCACATGTCCCGAATGTCGGGCGGGGGAAGCCCTTCTCGTCGCAGACTGAAGAGCCAGACCACTTCCGCACCACCACCCAACCCCTTACGAGGAGTACCTGAAGTGACTACGCACCCCGCCGATCGCGGAGTCCGCACCTTCGAGCCGAAGGGCGCGACCACCACCGACAGTGGCCAGCCGGTCCCCAGCGACGAGTTCAGCGCCCAGGTGGGCCAGCAGGGCCCGCAGCCGATCCACGACTTCTACCTGATCGAGAAGCTCTCGCACTTCAACCGCGAGAACGTCCCCGAGCGCATCCCCCACGCCAAGGGCTCCGGCGCGTTCGGCGAGTTCGAGACCACCGAGGACATCTCGGACATCACCTGCGCCGGCCTGTTCCAGAAGGGCGTCAAGACCCCCATGCTGGCCCGTTTCTCCACCGTCGCCGGTGAGAAGGGCTCGCCGGACACCTGGCGCGACCCGCGTGGCTTCGCCCTGAAGTTCTACACCGACGAGGGCAACTACGACATGGTCGGCAACAACACGCCGATCTTCTTCATCCGCGACGCCATCAAGTTCCCGGACTTCATCCACTCGCAGCGCCGCAAGAGCGCCTCGGGCCTGCGCAACCACGCCATGCAGTGGGACTTCTGGACCCTCAGCCCCGAGTCCACCCACCAGGTGACCTGGCTCATGGGCGACCGCGGCATCCCCAAGACGTGGCGTCACATGGACGGGTTCGGCTCGCACACCTACCAGTTCATCAACGCCGCGGGCGAGCGCAACTGGGTCAAGTTCCACTTCAAGACCCAGCAGGGCATCGAGTTCCTCACGCAGGGCGAGGCCGACTCGCTCGCCGGCTCGGATCCCGACTACCACCGCGAGGACCTCTTCAAGGCCATCAAGAAGGGCGAGTTCCCCTCCTGGGACCTGCACGTCCAGGTGATGCCGGTCGACGAGGCCGACGGCTACCGCTTCAACCCGTTCGACCTCACCAAGGTCTGGTCGCAGAAGGACTACCCGCTCCGCAAGGTCGGCACCATGACGCTGAACCGGAACCCGCAGAACCACCACGCGCAGATCGAGCAGGCCGCGTTCGCGCCGACCAACATCGTGCGGGGCATCGGCTTCTCGCCGGACAAGATGCTCCTCGGCCGCGTCTTTGCCTACCCGGACATCCAGCGCTACCGCATCGGCGCCAACTACCAGCAGCTGCCGGTCAACTCGCCGCTCTCGCCCGTCAACTCCTACTCCAAGGAGGGCGGCATGCAGTACCAGTTCAACCACCCGGCGATGGCCGAGTACCACCCCAACTCGATCGACGGCCCGACGGCCGACCCGGCCAAGGCCTACGACTTCGGCGCCTGGGACACCAAGGGCTCGGACATCTACCGAGGCGAGGTGGCCTCGCACGCCGAGGACACCGATCAGGCGCAGGCGACCATCCTGTACCGCGACGTCCTGGACGACGCCGCCCGTGAGCGACTGGCCGGCAACATCGCGGGCCACGTGAGCAAGATCGACCCGTCCGAGTCGGAGCTGCTCGAGCGCGTGTTCGCCTACTGGACCGCCGTCGCGCCGGAGCTCGGGACCGCTGTCCGGTCCGCGGTCGAGTCGGGCCCGCGGGGCGATCACCGCCTGCAGGACTGACACGCCGGACGCCGACCGATCGGGCCCGACTCCGCGACACGCGGGGCCGGGCCCGAGGCGTGTGCGAGGGAGGCGGGTGGCGGGGTGTGTGGCCCTGCGGCCCCCGGGCTTGCGCTGGCTGAATGGTCCACACCGGCAGCGCGGGCGGGCGATCTGCGTGCATTCCGCCAGCGCAAGCCGGGGGGTGGGTGCGGGGCGGCCGGGGGTGGGGGCGGGGGACGGGACGGGGTGGGGGTCAGCCGGCGCGGACCAGGGCGAG
>DIAZ01000003.1:21512-23997 GCA_002415925.1 Dietzia sp. UBA5065 | reverse complement strand
TCGTCACCCCGGGCCGTCCGCGTGCCGTACATCCAGCCGAAGATCCCCACCACCGGCGTCTGGAGCAGGCCGTAGACGTAGTCGTCCCAGCAGGTCTCGAGCGGGTAGTCGGCCACCCCGTGCCCGACGAGTGCGCGGTGATAGTCGGCCACGATCCCGCGTTCCGCGGACCGGCGATCCTCCACCGTCAGGCTCGACCCGAGGAAGCCGCCGAGGTCACGCCCGGGCAGGCCCACGGTGAGGGTCTGCCAGTCGCACGCCAGGGACGGCAGGCCGCCGGCGGGGTCGATGAGCATGTTGTCCGCGCGATAGTCGGCATGGAGCAGGGCGAACCGGTCGCTGCGCCCGTTGGCCCAGTCGGCGATCAGAGCGGCGATTCCGGAGAGGGTCTGCCGCTCCTCGTCGTCGAGCCGGTCCCCGAGCTCGCCGAGGAAGGCCTCCAGCGCCGGCCCGCCGAGCTCCTGCAGCGTGACGTTGTCCTCGACGGTCGGGACGGACAGCCCCTCGATGCCCCGCAGCGTCTCGTCGCACCACCGCGGGCCGTGCAGGCCGGCGAGGTTGACCGCGCAGTCGCGGGCCTGGTCCACGGTGAGCCCGGCGAGCTGGTCTCCCTGGACCAGCGGGGTCACGTCGTCCAGGATCAGGGTGAACTCGCCCTCCCGCTCCCCGAGCGCCGCGAACCGGGAGCGCGGCACGCGCACGGCGACCGTGGGCGCCAGATCGCGGTAGAACAGCACCTCGCTGCGGTACACGCCGTGCAGCAGCGGGCGCATGCCCTCGTCGGGGTTGGGCAGCTTGACGAAGAGGGTCTCCGGGAGTTGGTCGCCGTCGACGTGCGCGAGCACGCAGCAGCCGATCTGGCCGGTGCCCACGGCCTCGGTCCGCGCCGACCTCACCTCGGTGCCGAGCGCGGCCGACAGCCACTCGGCCGTCACCTCCTCGGGCGTGCAGACCACTGCCGGGCTCGAGTCGATGCCGGTCATGACGGGGTGTCCTCTCGTGGGTGGATCCTGCCGGGGTTGGGATCGAGATGAGCGAAGCGACGCGGGTCCCGCCTCGCGCGCCACGCGGCCAGCACGGGGGCGAGCTCGTCGGGGGTCGCGCCGTGGAGGACGACCGAGTCGGCCCCGCCCGCGAGTTGGCCGTCGATGCGGTCCGCGCAGTGCTCGGCGCTGCCGACCGCGGCGGTGGCGAGCCACTCGTCGGGCAGCACGTCGCGGGCGTGGCGCAGCAGGTCGAGGTCGTCGGTGGCGTCGAGGGCGCCCGAATGTGAGGACAGGCGCTCGTCCGCGCGGAACCTCTCGAGCCCCGCCGGGTCCCAGCCGTTGACCCGGACCAGCACGTCGCCGTAGCCGGTGAGGTAGGTGGCCAGGCGCCCGACGAGCTTGCGCAGCCGGGCGGTCTCGTCGAGCGAGTCCTCGATGGTGGCCATCACCGACCAGACGCGCACCCGCGCCGGATCGCGGCCGGCCCGCTCGGCGGACTCGCGGACCAGCCGCACGCTGCGCTCGACCGCGGCATCGGACATGAAGGTGTGCAGCACCACGCCGTCGGCGATCCGCCCGGCCAGTCGCAGCGAGTTGTCGCCCATCGCCATGAGCAGGATCGGGATGTCCTCGTCGAAGGTGGGGTCCTGCACGAGGTAGGGGTAGCGGCCGGCGGGTCCGTCGTGGCCGACCACCGAGCCGCCCCGCCACAGCGTGCGGAAGATGCCGATGGCGTCCTCGAGCTGCGCGGAGGTGACGTGCGGCAGGCCCATGATGTCGAACAGGATGGGGATGCCGCGGCCCAGCCCGAACGCGTACCGGCCGCCCGACATCCGGTGCAGCGTCGCGGCCATGGTGGCCGTGACCAGCGGATGCCGGGTGTTGTGGTTGGTCGCGGCGGTGCCGATGCCGATCCGGGTGGTCGAGGCGACCGCGGCGCCGGCCATGACGCCCGCGTCCTTCAGGGCGAAGCGCTCGGACAGGAGGAGGGAACCGAGGCCGAGCTCCTCCGCCCGTGCGGCTTCGACGACGAGGTCGGCCGGCGATGCACTGTGCCCGGCGAGTCCGTAGCAGGCGAGCTCGGGCATGAGGGGGGCGGCGGCGTCGCTGTGGGCCATGGGCGCCTTCCTGCGTGGGGAAATCCGGAAGGCCGGATATGACACCTGTCACATTACCGCCGGGGCGTCCGGTCCCGGCCGCTTTCGCTGCCCCTGCGGCATGCGCTGGCCCGGCGGCATGCCCTGCCCCTCTGGCTGCCCTGCCCTCCGGCATGTGCTGGCCCTCCGGCTGCGCTGGCCCTCCGGCATGCGCTGCTTGAATGGACCATTCGGCCATCGCAGCCCCGGAGATTTCGGCATTCGGCCAGCGCAAGCCGGAGGGCCAGCACATGTCGGCGGGATGTGCTGCGGCTCTGCCCGACGCGGACGCCGAGACCGCACCCTTCGGCCACCGCAAGCCGAAGAGCCAGCGCAAGCCGGCGGGGGCGGCGCAGGTCGGCG
>DIAZ01000003.1:14830-21273 GCA_002415925.1 Dietzia sp. UBA5065 | reverse complement strand
GGCGCAGGTCGGCGGGGGCGGCGCCGGTCAGAGGCCGAGGACGGCCTTGGCGATGAGGAAGTAGACGACCAGGCCGGTGGCGTCGACGAAGGTCGTGATGAAGGGGTTGGAGAACACCGCCGGATCCGCGCGCACCGCCTGCGCGAGCAGCGGCATGACCCCGCCGACCGTCGCGGCGATGGTGCACAGGGCCAACAGTGTCAGCCCGATGACCATCCCCAGGTCGACCCCGTAGACCAGCCCGGCCACCGCCCAGCCGACCCCGCCCAGGACCAACCCCAGCGTGAGGCCCGTCCGGATCTCCAGCAGCGTCACCCGCAGCACGTCGCGGGGTCGGACGTCGCCGAGGGCCAGCGCCCGGGTCACCGTGGTGGCGGCCTGGTTGCCGGTGTTGCCGCCGGTGCCGATGATCAACGGCACGAACAGCGAGAGCGCCACCACCTGCTCGATCGTCCCCTCGAACACCTCCAGCACCTGCACGGTCAGCGCGGCGCCGAGGGCCAGGACCAACAGCCACACCACGCGCGAGCGGACCAGCGACCGCACGGGGGTCGACAGGTACGGGCGGCGCAGCGGCTCGGCGCCACCCTGGCGGGCCGCGTCCTCGGAGTCGGCGACCTCGAGGACCCGCAGGGCGTCGTCAAAGGTGAGGATGCCCACCAGGCGGTGCTCGTCGTCGACCACAGGCAGGACGATCAGCCGCTCCTCTGCGGACCGGCGGGCCGCGGCCTCCGCCGACTCGCGGGCCCGGGCGGTCACGGCCTCGTTCATCAGGGTGCGGATCGGGGTATCGGGGTCGGCGCGCATCACCGCGCGCAGGCCCACGATCCCCACGAGGCGGCGCTCGTCGTCGGTCACCGGCAGGCCGTAGATGGTCTCCACCTGGTCTATCCGGCGGCGCACCCGCTCCAGCGTCTCGCCGGCGGTGGTGTCGGGGTGGGTGCTGATGAACTCCGGGGTCATCCGGCGACCGACCGAGCCCGCCGGGTAGTCCAGGACGGTGTCGGTCAGGGCCTTCTCGTCCGCGGAGAGCCCGCGCAGGAGCCGGGTGGCGAGGTTGGCCGGCAGCTCGTCGACCAGGCCGGCACGGTCGTCCGGGTCGAGGTCGGCGAAGATCTGGCTGACCCGGTCGGCTTGGAGCCCGCGGATCAGCTCGGACTGCACCGGCGGGTCGAGCGCCTCGAACACCACGTGCGCCGTGCCCTTGGACAGCAGCCGGAAGAGCACCGCGCGGTCCTTGGCGCCGCTGCGCTCGAGGACGTCCACCACCAGCCACGGCGGCATGCCCTCGACGAGGTCGGCCGCCCCGTGGAGGTCGCCGGCGTCCAGCAGCGCGTCGATCTGCCTGGCGGCCACGGCCGGGTCGCCGATCGAGACCACGTCAGCCCTCCCCTGCGATGTCGTCGTACGCGGTCCGTGGGTCCAGCCGGCCGTCGGAGCGGTAGGCGGCGCGGGCGAGGGTGATGGAGGCGACCGTCGTCACGACCACCGTCGCGCCCAGCGCCACCAGGGCCGTGAGCAGGGCCATCCACCGGAAGCCCGCGGTGAGGTCGTCGACGTAGGCCGCCGCGATGAACAGCATCATCCCGAGCCCGGTGGCCACGGAGAGGATGTTGATCCGCGTCAACGCGTCGCCGGCCCTGGCCATGGTCACGGCCGCCACGAGGAAGCAGAGCGACCCGAGCAGCGCGGGGACGCCGATCAGCAGGTCGGAGATCACCGGGTGGCCCATCGCCGTCACCGCCGTCCCCGCGACAGCAGCCGCGCCAGGGCGACCGTGGACAGGACGCCGACGAGCGAACCGAGCATCACCACGTCCAGCGCGACCGCGGAGCCCTCGCGGATCACGAACATGACGAACAGCGCCAGCGCGCAGAAGTAGCTGAGGTCGGCCATCACGGCGCGGCTGGCGTCGCCCGGCCCCCGCACCGCGCGGTACGCCGCGACCAGCATGCTCGCGGCCACGATCACGGTGGACACCCCCAGCAGCGCGGTGAGCAGTGGACTCATCAGCCATCACCTCTCAGGACGGACAGGACCCGGTCCTCGGTCCGGGCGAGCAGGTCGATCATCTCCCCGCGCGGCCCGCCGAGCACGATGTGGACCCACATCTCCTCGCGGCCGATCACGGTCACCAGGGTCCCGGGCGTCACCGTGATGGCCCAGGCCAGCGCCGTGACCTCGAGGTCGGTGCGGCTGCGCATGGGGTAGCGGACCAGGACGGGCGAGCCGATCGGGCCCGGGGTGACCGCCGTCCGGGCCAGCGCCCACGACGACACCACCACGTTCCACAGCAGCCAGCCCAGCACGAGGGGGGCCCGGAGCGCGCGGCGGATCACGAGGCGCCGCCGATCGTGGTGGCGGTCATCGCGTCGGGCCCGCCGAGGACGGCCTGCACGTACCCGGCGGTGTCGACCAGCCCGGCCACGGCGCGGTCGACCTCAGGGGCCACCGCCCCGTAGCCCAGGAACAGCGCCACCGAGACCGCGACCAGCGCGCCGCCGGGCACGAGCAACCGCGCGGGCACGGTGGCGGGGCTGCGCCTGTCGTCGTCGTCCCCCAGCCCGCCGTCGCGCTGGTCGTCGATCGGTGTCGCGCCCGGGGACCCGCCGTCGACCGGGCCGCCGGCCCACATCGTGCCGCGCCACAGCCGGAGCATGGCCACCAGCCCGATGAGCGACCCGACCAGGACGACGACGAGGGTGGCCACCCCCCACGCGGTGCCCGCCCCGAGGGCGGCGGAGAGGACCTCGAGCTTGCCGATCAGTCCCGACGTGGGGGGCAGTCCGATCAGGGCGGCGATCGCCAGCGCCAGGAGGACGCCCAGCGGCCGCTCGCGGTGCCACAGTCCGGACAACCCGCCCGGTACGGAGCCGCCCAGCCGGCCGCTGCGGTAGACGTGCTCGGCGGCGCCCAGCAGCATGACCAGGGCGCCGATGGTGACCATGTGGTGGATCATGTAGACGATCGCCCCGCCCGGTGCCCGGGACACGGCGAGCGCGGCGAGGATCACGCCGACGCCGGAGACCATCTGCCACGCCAGGATCTCGCGGGCGCCGACGGGGGCGGCCGAGGCGACGGCGCCCCAGAGGATGGTCACCAACGCCACCACCAGGAGGACGCGGCCCCACGCGGGGTCGAGGTCGAAGGCGGTGGCCCAGATCCGGATGACCGCGTACAGCGCGATCTTGGTGTGCAGCGCGGAGAACAGCGCCATGACCCCCGCGGAGGTCCCGGGGTAGGTCCGGGGCAGCCAGCCGTGGACGGGCACCGCGCCGGCCTTGATGCACAGGGCCATCACCACCACGCCCAGGGCCGCGGCCACCCGGCCGTCTTCCTGCGCGGCGCCGGCCAGGACGGCGAGGTTGACCGTCCCGGCGGTGGCGTAGACGAAGCCCACGCCCGCGAGCAGGAGCGTGGAGGTGAGCAGGTTGATCACCACGAACAGCCGGCCCACGCCGAGGCGTCGCCACGTGCCTGTCATGGCGATGAGCGCGTACGAGGGCAGCAGCATCACCTCGACAAAGACGAACAGGTTGAACAGGTCGCCGGTGAGCAGCGCGCCGTTCGCGCCGGCGAGCAGGAGCAGCGCAAGCGGGGCGAAGTAGCGGCTGCGGTCGAACTCGCCGGTCTGCGCGCAGAACACCAGGGCCGTCAGGGCCACTACCCCCGTGGCGATGAGCATGAGGGCGGTGAAGGGGTCCGACACGAACGGGATGGACACGCCGGGGACGAACCCGCCGACCTGGGTCGCGACGACGGGATCGGACCGGTGGTGCAGGAGGAGTCCGAACCCGGCGACCGCCGTCGCGGCGGGGACCGCCAGGGCCATCGCCCGCCCGACCGCGCGCCACGGCAGCATGGCGGTGAGGGCGGCGGCCATCACGGGGACGGCGGCCAGCAGCGGCAGGAGCAGGGCGGTCACGTCTCGTGCTCCTCACCGGTCGCGGGGATGTCGTGGGTGTCGTCGTCCAGGCTCACCACGGCCAGCGAGAGCATGAACACGGTCACGGCGAACGCGATGACGATGGCCGTGAGCACGAACGCCTGCGGGAGCGGGTCCGCGGACACCTCCGCACTGTTGGTGCCGGCCAGCGGTTCCGTCCGCCACGCCGAGACCCCCGCGGTGAGCAGGAGGAGGTTGACGGCGTGGCTGACCAGAGCCAGCCCGAACACCACCCGGACCATGCCGCGCTGCATCATCAGGTAGACGCCGCCGGCGGTGAGGACGCCGATCATGATCGCGAGGGTCACGTCGCGGCCTCCTCGGACCGGGTCCGGGTGCCGCGGCGCGGGACCGCCGGGGCGTCCGGGCCGGGCACGACCTCGGCGGGGGAGCGACCCGCGCCGAGGGTGTTGAACGCCGTCATGACCAGCCCCAGCACGCCGGCGAACACCCCGAGGTCGAAGATCAGGGCGCTGGTGACGTGCTGCCCGGCGAGGTACCAGTGGGCGGGCTCGAGGAACTGGCCGAGCGCGTAGCCGCCGACCCCGGTGAGCCCCGCCACCAGGAGCCCGCCCCCGATGAGCGCGACCGGCGTGGAGGGCCTGCTCACCGGCGAGTCCGACTCCCGGGCCAGGTAGATGAGCGCGAACGCGCACGAGGCGACGAGCGCGGCGATGAATCCGCCGCCGGGGTCGTTGTGGCCCCGCCACAGCAGCAGGACCGAGACCACGGCCAGGACCGGGGCCACCCCGCGGGCGAGCAGGCGCAGCGGTGCGGTGTTGCGGGCCGCGTCCTCGATGGCCTCGGCTGCCGAGCCGGTGCTCTGCTCGGAGCCGGGGAGTGAGTCCCTGTCCGGCGGGGGCTGGATCGCGCCCGCCGTCGCGCGGACCGATCCGAGGACCCCGAGGATCGCGATCCCGGCCACGCCCAGCACCGCGACCTCGCCGAAGGTGTCCAGGGCGCGGAACTCCACGAGGATCGTGTTGACCACGTTCCCGCCGCCGGTGATCTCGGGACCGTTCTCGAGCAGGTACATGCCGATCGGGGAGCGCTCCCGGCGGCCGGTGAAGACCAGCGCGGCGACCGTGGCCACGACCCCCGAGAGCACCGCCAACACCATGGCGGCGGTGCGGCGGCCGCGCGAGGGGGCGATGAAGTCCCGGGGCAGTCGCCGCAGGACCAGCATCAACACGATGATCGTGAGCGCCTCGACCAGCAGCTGCGTGAGCCCCACGTCCGGGGCGCCGAGCCCGAAGATCTGAATGGTCACCGCGATGCCGACGGCGGAGAGGAGCACCACGGCGGCCAGTCGGGAGCGCGCGGCGCACAACCCGCCCACGGCCACCACCACCACCGCCAGCACGAGGAGGTCGATCGTCCGGTCGAGGCTGCCGACGCGCGGCGGGATCGTGGCGCCGGTCGCCAGCGCCCAGCCGCCGACCCCGAGCGCGTACACACTCACGGTGGCGATCAGGGCGCCGGCGTGTCGGGCCGGAGAGTCCGAGGCGGTGGGGCGGACCAGGGCCCGGCCCGCGCTGGTGACGGCCGACGTCAGGGACTCCAGGACCGAGGCGCCGGTGAACGGCAGCAGCTCGCGGTCCAGGGCCCGGTCGATCGCGCCGCGGCGCCACACCAGGAGGCAGCCGAGCGCCAGGATGAGCGCAGTGAGCCCCAGCTCGAGCGTGAACCCGTGCCACAGGACGAAGTGGGCCTCGTAGGGCGGGTCGTCGGTCCCCCCGGCCGCGGCCCCGGCGACCGCCGACATGGGGACGTCGAACACCCACACCGCCAACGCCAGCGGCAGGCCGATCACCGCGGGCAGGGCGGCGGGCAGCCAGAGGCGCACCGGGGCCTCGTGGACGTTCGAGGCATCGACCCGGTCGGGGTCGGCCGCCGGGCGGGCGGGGTCGCGGTAGGCGCCGAGGAAGCCGCCCAGCACGATCCGCGCGCTGTAGAGGAACGTCAGCACGGCGCCGACCACCGCCGCGGTGAGCAGGGCGGTGACCGCCACCGTGTTCCCGCCGGCCACGCCGCCGAACGCGATGAGCATCGACTCCTTGGACACGAAGCCCAGGGTGGGCGGGACGGCGGCCATGGCCGCCGCGCCCAGGACCGTCGCGCCGAACGCCCACGGCATCCGTCGCCACAGCGGGCCCAGGTCGCGGATGTCCCGCGATCCGGCCTCGTGGTCCACCACACCGACCAGCATGAACAGCCCCGACTTGAACAGGGCGTGCGCGACGGTGTGCAGGGCGGCGGCGGCGAGCGCCTCCCGGGTGCCCACCCCGATGGCCGCGATGATCCACCCCAGCTGGCTGACGGTGGAGTACGCCATGAGCTGCTTGAGATCGGTCTTCTGCAGCGCGAACAGCGCGGCCATGACCGCCGTGCCCATGCCCACCGAGACCAGCAGCGCGTTCCACACCGGCACGTCGTGGAACGCCGGCGAGAACCGCATGAGCAGGAAGATGCCGGCCTTGACCACCGCGGCGGCGTG
>DIAZ01000003.1:13787-14744 GCA_002415925.1 Dietzia sp. UBA5065 | reverse complement strand
AGATACGCGCTCACCGGGGTGGTGGCGGCCATGGCGTCGGGCAGCCAGAAGTGGAACGGGAACTGGGCGGACTTGGTGAACGCGGCCACGGCCACCGCCACCGCCACCGCGACGGTGAAGCCCGGGTCCGTGGCCCATACCTCGTGGGCCAGCGCCTGGGAGATCGACGTCGTCCCGGTCCGCAGCCAGATCGCCACCACCGCGGCCAGGAGCACGAGCCCGCCGACGAACGTCACGGTGAGCGTGCGCAGCGCGGCGGGGAACGCGGTCCGGCCGGAGTTGGCGATGAGCGCGAACGACGCCAGCGACGTCAGCTCCCAACATATGAAGAGCAGGACCAGCGAGTCGGTGAGCACCAGCCCCAGCATCGAGACGGTGAACAGGGTCATGAGCTGGAAGAAGCCGTAGTGCTGGATCCGGCGGCCGACGCCGGTGGCGGCGTCCGGGATGGTCCGGTCGAGGTACGACGACGAGTAGATCAACACGATCGCGCCGATCACCAGCGCGAGCATCGCGAAGAGCAGCCCCGTGGGATCCGCGACCAGGTCCAGGGTCCAGCCGCGGGCGGGGACCCAGGGCAGATGCAGGACCCGGGCGGGCGATCCCGAGCCGAGGAGCGAGATCTGCGGCAGGAGGGCGACCGCCCCGAGGAGGTAGAGCGCCGCGAGCGGCCACCCCGCACCCCGGCCGAGCCACCGCGTGAGCGGCCACGCCAGCGCCGTCGCCAGACCAGCCGCGGCGATCGCGAGGAGGGGGCTCATGGCTCCTTCCTGCGGCAGGGTTGCTGGGGAGGGGTCTCGATCGAGTGTGGGGCGAGTCTAGCAATCGACTCCGACCGCGAAGTCGGGACGTGCCGGGTGACCTGCGGGAACCTCGCTGAACTGCGGCTACGATCCGCACATGACCCCCTCGGAATGGTCGGCGGACAGCGGCACCCCGGCAGGCGGCACCTCGCCG
>DIAZ01000003.1:5498-13603 GCA_002415925.1 Dietzia sp. UBA5065 | reverse complement strand
CGGCCCCGCCCGCCGGGCCCTGGGCCTCGTCCTGGTGGTCCTGCCGTTCGTCCTGGCCGCGCTGTGGGCGGCGGTCGGCCCGACGCCTCCGCAGGAGGAGGCGACACCCGGGTCGGGCGGGCCCCTCCGCTCGGCGCTGTCGGACGCGGCGGCCAACTCGAGTTTCACCGTCGCCGGGGCCGAGCGGCTGCGGACCGGGACCTCCGAGCTCGCCGACGGCACCGGACGGCTGCGCGAGGGCAGCGCCGAGCTGGCCGCCGGGATGGAGCGGCTGCAGGCCGGGATGGGGCAGGCCGGGACGGGCGCCACCGAGCTCTCGGGAGGGGTCCGTCAGGTGGTAGGCGCGGTGCGCGGGGTGGCCGTGATCCAGGGCCAGGTGTCGACGGCCATCGACGACGCGCTGTCCAGGCTCCAGGGCGACGCCCCCGAGACGGTCCGCGCCCGCGAGGCGCTCGCCGGGCTCAAGCAGCAACTCGCCGTGCAGGGCATGGACCAGAACACCCTCAGCGGACTCGACCGGCTGGAGGGCGGCGCGGACGAGCTCGCCCGGCAGCTCTCCGCCCCCGGCGCCCCGCTGCGCGACGGGATCTACGAGGCCACCCGGGGATCCCGCGAGCTCGCCACCGGGGCGGCGGGGCTCGACGACGGCGCGGGGACCCTGCGCGACGGCGCCGCGAGCGTCGCCGACTCGGCGGGCCGCACCCAGGAGTCGATCGGCAGGACCGGGCGGGCCCTGGCCGCCGAGCAGGGCGATGTGGGGGCGGCCGCCGCGGTGGCCGCCGACGACTCGCACCGCCGCACCTCGGCCGGGATCCTCGCCGTGGCGGCCGCGGCGGTCCTCGGGACGCTGCTGGTCCAGCTGGTCCGCCGGCCCGACACGACGATCGCCCAGTCGGCCCTCGCGCTGGGCGTGCTCACCGCGGGCCTGTCCGCGTGGGCGCTGGCCACCGCCGACGCCCCGTCCGCGTCCGGCGCGGCCGCGGTCGTGGGGCTGGTGGCCCTCGTCGTCGTCGCCTCCGCGGCCCTGTGGCGCGCCCTCGTCGCGGTGGTCGGGGCGTGGCCCGGCCGCCTGGCGGCGGTGGTCCTGGCGGCCGCGTCGATCGGCGTGGCGTGGTGGGTGTGGGTGGCCGGCGGCGCCCCGTCCGCGGTCGTCACCGCCGCCTCCGCCACGACGACCGGGCAGGCCACCGCCGCCCTCGACGCCGTGCTGCTGGCCGGGCCCGCCGCCGTGGCGTGGACCGGCGCGGCGGTGCTGGCCGCGGTCACCGCCTTCTCGCTCCTGGCGACGCGCGTCGCCGGACGGCCCCGGCCCCGCGCCTGAGGGGTGCGGGGCCGGATGGATCGGTCCTCGGTCCTCGGCGCTCAGTCGGCCAGGCCCACGACCTCGTGCTCCTCTGCCGTCTCGTCGGTGATGGTGTCCACGCCCCCGTCGGTGAGCATGGGGACGTCAAAGACGAACTCGGGGATCGCGAACGCGTCCACCAGGGTGCGGGCCCGGCCGGCGAGCTTGGTGCACAGCCGGTTGCGGGCCGCCGTCGCCGCCTTGGTCCGCTCCGTGGTCAGGCGGTTGTGCTCGAGGAACCACCCCTTGTCCCGGTCGACGATGTCCAGCACGTAGAGGTCGCACAGCATGCCCAGGACCTCCGCGGCCTCCGGGTCCTCGCACGCGTCCACGGCCTCGGCGAAGCGGGCGAACACCCAGCTGTCCATGTGCGCGCGGCCGGCCTGCAGCAGGTGGTCCTGGGCCGAGTTGAAGACCTTGAACGCCGCGGAGCCGTCCTGCCCCTGGGCCTTGCGCAGCCGCCGCGCGACCGTCTCCAGCAGGTGCTCCTCGCGGTCGACCAGCAGCTGGAGCTGGTTGCCGCGGTCGAGCAGGTCGGTGTGCTCGCGGTCGGTCACCGCGTCGACGAGCTTCTGCCACAGGGTGGAGGCGCGGGCCTTCTCCTGCACCACGTCGACGGCGGCGCCGAGGGCGAACGCGACCGTCTCGCGCTGGTCCATGTCGCCGAACTCCGCGGCGTAGGAGGAGAGCAGCTCCTTGCCCACCAGCTGGGTGAGCACGATGTTGTCGCCCTCGAAGGTGGAGAAGACGTCGCAGTCCTTGCGCATCTCCGTGAGCAGGTTCTCGGCCATGTAGCCGGCGCCGCCGCAGGCCAGGCGGGCCTCGATGATCGTGTCGTTGGCGAACGCGGTGACGGTGGCCTTGATGCCCGCGGCGTGGGTCTCCATCTCGCGGCGGCGGACCTCGTCGAAGGCGTCCGGGTTCGTCTCGAACTCGTCCAGCTCGGCGATGATCGCGTTCTGCGCGCACGCGTAGGCGTAGGCGCGGGCGACCCGCGGCATCAGCCGGCGCTGGTGCTCCCGGTACTCGAGCAGCGGGATGCCCTTGCCCGTCTCCGGGTGGTCGAACTGCCGGCGGACCAGCGAGTACCGCACGGCCATCGCCAGCGCGGTGCGGGCGGACGCGCCGGCCGCCGCGCCCACCGACACCCGGCCGCGGATGAGGGTGCCGAGCATGGTGAAGAAGCGGGCCCCCACCGAGTCGATGGGGGAGGAGTAGACGCCGTCGGCGTCGACGGCGCCGAAGCGGTCGAGCAGCGCCTCCCGCGGGACGCGGACCTCGTCGAACCAGATGCGGCCGTTGTCCACGCCCGCCAGGCCGCCCTTGGGGCCGTGATCGGTGGTCCTCACGCCCGGCAGGTCGTTGCCGGCCTCGTCCCGGATCGGCACCAGCAGGCAGTGCACGCCGTGGCGGAGCTCCCCGCCGTCCTCGGCGGCGGTGATGAGCTGCGCGAACACGGCGGCCAGCCGGCCGTCGCGGGCGGCGTTGCCGATGTAGGCTTTCTCCGCGCTGGGCGTGGGGGTGGTGACGACGAACTCGCCGGTCTCGGGGTCGAACGTCGCCGTGGTCTCCAGGTTCTGCACGTCCGAGCCGCCGCCGACCTCGGTCATGGCGAAGCAGCCGAGCAGGTCCAGCGACATGACGCCGGGTAGGTACTTCGCGCGCGTCTCGGCGTTGCCGAGGTTGGCGATCGCGCCGCCGAACAGGCCCCACTGGACCCCGGCCTTGACCATGAGCGACAGGTCGAGGTGCCCGAGCATCTCGAAGGACGTCAGCGCCCCGCCGGTGTCGCCGGTGCCGCCGTCCTCGGCCGGGAAGCCCAGCCTGGGCATCCCCGAGTCGGCGAGCCGCCGGAGCTGCGCCAGGACATGGTCGCGGTGCTCGTCCATGGTCAGCCCGATGGGGTTGAGCATGTCCGGGGTCATGGACGCGCGCGTGGACTCGCGCGCGCCCGCCCACCTGCCGTCGAGGATCCTCTGCAGCTCCGCGGCCACGGCGGGGTCCCCCGCGCCGGTGGTGGTGATGCGGCCGAAGTTCGGGTGGACGCTTCCGGTGGTCTCGGGAGCGGTGGCCCCGGGCGCGGCGGCGTTCTTGACGTCGGTCTGGGAGGTCATGACACGACCTTACGGATGCTCGAGCGCGATGTGCACCGGAAATCCGCCGTGCGCGTACGGGTACGGGCCGGGGCCCCGCGTCCGGACCCGGCAAATGACCGAGGTCCCGGGCCACCAAGTGACCCGGGACCTCGCATTGTCGGGGTGGCGGGATTCGAACCCACGACCTCTTCGTCCCGAACGAAGCACGCTACCAAGCTGCGCCACACCCCGGTGACAACGAGGGATACTCTAGCGCCCCCCGCCGGGTTTCGCGAAACCGGGTCAGACGGTCTGCGGGACCCGCTCCCGGAACGGCGTCTCGGGAACCGGTGCCTCGTCTCCGCCGCCCCCGGGACCGGCGACCAGCTCGAGGAGGGTGGCCTCGGGTCGGCAGAACGTTCGCGCCGGCGCGTACGGGGAGGTGCCGAGCCCGGCGGACACGTGCAGGACGAGGTTACGGCCCCACGCGGACAGCCCCCGCGCCCGCGAGCGGTCGATCCCGCAGTTGGTGACGATCGCCCCGGTGGGCAGGCGGAGTTGGCCGCCGTGGGTGTGTCCGGCCACCACGAGGTCGTACCCGTCGGCGTCGAACCGGTCCAGCACCCGCGGCTCCGGCGCGTGCACGAGCCCGATCCGCAGGTCGAACGCCGGCCCGGCGGGCCCCTCGATCTCGGAGTACCGGTCCCGTCCGATGTGGGGGTCGTCGACGCCCGCGACCAGGACGCGGCGGCCGTCCACGGCGATCTCCGCGCGGCGGTGCGTGGCGTCCACCCAGCCCCGCTCGGAGAACGCGGCCTTGAGGTCGCGCCACGGCAGCGGGGTCGCCGAGTGCTTCTTCCGCCCGATCCCGAGGTAGGAGAAGGGGTTCTTGGGCACGGGCGCGTAGTAGTCGTTGGAGCCGAACACGAACGCGCCGGGCACCCCGAGGAGCGGGCCGAGGGCTTGGACCACCGAGGGCACCGCGCGGTCGCTGGACAGGTTGTCGCCGGTGTTGAGGACCAGGTCCGGCTCGAGCCCGGCCAGGGACGAGAGGAACTGCTGCTTGCGCTTCTGCCCGGGCAACATGTGCAGGTCGGACACGTGGAGGATCCGCAGCGGTGTGGACCCCGGGGCGAGCAGCGGCACGGTGTGACGGCGCACGGTGAACGCGTTGCGTTCCCAGCCGGAGGCGTAGGCCGTCCCCGCCACGGCCGCCCCGGCGAGAAGGGCTGCCGCGCGGGCGGGCGAGGTCGGCGGTGTGGTCCGGGGCCGGCGGGAGGGGCGCTGCATCAGGCCAGCCTACCGGCGGGTGGGGCCGCTATCGAGGCGGCGAGATGGTGATGGGCGCCAGACCGGGGACGTTGATCACGATGGGCTCGTCGCCGATGGTGGCCGCCGGCCCCGAGGGGCCCTGCCCGCCGGTCCCGCCGGTGCCGCTCCCGCCGCCCGACCCGTCGGACACGCGGAGGGTGACCTGCGACCCGGGGATGCCCGTCCCGCCGTCGAGCCCCACCACCGTCCCGTACGGTCGCCCGGTCCCGGAGACGAACTGGGTGTTGACAACGAACCCGGCGTTGGTCAGCAGGGAGGTGGCCGCGGACTGGCTCATGCCCTCGACCTCGGGCATGCCGGCCCCGCTCGTGCCCGCCTGGTAGGCGGGGTCCGCGGCGGGCAACCGGACCGGGCCGTAGAGGTCGGCGATCGGACTGAAGGCCGAGAACCAGGTCCTGGCGGGCTCGAGCCCGCCGAAGAGGTTGCCGTACGAGCACTGGCGCAGCGGGCTGGTGCACAGTTCGGTGGTGGTGGTGCCGTCGTTGAAGGCGTAGACGGCGGCGGAGTAGTTGTTGGTGAACCCGAGGAAGGCGGAGGAGCGGTTGGCCTCGGTGGTCCCCGTCTTGCCGGACACGGGCAGGCCCCACCCGACCGCACCGGCGGCGCCGGCGGCGGTGCCCGAGCCCACGGCGTCCTTGGACATGGCCACGGCGAGGGTGTTGGCCAGGCCGGGCTCCACCACCTGCTCGCATCCCGGCTCGTTGAGATCGACGGGCTTGCCCGTGCGGTCGGTGATCGATTCGATGGGGCTCGGCGGGCACCACACCCCGCCGGAGGCGAGGGTCGCGCCGACGTTGGACAACTCGAGCGCGTTGACCGCGGTGGGGCCGAGGGTGAACGACCCCAGGTTGTTCTTCTTGATGTACCCGGCGATCGAGTCGCCGTCCGCCGCGGTCCCCTTGCGGTCGTAGGACCGCATGCCCAGCCGGACGGCCATGTCCACGGTCGGGGACACCCCGACGTCCTTGATGAGGTTGACGAACGTGGTGTTGGGCGACTGCGCGAGCGCGTCGGTGACGGACAGGGACCCCGGGTAGGCGCCGGCGTTCTCCACGCAGTACTGGCCGGCCGGGCAGCCCGCGGCACCGCCGGCGCCCAGGCCGGAGACCTGCACGCGACGCGGCACGGACAGGCTCGTGTTGGTGCCCATGCCCCTCTCCATGGCCGCGGCCACCGTGAAGAGCTTGAACACCGAGCCGGCGCCGTCGCCGACCAGCGAGAACGGCTGCGGCTGGACGGTCTCGCTGTTGCCCAGGTCCAGTCCGTACCGGCGGCTGGAGGCGATCGCGACCACCTGGTGGGAGTCCTGCCCGGGGCGGATCACGCTCATGACCTCGGCCACGCCCTGGCCCGTCGGGTTGCCGAAGGTGTCGAGGGCGCGTTGCACGTTGGCCTGGACGGTCTGGTCGAGCGTGGTGCGGATGGTGTACCCGCCCTGCTCCACCATGTCGCGGGTCAGGCCGTTCTGGTCGAGGTAGGCCAGGACGTAGTCGCAGAAGAATCCGCGGTCGCCCGCGGTGATGCATCCCCGGGGGAGCGAGTTCGGCCGCTCCAGCACCCCGAGCGGTTCGGCGATGAGGTTCGCGCCCTCGTAGGGGGCCAGCGCCCCGGTCTGGACCATCGTGTCGATCACGGTGTCCCGCCGGTTCTTGGTGTCCTCCGGGTTGGTGTACGGGTCGAACCGGCTGGTGGACTGGACCATCCCGGCGAGCATCGCGGCCTGCGGGACGGTGAGGTCCTTGGCGTCGACCCCGAAGTAGGTCTGGGCGGCGGTCTGGACCCCGAAGGTCCCGTTGCCGAACGAGACCAGGTTGAGGTACTTGCTGAGGATCTCGTCCTTGCCCATCTCGGCGTCGAGGGTGAGCGCCATCCGGATCTCTTTGATCTTCCGCGCCGGGGTGGTCTCCACGGCGGCGCGGCGTTCCGCGTCGTTCTCCGCCGACACGAGGAACTGGTAGTTCTTGACCAGCTGCTGGTCGATTGTCGACGCGCCCTGCTGGACGTCCCCGGCCGTGGCGTTGGTGAGGGCCGCGCGGATCGTGCCGCGCCAGTCCACCCCGGCGTGATCGGCGAACCGGCGGTCCTCGATCGCGATGATCGCCAGCTTCATGTTCTGCGAGATCTGGTCGCTGGGGACGATCACCCGCTGCTGGTCGTACAGCCAGGCGATGGGTTGGCCGGCGGCGTCGGTCACCGTCGAGATGGACGGGAGATCGCCCTTGATGAGGTCCGCCGACGTCCCGGCCAGCGAGTCCGCCATCTTGTTGGAGGCCAGGCCCGCGGCCCCGGCGATCGGGAACAGTGACCCGGCCGCCACCACTCCGGCGGCGACACAGGTCGCGACCAGCTTTCCCAGGGAGCTCATAGCCGACACGGGGCAAGAGTACGTGACCACCCCTGACGCGCCACCCCGCGCGGCCGGTTCCGCACGCGACTCTTTACTTCTGTTGTGTGACTGCGGTAACAATATTGGGGAACGCAGGACGTTGTGAACCGGAATGGGGTCGCGATCCGACCCCGCCCCCGGCGAGTGGCTCCCGCGCACATCGTGGGTCCACCGCGCCGGGTGGGCTCAGAAGGCCGGAGGCGCGACACGGCAGGACCGTGGGCGACTCCACTCAGACAGGGGTACTTCGATGACGGCCACCCTCCCGGGGACCTCCCGCACCGACGACGCCGGGGTCCGCCCCGGAACCAGCAATCCCCTCGGTTCCGAGGAGACGATCATCGGGGAGGGCCGCCAGGAATGGGTGGCCCAGGCCCGGTGCAAGGACATCGACCCCGACGAGCTCTTCGTCCGAGGGGCCGCCCAGCGCAAGGCCGCGTCCATCTGCCGCCACTGCCCGGTGCTCCTCCAGTGTCGCGCCGACGCGCTGGACAACCGGGTGGAGTTCGGGGTGTGGGGCGGGATGACCGAGCGTCAGCGCCGCGCCCTGCTCAAGCAGCACCCCGAGGTCCGGTCCTGGGCCGACTTCTTTGCCCAGCAGATCGAACGGCACACCGTCATCTACTGACGGCCCACACAGGAAGTGACCCGACGCGGTCCGCGGCGCCTGCCGCGGACCGCGTCCGGCGTCCACCCGCATGGGCGGTCACCCGCAGCGTCCGTCACCCGCAGAGCTGGTCGCCCACCGAGCGCAGCGCCTCGAGGTTCGAGATCTCGAACGGCAGCGAGGGCACGCCCACGATCCGCACGTCCGGGTGGGTGTCGGTGAACGACTCCAGCAGCCGGACCTCCTGCTTGGCGGTCCCCGCGCGGTCGGCGTGGATGCGGAGCACGGCCTCGGCCTCGGGGTTGGTCCCCGCCAGGCGATCGGCCGCGGCGCACGCCTGCTCGGCGGACAGGTCCGTCAGCC
>DIAZ01000003.1:4948-5181 GCA_002415925.1 Dietzia sp. UBA5065 | reverse complement strand
GAGGCGTCCTTGAGCATGGACGACCCGACGACCGCCGACACGCCGCGCATCGCCGTGCTCATGGCGCCGGTCATGAGGCGCCCGACCCCGCGGCCGGGCGCGGTGAACAGCCGCATGAGGCGGCTGTCCATGAAGGCGCCGAGGCGACGCGGCGCGTCGAGGAAGTCCAGGGCGTTGCGCGAGGGTGGGGTGTCCACCACGACGAGGTCCCACGTCGAGTCCTCGAGCAGCTG
>DIAZ01000003.1:2842-4705 GCA_002415925.1 Dietzia sp. UBA5065 | reverse complement strand
CGTGCTCCGGGCCGAGCTCCACCCGGGACGGTTCGTTGGAGAGGTCGTCGATCCCCAGGGCCTGCGCCAGGCGCCGGGCGGGGTCGATCGTGAGGACCACGGTGTCGCGGCCGAGTTCGGCGGCGCGCAGCGCCACGGCGGCGGCGGTCGTGGTCTTGCCCACTCCTCCGGCGCCGGTGGTGACCACCACCCGGGTCGCGGGGTCGGTGAGCATGGCGGTGATGTCGAGGCGACGGGTCATGTCAGCTCACTCCCTGGTCGACGAGGGCGGAGGCGAGGTCGTAGAGGTCGGCGACCTCGACCCCGTTGGGCAGGGCCGGCAGCACGAGGGTGGGGCAGCCGGAGGAGGTCAGGGTGTCGCCGGCCTTGAGCTGGCCGCGCGCGACGCGGGCGTGTTCGATGGCCTCCACGAGGAGCCCCTGCAGGCCCTCGTCGTCGAGCTCCACCCCGGCCACCTCGAGGCCGGCGAGGACCGCCGCGGCGTCGATCTCCTCCTCGGCGATCCGCTCCAGCGCGGCGTCGTCCAGGTGCCTGGTCTCGGCCCGGTTGATGATCACCTGACCGACCCGCAGGCCGTGGCTCTTGAGCTCGGCGATCGCCTCGACGGTCTCCTGGACCGGCAGCGACTCGAGCAGCGTGACCAGGTGGACCACGGTCCGCGGGGAGTGGACCAGCTCGGACACCGCGTCGGCCTGACGGCGGATCGGGCCGCCCGCGGCCAGGTCCGCCATCGCGGTGGTGACGTCGAGGAACTTGCCGATCCGCCCCGTGGGCGGCGCGTCCACCACCACGGCGTCGTACACGACCTCCTTCCGGGCGTGCTCGCGCGTGACGACCTCGTAGACCTTGCCGGTGAGGAGCACGTCCTTGAGGCCGGGGGCGATGGTCGTGGCGAACTCGATCGCGCCCACCGACTTCATGACCTTGCCCACCACGCCGAGGTGGTAGAAGGTGTCGAGGTAGTCGAGCATCGCCGCCTCGACGTCGATCGCCAGCGCGAACACCTTCCCGCCGCCGTCGACCCGGGCCACCAGTTCCTCGCGGTAGGGCAGCGGCGCGCGGTCGAAGATCCGGGCGATGCCCTGCCGCTCCTCCACCTCGACCAGCAGCACCCGCTTCCCGGTCGAGGCCAGGGCGAGCGCCAGCGCGGTCGCGACCGTGGTCTTGCCCGTGCCCCCCTTCCCGGAGACGTAGTGGAGTTCTGCTCGGGCGGACCCGTCGGCCCACCCGGTGGACAGCTCGTCGGCGATGGTCGCCCGCGTTCCCGGACTCTCAGTGGCTGGCATGCGCTCCACAGTAAACGCAGACGCCACCGCACGCGTGACGCTCTCGACTTCCCTAGAGTGGGGGGCATGAGCGAAGCCACCTCCGCAGCCCGGTTCGAATACGCCACCGTCCCGCTGCTCACCCACGCCACCAAGCAGATCCTCGACCAGTGGGGAAGTGACGGCTGGGAGCTGGTGTCGGTGCTGCCCGGCCCGACCGGCGAGCAGCACGTCGCCTACCTCAAGCGGCAGCTCTGATGCCCGACTCGGAGTCCGCGGGCTACTGGAGCCGCAAGCTCGAGCAGCTGGGCATCGCGCTGCCGACGGTCGTGCCGCCGGTGGCCAACTACGTCCCCGCCGTGCGGACCGGGGCGTACGTCTACACCTCCGGTCAGCTGCCGATGGTCGACGGCGCCCTCGCCGCCACCGGGAAGGTCGGTGCCGAGGTGGACCCGGGGCAGGCGGCCGGGCTCGCCAGGACCTGCGCGCTCAACGCCCTCGCGGCGGTCGACGCGCTCGTGGGCGTCGACGCGGTGGTGCGGATCGTCAAGGTCGTGGGCTTTGTCGCCTCCGCCCCCGGCTTCAACGCCCAACCCGC
>DIAZ01000003.1:1423-2653 GCA_002415925.1 Dietzia sp. UBA5065 | reverse complement strand
TGCCGCTCGACGCGCCCGTCGAGGTCGAGCTCATCGTCGAGGTCGAGGGCTAGGGCGATGAGCGGCGGTCTGGCCCCGATCGGCTTCCCGGCGTACGAGACGCTCCGCCCCGTCACCGACCTGGCCGGGGTGATCCTCTGCGACAACCCCTCGGAGATGACCTTCGAGGGGACCAACACGGTCGTCCTGCGGGCCCCCGGGTCGCCCACCTGCGTGGTGGTGGACCCGGGGCCGGACGACCTCGCGCACGCCGAGCGGATCGCGGCCATCGTCGGCGAGATCGAGCTCGTCGTCGTCACCCATCGCCACGGCGACCACACCGACGGCATCGATCACCTGCGCACGTTCACCGCCGCCCCGGTCCGGGCCGTGCAGGAGCGGTTCTGCCGCGACGCCGCGCCGTTGGTGACGGGCGGCGACGACGACGAGGTGATCCACGCCGCGGGCCTGGACATCATCGTGCTGGGCACCCCGGGGCACACGGCCGACTCGGTCAGCCTCGAGGTGCGGGTCGCGGGCACCGGGTTCACCGCTCCGCCGGACTGCGTGGTCCTGGGGGACACGATCCTCGGCCGGGATTCGACCGTGCTGGACTCGACCGACGGCGACCTCGGCGACTACCTGGGCAGCATGGATCTGCTCGCCGCGCGGGCCGACGGGGTGATCGGGATCCCGGGGCACGGGCCCGACGTGGAGAACACCGGCCGCGCCGCGCAGGTGCTCGGACGGCACCGGCGGGACCGGCTCGAGCAGATCGTGGCCGCGCGGGCCGAGCTGGGCCGCGAGGCCTCGGCCGAGGCCATCACCCGGCACATCTACCGCGATGTCTCGCCGTTCCTGCTCATGGTGGCCGAGCAGTCGACGCTGGTGGCGCTGCGCCACCTCGACCGCCTCGACGCCCCCGACGCCTGACCCCCGCCCCCGACGCCTGACCCCCCGCCGCCCGCTCCCCGCCGCCCCCCGCGATCCGCTACTCCGCTGCACGGTCCGCTACTCGCATCCGGGGAGCGGATCGTGCAGCGGAGTAGCGGATCGGCGGGGATGGGGGGTGGATGGTGGTTGTCCACAGGGGGCCGAGCCATCCACAGGCCCCCGGATAATCCCAGCTCGCCGGTCCGGGCGCGGATGCCGCGGGCGCGACGATCGACCCCATGGCCCACTCGTCTGGAAACGACCACATACCGCCGGCCCTCCTGTCGCCCGCAGATCTCGCCGCCCGCGGGATCGACC
>DIAZ01000003.1:580-1235 GCA_002415925.1 Dietzia sp. UBA5065 | reverse complement strand
CCGGCCTGTACATCGAGCGTGACGACGAACCCGGATCAGTCGCCGGTGTCCCGTCGTACGAGGCGGCGCGGCGGGACTTCCTCGACCGCACCCGGGCGGCCGCGCGGGCGATCGAGCCGGGGACCGTCATCTCGCACGGCTCCGCGCTCGCGCTGCACGGACTGCCACTCCACGGTGTCCCGCTCGACAGGCCGTCCGCCACCAGGCACCGTCCGGGCGGAGGTAGCCGTCGGAGCAGCGCGTTGACGTGCTGGAACCTGCCCGTGGTCGGGTCGACGACGGTGGTGGACGGGATTGAGGTGACGTCGCCGGCGCGGACGATCATCGACGTGGCACGCACGGTCAGTCTGGAGAGCGGGGTGTGCGCGGGCGATGCGGCGATCCGGCGGAGCCTGGTCACCCGGAGCGATCTGCAGGCGGAGGCGGACGCCGCGAGGGGTCGCTCCGGGGCGGCCCGCGCCCGCGCTCTGCCCGCCCTGACCTCGGGTCTCGCGGAGTCGGTGCTCGAGTCCCTGATCAGGGTGATCCTCGTCCTGGGCGGCGTGCCGGAACCGGAGCTCCAGGTGTGGCTCGGAGTGCGTGGGGGCGAACGATTCCGCGTCGACCTCTACTGGCGAGAGTGGCGGGTGGGGGGGGGGGGGGGCGGGTTGTTCTT
>DIAZ01000003.1:0-466 GCA_002415925.1 Dietzia sp. UBA5065 | reverse complement strand
GACCTCTACTGGCGAGAGTGGCGGTTGGTCGGCGAGGCCGACGGCTTTGCCAAGTACGGAACCGGGCAGGAGCAGATCAGGGGTTCCTGGAACGCCGAACGACGTCGACAGAGTCAGATCGAGGACGCCGGGTTCGTTGTTCTCCGGTGGACCTGGGAGGACCTGCGACATCCGCGGCGGATCGTCGACCAGGTCGAACGCGCCATGCGTCGCCAGGAGAGGCTCGGGCTCGGCCCGGGCGCGTGATCCACCCCACCGGACAATCCGCTACCGACCTGCGTGGTCCGCTACCCGGTTACAGGCAGCGGATCGCGCAGGGGAGTAGCGGATTCCGCCGGCCGGCGGGGGTGGGTGGGCGCGGGCCGGGGCGGGCGCGCGGTGGGGGAGCAGGACGCGGGCGTCCTCCGGGGGCGGCGGGCCCGGGGCCTCCGCGGAACCGGAGGACAGCACCAAAACGGCGGCGTCG
>DIAZ01000141.1:16619-17050 GCA_002415925.1 Dietzia sp. UBA5065 | reverse complement strand
CACCGGCCAGCAGTTGACCTTCCTCGCCGTCGTCCTGATCCTGGTGGTCAGGTTCGTCACGGGCCCGCTGTCGTACGCGGCCAACACCCCCGGCGGCCTGTTCGCCCCGATGCTCGCGCTCGGCGCCCTCAGCGGGGTGGTCTTCTCGCAGGCCCTGGACTGGATCCGGCCCGGGATGGGCACCCAGCTGCTGCCCGCGCTCATGTTGGTGGGGATGGCCACCCTGTTCACCTCGGTCGTGCGGGCCCCGCTGACGGGGGCCGTGCTGGTCATGGAGATGACGGCCACGACCTCCGTCGCCGTCGCCATGTTCGCCGCCGGAGCGACCGCCGTGATCGTGGCCCAGTTGTGTGGGGCTCCCCCGATCTACGACACCCTGCGCGAGCGCATGCTCGGGACGGACGACCGCTGACACGGGACGAGCCTCAGAC
>DIAZ01000141.1:5020-16491 GCA_002415925.1 Dietzia sp. UBA5065 | reverse complement strand
GTCACCACCGCCCGGTTCACGGCGGCGACCCCCGAGGCCGCTGCGCACGCGTCCTCCCGCGCCTGCAACGCGTGCGCCCCGGCCAGCGCGGCCAGGTCCGCCGCCGACCGGGCGGAATGTGCGGCGACCGCCGCCCGGCCGACGAGGAGAACGGCCACGGCGACCGCCAGGACGGCGGCCGCGGCGAAGGCGGTCACGACGGTCATGTACCCGTCGTCGCGGTCCCCGGGCCACCGCGCCCTCACCCCGGTGTCCCCGGTTCCACGCGCGCGACCGCGCGACCGGAGAGCACGACGCCCGGCAGGCCGCGGGCGGGGGCGCTGACCCGCGCGGTGACGTACTGCTCGGCGCCGTCGACCGACACCTCCGTCCCCGGTGCCGCCGCGCGCCCCGCCGCGACGCCCTCCCTCGCGCCGGACACCGCTGCCACCCGGGCGGCCTCGCGCGCGGCGTCCACGACCCGGATCTGGGTGAGCGCCGCGGCGGCCCCCGACGCCGCGATCGTGATGACCACGACGAGCGAGGCGATCCCCAGGGCCGCCTCGACCGTCACCGAGCCCTCGTCGCGGGTGGCTGCCGCGCGGTGCCGCCCGGGCGCCATCACACGGAGGTGGTGAGCGCACGCTCGATGATCCCGCCGAGCGCGGCGGGGATCGAGTCGCCGCTGACCACCGTGTAGAGGACGGCCCCGAAGGCCGCGGCGGCGATCGTTCCGACCGCGTACTCGACCGTCGACATTCCGGCGTCGCCGGCGGGCGCGTGACGGAACCTGTGGGCCACCGCGGAACGGATCCGGCGGGCGGTGGTGGTGATCGTGGTGCTGAGTCGGGTGTTCATGATGGTGTTCTCCTTCTTCCTGACCGGGGCGGAGTCTCCGCGCCGGAGTGTGTGGGGCCGGGGCGCCGCTCACGGCAGGACCCCCGGCAGCATCCCGTCGGCCAGACCCGCGACAACGGGGAGGACGCCCAGGCAGATGAACGCCGGGAGGAAGCACAGGCCGAGCGGGCCCGCCACCAGGACGGCGGCGCGTTCGGCCCTGGCGGCCGCGGCGGCATCGGCCTCGGATCGCATCCGGCGGGCCGCGTGCCCGAGCGCGGACTGGACCGACCCGCCGGCCTCCGTCCCGCGGGCGAGCATCGACGCCACGGGGGCGAGCCGACCCGTGGCAGGGAGGCCTCGCCACGCCTCCTCCGGTGTGGCACCGAGGCGGACCCTGGCGGCCACCGACCGCAGCGCCTCGGCGACGTCCGGATCGAGGGGCTCTACGGCGTCGCCGACGGCCGCCAGCGCGAGGTGGGTGGGCAGGCCGGCGAGCAGCGCCGCCGCGAGCAGGTCGAGCATCCGCGCCAGCGGCCCGGTCGCGCCCGGCCGGCCCCCGCCCGCTGGGCCCGGGCCGAGGCGGGCCCGGTCGAGCGTGCGGGACAGCACCGGCATGCCCCGCGGCGGATGCGGGGCGCGGCGGCGGGGTCCGGGGGCCACGTCACGGAGCCGTCCTGCGGCCGGCCCGCGCCACGGCGCCGCGCACAGGGCCGCGGCGACCAGCAGCAGGGCGAGATTCATGCCGCCGCCCCGCCCACGATCCTGTCGGTCCACACCAGGCCCGCCGACAGGAACCCCGCCCCGATCAGGCACAGGATCCCGCCGAGTGGGCCGCCGAGCAGGACGCCCAGGGGGTCGGCACCGAACCCGGACCCCAGCAACACGCCGAACCCGGGCAACGCGGTGAGGATCACGGCGGTCGCCCTGGGCCCGGCGAGGGTCGCGTCCACCCGGAGCGCCCGCTCGCGCCGCGACGCGACGTCCTCCCGGAGCCCGTCCACCACCTCCGCCAGCACCACCCCGTGTCGCGTGGCCAGCAGCCACGCGCTGGCGAGCTCGGCCGCCACGCCACCCGTGACGCCGGCCGCGGACGCCGACCGGCCGGGCCCGGTGGACAGCGCCGCCGCGACGTCCCCGCCCAGCCGGGCGTGGGCGGCCGCACGGTCGAGGACGGCGGCCACCCCGGGATCGCCGGCGCGCGCGGCCTCCGCCGCCCGGTGCAGCGCCAGTTCCGGCCCGGCCCCGGCGCGGAGCGTCGACGAGGTGTCGTCGAGCGCCCGCTCCCAGGATCCGAGGGCCCCGAGCCGCCGCCCGCGGACGGCCGCCCGCCTCCGCAGATCGGCGACCGTGGCCCCCAGCAGGGCGGCCGCACATCCGTGGAGGGGTCCCGCGGCGACCGTGCCCACCACCACGGCGACGGCCGGGACGAGGAGGGGCGTGGGGACCCGCGCGAGCGCCCGGCGGAGGCCGCCCGGGGTCGACCGGGCGGTCCCTCCGAGTCCGCGCAGCCGATCACGCGCCGCCCCGCCCGGCCATACGAGCAGCGCCCCGGCGAGGAGCAGCGCCACGGCCGTCACGGCCGGCGTCCCGCCACGAGCGCGGCGAACCCCGCACGACCGGGGACCTCTCCCCCGTCGGCCCGCCAGACGGGATCGACCACGATCCCGTCCGCCTCGCGGCGGACCACACCCATCGAGTCGACGCCCCGCCGGCCATCCGGGTACCGGCGCATCCCCACCACCACCCGCAGCGACGCCGCCACCTGCGCGGACAGCGCCGCGCGGTCGAGGCCGCCGAGCGCCCCCAGCGCCTCCAACCGCGCGGGGAGCTCGGTGGGCGAGTTGGCGTGGACGGTGCCGGCGCTCCCGTCGTGCCCGGTGTTGAGTGCGGCCAGGAGGTCCGCCACCTCCCCGCCGCGCACCTCGCCGACGGCGATCCGGTCCGGCCGCATCCGGAGCGCCTGCCGCACGAGATCCGACATCGCGACCCCGCCTGCGCCCTCGACGTTGCCGTGCCGCACCACCAGCCGGACGACGTGAGGGTGCGGGGGCCTCAGCTCCGGCGAGTCCTCCACGCAGAGCAGCCGTTCACCCGGGGGGACCAGCCCGAGCAGGGCGGCGAGCAGAGTGGTCTTGCCCGACCCGGTCCCGCCCACCACCAGGTACCCCACCCGGGCCTCCACCAGGTCCCGCAGCATCGGCTCCACCGGCGCGGGGACGGTCCCGGACTCCACGAGCCTGTCGAAGGTCGCCTGCGCCGGTCTTGACACCCGTAGAGACAGGCAGGTCCCGTCCACCGCGACCGGAGGGAGCACCGCGTGCAGCCTCCAGGCCATGCCGTCCCGCGAGCGGACCACCCCGTCGGCCCAGGGCCGGGCGTCGTCGAGACGCTGCCCCGCCCGGCCCGCCAGCCGCACGGCCAGCGCTCGCAGTTCCGCCTCGGTCGGCACCACCACGCCGGTCTCCTCGAGCCCCCGTCCGCGGTCGACGAACGCCGGACCCGGCCCGTCGACCACCACGTCGGTGACCCCGGGGCTCGCGAGGAGTGCCTCGAGCGGCCCCGCACCCGCCAGGTGTTCCCGCACCAGGCGGGCGGTCCGGAGCAGGTCGAGGTGCCCGTGCAGCACCTCGGATTCCGCGCGGACGGCGCGCACCACCTCCTCCGGATCCGGCTCCACCCCGAGACCTGCCAGCCGCGCACGGACCCGGTCGACCAGATCGGTCGCCAGAACCGCCGCCCCCGCCCCGTCACCGGACACCGGGAGGCACCTCCGCCAGGATCGCGTCCGCGAGCACCCCGAGGCGCCGCGCGCGGCCGCCCCTCCCGCGGCCGAGCGATCTGCCGAGCCCGCCGGATCCGGCCAGCCCACGGACGGCCCGGATCTCGGGGAGCACGTGCCACCCCGCGATCCCCGCCGAGTCGGCGACGTCCGCGGCGTGGAGCGGGTCCCCCCGCTGGGTGCGGATCACCAGCGCGCCGCGACGCACGTCCCCCATCACCCGACCCGCCGCGACCGCGCCCGGGAGGTCCGCCCTGGTCACGACGACGACGAGGTCGGCACGACCGAGCACCGGGTCGTCGCCCGCGAACCCGCCCGCGTCGCAGACCACCAGTCCGCCCGCCCCGCGATGCGCCAGCACCGCCCCCAGCGCGCCACCGGGGGCGGCGACCCGACCAGGGACGCCGGCGCCGCCGCCCGACGGCTCACGCCGCCTGGCCCGGGCCAGCACCCGGCACCCCGGCACCACCTCCGGAACCGCCTCCCAGAGCGCGTCGGGGTCGGGGCCGCCCAACTCCGCGCGCACGTCCTCCACCCGCAGCCCGGGTTCCGCCTCCGTCCCCAGCACCAGATCGACACCCGTGCCGCGCGGATCCGCCTCGACGAGCAGGGACCGGCCGGAGCCCGCCGCCCGGATCGCGAGCGCGGCGGCCAGCGTGCTCGCGCCGCAGCCACCCACCGCGCCGACGACCGCGACGAGGACCCCGCCCCGACCGGCGACCGGTGACATGAGTGCGCCGATGAGGTCGGCCGTCCCGGACGGCAGGTGGACCACCCCGTCGTCGTCCCCCCCTGCCCCCTCTGCCGCGACCCGCAGGACGCGCGCCCCCGCGACACCGGTCGCGGACTCGGGCCGGTCCGTCACCAGGACGTCGGCGAGCGTCGCGTCGCGGGACCCCGGGTCCAGTGCCAGCGCCGCGAGGACGGCCCGGACGTCCGCGTCGAGGTCCGGGTCCGCGACGTCGACCGCGACGGCGGCCGCGGGACGCCCGGGGCAGTGGTCGGGGACCGGGTGGGGTGCTCGGGTCTTGGGGGTCACGGGGACCAGAGTGGCCCCCGGCCGGAAGGCGGGCGCCGCCCCGGAGCGCGATCGCGGCGCCGCCTGTGGAGAGACCACGGCCTGTGGAGAGCGCGCCGGACGAGGCGATGAAATGCCGCGAAATGCCGAGAAGCCGCAGCAGGGGGGCGCCGCGGCTTCTCGGTCCTACACAACACCCGGACCGTGGGGGGACGATCCGGGCTTCTCTCGGGGGATGCTCTATGTAAGAGCGTGATAAGTATCACTTGTGGGCGAAACAAAGGCAAGGACCGTATCGTGACCGGTGTGACCGCCCACCGCCGCCAGGGCCCTCGGTCAACCAACCGACCGGGCCGGATCGCCGCGTTCTTCGACCTCGACAAGACCATCATCGCCACCTCGTCGGTGTTCGCGTTCAACAAGTCCTTCCTCGGCGAGGGACTGCTCTCCCGCCGGTCGATCATCGACCTGGCATATACCCAGCTCGCCTACAGCCTCTCCGATGCGGACGACGACCAGATGGTCAAGGTCCGCCAGGCCATGGCCACCGCCACCAAGGGATGGGAACCGGCGGAGGTCGAACGGATCGCCACCGAGGCGCTCACCGAGACGGTCTCCCCGACGGTTTACGCCGAGGCCCAGGAACTGCTCGCCGAGCACCGGGCGCTCGGGCACGACCTGGTGATCGTCTCGGCATCCGGCGAGGAACTGGTGGCGCCGATCGCGCGGATGCTGGGGGTCGACCACTACGCGGGCACGCGGATGGCCCTCGACGCCGAAGGTCGGTACGGCGGATCGATCGAGTTCTACTGCCAGGGCACCGGTAAGGCCGAGGCGATCCGCGGGTTCGCCGACCGGTACGGGTACGACCTCGACGGCTCCTACGCCTACTCGGACTCCTCCACCGACATGCCGATGCTCGAGCTCGTGGGCCATCCCACCGTGATCAACCCGGACAGGGCCCTGCGCCGCGAGGCGCTGTCCCGGGGGTGGCCGATCCTGACCTTCGAGAACCCGACCCCGCTCCTGCCCACCCTCGAGCGCGCGTCCGGCCCGATCGTCGGGCTCACGTCGATCGCGGTCGCGATCCTGGCGGCCGTGGTGTCGTTCGCCCGCGACTCCCGCCGGCACGACTGACCTCACCCGGCAGGAACCCAACAAGTCGCCATGGCCGGAACGACCCAAGACCGCCGGCGATCCTTGTGGGGTCGCACCATCGCCCGCACCGTGCCCCGGGCGGCATGCTCGGGGGACGGTGGCAAAGACGCCAGGGACGCGGCGGAAGAGAAGCCGCGGCCCCCCGCCCCACACCACCGTCATCGACATTCCGGAACCCACGCGACGGATGACGCCCGAGAGGCAACACCAGCCGTGGGTCCGCGCCGGCCGTCACCGACGGTCGTCCCGGACCGGCGACACGGCGGACCACAGGACGCTTGGTACCCGGATCTCTCGATGGAACCGCAGTGAGTTGGCGGGTCGGCCCGGCGCCGGCCCGCCATTCGCTCGTCAGGCCCCTGCCGCGTCGGCGATCGAGGTGGCCTCCCGCGCGCCGGCCTCCAGCGCGCCGCAGCAGTGGCGGATCCACGCCGCGACCCCCTCCTCGGTGCCGGAGACGAATCCGTCCAAGGCCGCCCGGTGCGCGCCGGGGTCCCGATAGAAGGTCACCTCCGGCACGCCCAGGCAATGGGGATCCAGCCCGGTGGACACGGTGACCAGGCGAAATGCGGCCCGGGCCACGAGCCCGTCACCGGACCCGAACGGCCGCAGTCCCGACAACTCGCCCAGGACCACCGCCGCGAGGACCGGAGCGGGCACCCCGGTCCCACCGGTGACGAGTTCGGCGAGCCCCTGGAGCCGCTCCGCCACCCCCGGCTCGGGTCGGGGCCGCCCGAGGGCCTCCGCGTGGACCTCCGGACCGGACGCCGCCAGCAGGTGCAGGTGGGCCAATTCCTGGAGCGGGGACCGGGTCCACACCGCGACGGCCCGTTCGAGCGACTCGCCGGTCAGCTCGCCGGCGACCCGCAGCGCGGCGGTGAGCACCTCGTCGTGTTCCCCGTCCGCGTCCAGCCGCACCGACGCGCCCTCCACGCCGGCCGAGGCCCGCGCCCCGCGCAGGACGGACTCGGCCGCGGTCGTCGGCCACCCGCGGCGGTTGGCGGGGTGGCGGTGCACCGTGGCGAGGGCCGCCCGGGCAGCCTCGGACGACTCGGCCACCCCCGGGAGGGCGACCAGCGGGGCGAGGGGGTCCTGGGCACGAGGGGTCACGCGGTCGAGGTTACCGACCCGCCCCCGCCCGCCGTTTCACGCACCGGAAACCACCGACACGTGGGCGGATCGGCACCCTCAACCGATGTCGAGCTGATGTAATCAGCGTACGCCCGGGACCGCCCGAGCCCGCCCACCGACGACCCCGGAGACCCCGTGACGCTCAAGGATCAGCTCGACGCGCTGCTGGACGCGACCGCCTTCGACTCCACGGGGACGAAGATCGGCGCGGTGCGGCAGGTGTACGTCGACGACGCCACCGGAAAGATCACGTTCGCGACCGTCTCGACGGGGATCTTCTCCTCCGACGCGATCGTGCCGCTCCACGGCGCCCGGCTCCTCGACGAGGAGCTCCACCTGGACCACACGCGCTCGGTCATCCGGGACTCCCCGCGTCCCGATCGCACCGAGGACGGGCTGACCCCCGACCAGGAGTCCACGCTGCTCGAGCACTACGGCATCGAACCGCAGGACGGCGGGCGCGAGACCGCCGCGCCCGAGCCCGAGCCCGAGCCGGATCCGCCCGCCGAGCCCGAGGTCGCGCCCGGGAAGAAGACCACCCCGCCCGCGCCCGGGAAGAAGACCGAGACGCAGACCACGGAGGAGACGACGACCGCGACGACGACGAGGTCCGCGAACGAGGCGTCGGCGACGCCGCCGGCGAGCGGGGCCCGGCCGGCCGACGAGCCCGGAGTCGATCGCGGCGGATCGGCGCCGACCGACGACGCCTGACCGGGCCGGCCCCCTCGCTCACCCCCTGGTCCCCCCGTCGGGTGCGTTGCCGACCGCAGCATCGTCCATGTGACTACGCTCACACGCAAACGGTCCGGTCGTCCCCGCCGTGTCGACTCCGGCCGCCGTGAACCCAACCACGAGGAGAGCTGCTGATGACCGCTTCCGATCACGACCTGTCCTTCGATCCCGACCCCGCCTTCACCGCCCAGGCCAACGCGCAGGCCGACCTCTACGACAGGGCCTCCGCCGACCGGCTCGCGTTCTGGGACGAGCAGGCCCGCCGGCTGGACTGGTCCAAGGAATGGTCCGAGGTGCTGGACTGGTCGGACGCGCCGGTCGCCAAGTGGTTCGTGGGCGGCGAGCTCAACGTGGCCTACAACTGCGTGGACCGCCACGTCGAGGCCGGAAACGGCGACCGGGTGGCCATCCACTGGATCGGCGAGCCGGAGGGCGACGCCCGCGACATCACCTACGCCGAGCTCAAGGACGAGGTCAGCCGCGCCGCCAACT
This sequence comes from Dietzia sp. UBA5065, assembly GCA_002415925.1. Lineage (GTDB taxonomy): Bacteria > Actinomycetota > Actinomycetes > Mycobacteriales > Mycobacteriaceae > Dietzia. The sequence continues at coordinate 8,362 of DIAZ01000141.1, read as the reverse complement.
ACCTCGACTCGCTCGGCCTGGTGGCCGGGGACCGCGTGGCCATCTACATGCCGCTGCTTCCCGAGGTGTACATCGCGATGCTCGCGTGCGCCCGCCTCGGTCTGACCCACTCGGTCGTCTTCGCCGGCTTCTCGCCCAACGCGCTGCGCTCGCGCATCGACGACGCGGAGGCCAAGGTCGTCATCACCGCCGACGGCCAGTTCCGCCGCGGCAAGCCCGCACCGCTCAAGGCCGGGGTCGACGACGCGCTCTCCGGCAACGGTGTCGACGCCGACGGCCGCGCCGAGTCCGTGCAGACGGTCCTCGTCGTGCGCCGCACCGGCCTCGACGTCGAGTGGACGGACGGCCGCGACGTCTGGTGGGACGAGGTCGTCCCGCAGCAGTCCGCCGACCACACCCCGGAGGCCTTCGACTCCGAGCACCCGCTCTTCCTGCTCTACACCTCCGGCACCACGGGCAAGCCCAAGGGCATCGTCCACACCACCGGCGGCTACCTCACCCAGGCCTCCTACACCCACCACAACGTGTTCGACCACAAGGCCGGGGAGGACGTCTACTGGTGCACGGCGGACGTCGGCTGGGTCACCGGCCACACCTACGGCGTGTACGCGCCGCTGTCGAACGGCGCGGAGTGCATCGTCTACGAGGGCACCCCCAACTCCCCCGACGAGCACCGGCACTTCCAGATCATCGAGAAGTACGGCGTCACGATCTACTACTCGGCGCCGACCCTGATCCGCACGTTCATGAAGTGGGGCACGGAGATCCCGGCCGCGCACGACCTGTCCTCGATCCGCCTGCTCGGCTCGGTCGGCGAGCCGATCAACCCGGAGGCGTGGCGCTGGTACCGCGAGAACATCGGCGGCGGCAAGGCCCCCATCGTCGACACCTGGTGGCAGACCGAGACCGGGGCGATCATGATCTCCCCGCTGCCGGGCGTCACGGCGACCAAGCCGGGATCGGCCATGCGGCCCCTGCCCGGGATCGAGGTGGCGATCGTCGACAGCGACGCCAAGGAGGTCGCGGCCAACGAACAGGGGTTCCTCGTGATCACCGACCCGTGGCCCGCCATGCTCCGGGGCATCTGGGGCGACATGGACCGCTACCGCGACACGTACTGGTCCCGGTTCGCCGAGGAGGGGTACTACTTTGCCGGTGACGGCGCCAAGTGGGACGCCGACGGCGCACTGTGGGTGCTCGGCCGCGTCGACGACGTCATGAACATCTCCGGGCACCGCATCTCCACCTCCGAGGTCGAGTCCGCGCTCGTCGGCCACCGCGCCGTCGCCGAGGCCGCCGTGGTCGGCGCCAACGACGAGACCACCGGGCAGGCGATCGTCGCCTACGTGATCCTGCGCGGCAACGTCGACGCCGAGGAGGACCGTCAGGCGCTCATCAACGAGCTGCGCGCCGAGGTGTCGCGGGAGATCTCCCCGATCGCCAAGCCCCGCGACATCACGATCGTCCCGGAACTGCCCAAGACCCGCTCCGGCAAGATCATGCGTCGGCTGCTCAAGGACATGGCGGAGGGCCGCGACGGCGGGGACACCTCGACCCTGTCCGATCCGACCATCATGGAGCAGATCAGGGAGAAGGGCACCCGCGGCTGACCGGGTAGCGGGTGAAGGCAGCCACGTGTCGTGGCACGATGGACGGCGGTGCATCCGTCGCCTGACAATGGAGGAACAACCGTGAGCCACGCCCAGGGAACCCACACGCCGACCGGGGCCTCGATCCCTCTGCATGACGCGGACTCGATCGGCCGGGGCGACGCCAGCATCGGAACCCTGGTCAAGAACGCCTCGACCCAGGTGTCGACGCTGCTGCGGGCGGAGATCGAGCTCGCCAAGACCGAGGTGGCCGAGCAGGTCAAGAAGGCCGCCACGGGGTCCGGCTTCTTCGTCGCCGCGCTGGTCCTGCTCCTCATGTCGTTCTTCCCGTTCGTGTTCATGTGGGCCAAGCTCATCTCGATGTGGTTCGGCACCAAGACGTGGGACTGGATGGGCTTCCTCATCGTGTTTGTGGTCCTGGTGCTCCTGGCCGCGCTGTTCGGGTTGCTGGGCTACCGCAAGGTCAAGAAGATCCGTAAGCCGCAGCGCACGATCGACTCGGTGTCGGACCTCAAGCTGGCGATGCCCACCGGTGCCGAGCCCAGGCCCGGGACGGTCCGCACGACCGAGACCCCCCTGCCCGCCGCGACCCGCTGAAGACTCCCGGTCACAGGCCGCCCGACCCGTCGATAGTCAGGATCGACGGGCCGTGGCGGCATCGTGACGTCTCGGCCAACGGAATCCGCCTCCATGTGGCGGAGTCCCTGCCGGCCGACACGGTCCCCGGGGTGCTCCCGCCGCTGGTCGTGCTGATCCACGGCCTGGACGGCATCTGGTGGACCATGCGCGCGCCCATGGTCGCGCTCGCCGAGGCGGGCTTCCACGCGGTGGCCGTGGACCTGCGCGGTCACGGCGACTCGGACAAGCCGCCGAGGGGGTACGACGCCTGGACGCTGTCCGCCGACATCACCAACCTGATCCGCGCTCTCGGGCACTCCTCCGCGGTGATCGTGGGGCAGGGGGAGGGCGGATTCGTCGCGTGGACCGCTGCGTACCGGCGGCCGCGCGCGGTGCGGGGCCTCGTCGTCGTCGGCTCCCCCCACCCGCTCGCCACCCGCCACGCCGCGCTCCGCGACCCCGTGCAGCGCCGCGCCCTGGCCCCCCGCCTCCTGGCGGACCAGGCCCCCCGCCTGCCCGAACGCCGGCTCACCGCGAACGGCGCGGCGGCGGTCGAGGACACGCTCCGAGCCCGCTCCGGGCGGTCCTGGCCGGAGACCACCGACTTCCGCGAGTCCGCCGCGCTGCTCCGGCGGGCCATGCTCATCCCCAAGGTCGCGCACCTGTCGCTGGAGAGTCGGCGCTGGATGGTCCGCAGCCAGCTCCGCCCCGACGGTCGCGACTTCCGGCGTACCGTCTCCCGCGTGGTGGACCAGCCGGTGCTGGGCATCAGCGGCGCCGAGGACACGTTCATCCGGCCTGAGACGGTGCGCGCGTCCGCCCGGTGGGCCCGCGATTTCCACGCCGAGCTCGTCCCCGGGGCCGGCCACTACCCCGCGATGGAATCCCCGGCCGCGACGTCCCGGCTGATCGTGGACTTCGCCCGGCGCGTGAGCGGACCCCCGTCCGGTCCGCCCGGCTAGCGCACCCGGCCCCTCCGCCCCGCGGCGTACGCTGCCCCTCCGCCCCGCGGCGTACGCTGCCCCTCCGACCTGCGCTGCCTCTCTGCACGCGATTACCGGGGTCGCGCTGCGGGAATGGACCATTCCGCCAGCGCAAGCCGGGGAGGCAGCGC
>DIAZ01000141.1:342-4806 GCA_002415925.1 Dietzia sp. UBA5065 | reverse complement strand
GGCAACACCTGCTCGACGGTGAGCGCGTACCCGGTGTCGGCGGCATCCATCGCGGCGCCGAACACCACACCCACGACCTCGCCCTCCGGTGTGATCAGCGGCCCGCCCGAGTTGCCCTCACGGACCGTGCCCCGGAGGATGTACACCTCGCGCTCGACGGTCTGCTCGCGGTAGATGTCCGGACCACGCAGCGTCACCCGCTCCCGGATCCGGGCCGAGTCCGCCCGGAAGGGGCCGTTCCCGGGGAAGCCCACCACAACAGCGTCGTCGCCGGTCCTGGACCGCCGCTCGGCGAAGGGCAGCACCGGCGCCTCCAGACCGGGCACGCGGAGGACGGCGATGTCGACCCGCGGGTCGTAGACCACCACGTCGGCGTCCAGCTCCTCGTCACCGACCACGACCCTCACCGAGCCGGTGCCCGCCACCACGTGCGCGTTGGTCATGACGAGCCCGGGGGCGGCCACGAAGCCCGACCCCTCGAGCGCCCGGCTGCAGGACTCCGCCCGGCCCAGGATCTTGAGCACCGACGGCTCCACCCTCGCCACCACCTCGGATCCGGCGAGAACCGGGTCCGGCGGCGCGACCTCCTGCATGGGGGTGGTGCCGAACGGGCCGAGGATGTCCGGGAACCCGGTGGTGCCGAGCATGGCGGTGAACGCGGCGGGGATCTTCTGCAGTTGCTCGGGCGCGACGTCGTCGATCTTGGCCAACACCGAGGACCCCCGCACCGCCTTGCCCGGGCCGGGGCCCTCCTGGGCCGCGATCGGGACGGCCACGAGCCACGCCACGAGCAGCACGGCCGCGGCCTGGAACACGGCGCCGACCGTGCTGTCGAGGAGCTTGGCCCCCGTGCCGGAGATGTAGCGTCGGGCGGCGCGACCGATGGTCACACCGGCGACCTGGCCGACGATCACCATCACCGCGATGATCGCGAGCCCCGCCACGAGCCGACCCACCGGCGCGTCGATCTCGCGGACCAGGTGGGGCGCGACGAGCAGTCCCGAGGTGGCGCCGATGCCGACGCCCAGCAGCGCGAATCCCGAGGCGGCGGCGCCGTTGATCCAGCCGGAGATCGCCGCGGCCGCGGCGAGGGCGTAGAGCGCGAAGTCGAGCCACTGCGAGCCCGTCACCGGTATCCCCTGCGGGGGTTGTCGGCGGGCAGGTCGAGCGGCTCCTCGGCGGTGGCAGGGACGGCGGTGGCGGGGGCCGCGTCCGGGAAGGCAGACCGGGCTCCCGGCACCCCGGCGACCGTCCGGTCCGCCAGCGGGTCGGAGGACTCCCGTCGCGCCTCCTCGGCCGACATCCGGTACCGCTCACCGTTCGCCGAGGCCGCCAGGGTCTCCTCGAGGTCGCGGATGTCGGTGGTGTCCCAGTCCAGGTCCCAGCCGGCGGAGTGGAACATCGCCGCGATGATCCCGGCGGTGAAGCCCCACACCACCAGGTCGTCGTGGAGGAACGCCGGCCCGGTCCAGCCCGTGGAGTGCCGGAGCAGGAAGCGGTTGGCCGGGTCGAGGAGCTCGCCCACCGGCACCGTCATGACGCGCGAGGTCTCGCCGGCGTCCACGACCCCCACCTCCATCGGTTCGCGCCAGTACCCCAGCACCGGGGCCACCGAGTAGTTGGAGACGGGGATGTACAGCTCGGGCAGCACCGCGAGCACATCCACGCCCGAGGCCTCAAGTCCCGTCTCCTCCCACGCCTCGCGCAGCGCGGCCTCGACCGGGCCGCTGTCGGTGGGGTCGACCCCGCCGCCGGGGAACGAGACCTGTCCCGAGTGGCTGCGCAGCGTGGGCGCGCGGTGGGTGAGCAGGACGCGGGCGTCCTCCGGGGGCGTCGGGCCCGGCGCATCCGCGGAACCGGAGAACAGCACCAACACGGCGGCGTCGCGGTGCGGGCGCCCCACCTCGTTGGGCCCGCGGTCCTCCGGGGGCCTGCGCCTGGGCAGCAGCCCGTCGAAGCTGCCGTCGGTGCACGCCGCCATGAGCGGATCCATCCAGCCGGGGTGCGGAACGCCGGTCACGTCGCCGGGCCGGGGCACCGGCCCGCTCCGCCCGGTGCCGGTCACGCGGCCACCCCCAGGTACTCCTCCACGGCGTCGAGCACGTCCCGCTCGCTGTCCATCGGTTCGACCAACACGTGCGCGACGGTCCCGTCGGCCCTGACGAACACCGTCAGGGGCAGGACGGGCGGCGCGCCCAGCAGGGTCGGCAGCTCCTCGTCCTGGTCGGAGACGGAGATCAGATCGTCGATCCCGAGCGCGGCCAGGGTGTCGAACCCCTTGGTCTCCGACGGGTCGGTGTGGGAGAGCACCACCGCGACGTCGCCGCCGAGCGCGGCCTGCGCGTCGCGGATCGCGGGCAGCTCGCGGCGGCACGGCTCACACCAGTACGCCCACAGGTTGACCACCATCGGCCGGCCCGCCTGGATCTTGCCGAGCGTGGTGGTCGACCCGTCGTCCATGCACCGCACCATGAACCCGGCCACCGGGCCGTCGGTGGTGGCCGGAACGGCGCTGTCGCGGCAGGCCGGCAGCCCGGCCGAGGCGCGGGTCCCCGCGTCGACCACCGTCTGCGGCTCGTCCGCCGGGGGCGCGCCCACCGGCGGCGCGGTGGGGGTGGACGCGGCTCGGCCGCCGGCCTCGTCGTCGTCGGCCAGGGTGGAGAGGAGGGCGACGACGACGCCGACCAGCGCCACCAACGCCACCAGGGACCATCTCAGCGAGGCGCTCACACCCGATCCCCCAGCCCGACCAGTTCCAGCAGGTGGTCGCGTTCGGGTCCCGCCACGAGGCGGGCGGCGGCCACGGGATCGAGCGGGCCGGCCTCGCCCGCGGAGGGGCAGTCGTCGGCCAGGACGCACGCCCCGCAGGCCGCCGTCCGCGCGTGGCACACCCGACGCCCGTGGAAGATGATCCGGTGGCTGGCGTCGGTCCAGGTCGCCCGCGGGAGCAGGCGCGCCACCTCACGCTCGATGCGCACCGGGTCCGTGGCCTCCGTCCAGCGCCACCGCGCCACCAGCCTCATGAAGTGGGTGTCCACGGTCAGGCCGGGCACCCCGAACGCGTTGCCGAGCACCACGTTGGCCGTCTTTCGCCCGAAGCCGGGGAGGGTGACCAGGTCCTCGAGCCGCCGCGGCACCTCGCCGTCGAACCTCTCCACCAACGCCGCGCCCAGGCCCTGGATGCTCCGGGCCTTGTTGCGGTAGAAGCCGGTCGGCCGGATCAGGGCCTCGAGCTCCTCGGGATCCGCGGCCGCGTAGTCTGCGGCCGTCCGGTAGCGGGCGAACAGCGCCGGCGTGACCTCGTTGACGCGCTTGTCCGTGCACTGGGCCGACAGGATTGTGGCCACACTCAGCTCGAGCGGATCGGAGAAGTCCAACTCGCAGTACACGTGGGGGAACGCCTCCTCGAGGGTGCGGAGCATGCGGCGGGCTCGACGGGTGCGCCCGAGGTCGGTTTCCACCCCCCTCGCGGCCGCCCCCCGTCTGCGGCGCGTCGTGGAGGCCGGGGCGGGGTCGGGCATGAGTCCACATTACGGCCCGCCGGACGAGCGGGTCGGCCCCCCGCCGACACGCCGGCTGTGTGTACCGGCGTCCGGGGGTGTTTACTCGGGGGCATGCAGGGAATCCTCGTCGTCCTGGTCCCGGTCCTCCTCGCCGGTTTCGCACTCCTCATGGACCGGTTCGAGAACGCGATCCTCGACCAACCAGAGCAGATCGACGACTGACGTCCCGCTCCGACCGCGCGTTGGGCACATCTCGGGCGATCTACCGGCTACAGTGGCTTTCGCCACACGCACGCCATGGCGCGGACACCCATGTCCACGCCCGAACGGAGGGTCACAGACTGTGACGATCGATCGCCGCACGGACCAGTCTGCCGACGACGTGCTCACCCGGGCCGGAATCTTCCAGGGTGTCGAACCCGCCGCGATCTCGGCGCTGCGAGCCGACCTCACCGCCGAGGAGTACTCCAAGGGTGACGTGATCATCCGCGAGGGCGAGCAGGGCGACAGCCTGTACATCGTCACCTCCGGCAAGGTGAAGCTCTCCCGCAAGGCCCCGGACGGCCGCGAGAACCTGCTGTCCATCCTCGGCCCGTCCGACATGTTCGGCGAGCTGTCCATCTTCGACCCGGGCCCGCGGACCTCCTCGGCCGTGTGCGTGACCGACGTGGCCGTGCAGTCCATGGACCGCTCCGCGCTCAAACGCTGGATCGCCGAGCGCCCGGAGATCTCCGACCAGCTGCTCCGCGTGCTGGCCCGCCGCCTGCGCCGCACCAACAACAACCTCGCCGACCTGATCTTCACCGACGTCCCCGGCCGCGTCGCCAAGGCCCTGCTGCAGCTGGCCCAGCGCTTCGGCACGCAGGAGGGCCCCAACATCCGCGTGACGCACGACCTCACGCAGGAGGAGATCGCCCAGCTCGTCGGCGCCTCCCGCGAGACGGTGAACAAGGCGCTGGCC
>DIAZ01000141.1:0-130 GCA_002415925.1 Dietzia sp. UBA5065 | reverse complement strand
GACGGTGAACAAGGCGCTGGCCGAGTTCGCGCACCGCGGCTGGCTGCGCCTCGAGGGCAAGAGCGTCATCATCTCCGACACCGAGCGCCTGGCCCGCCGCGCCCGCTGACCGCCCGCCCCACCCTCGCCC
>DIAZ01000065.1 GCA_002415925.1 Dietzia sp. UBA5065 | reverse complement strand
TGGGTATAAGAGACAGCTCCAGCACCGCGCGGCTTCCGCTCAGCCCCAGCCGGGTGGCGCCGGCGGCGATCATCGCGCCTGCGGTGTCCGCGTCGCGGATCCCGCCGGAGGCCTTGATGCCGAGCCGCCCGCCCACCGCCCGGTGCATGGCGGCCACCGCGCGCACGCTCGCGCCGCCGGCGGGGTGGAAGCCGGTGGAGGTCTTGACGAAGTCGGCGCCGGCCTCGGCGACCGCGCGGCACAGCGCCTCGATCCGCTCGTCCCCCGCCTCCTCGCCCAGCGCGCGGTGGAGGGCCGCGGTCTCGAGGATCACCTTGATCACGACGGGCGGGGGCACGGCGTCGCGCATGGTGAGCACGTCGGCCATCACCTCGTCGACCAGCCCTGCGATCGCCGCCCCGATGTCAATGACCATGTCCACCTCGCGGGCGCCCTGATCCACCGCGAGCCGTCCCTCCATGGCCTTGACCAGGGGGTGATGCTTGCCGGACGGGAACCCGGCCACCGTGGCCACGGTGAGGCCGCCGGCGCGGACCGGCAGCATGGCCGGGCTCACGCACACCGCCTTCACGCCGAGCTCGCGGGCCTCCTCGATGCAGGCCTGCACGTCCGCACGCGAGGCGTCCGGGGAGAGCAGGGTGTGGTCGATCATCGCCGCGACGCGGGCTCTGGTCAGGGTGTTCCGGGGGCTGGCGTCCATGCCGACCAGCCTAGCGGGGCTCCCCGACACCCCTTGCTGGCACAATGACGACTCATGTCACGCCGCTTCGTCCTCACGCTGGGTTGCCCCGACCGCATCGGCATCGTCGCCCGCATCGCCACGTTCCTCGCCGAGCTGGGCGGCACGATCGTGGAGGCGGCCTACCACGCGGACGAGGACTCGCGGTGGTTCTTCACCCGCCAGGCCGTGGACGCCGCGTCGATCGGGATGGAACTCGACGAGCTCCGCCGCCGCTTCGAGCGCGTGGCCGCCGAGCTGGGACCGGAGACCGACTGGCACATCGCCGACTCCGGCCAGCCAAAGGACGTCGTCATCCTGGTCTCCAAGGACGGCCACTGCCTGCACGATCTGATGGGTCGGGTCGCGAGCGGCGACTACCCCGCCCGCATCCGGGCCGTGGTCGGCAACCACGACACGCTGCGCGGCATGACCGAGGCGCACGGCATCCCCTTCCACCACGTGCCGTTCCCGGCGGATCCGGCCGAACGGGGCCCGGCGTTCGGGGAGGTGGCCGGGATCGTCGACGACATCGACCCGCACGCGATCGTCCTGGCCCGCTTCATGCAGGTCCTGCCCGACGAGCTGTGCACCCGGTGGACCGGGCGGGCAATCAACATCCACCACAGCTTCCTGCCGAGCTTCGTCGGGGCGCGCCCGTACCACCAGGCGCATACCCGCGGCGTCAAGCTCATCGGGGCGACCTGCCACTACGTCACGGCGGACCTGGACGAGGGGCCGATCATCGAGCAGGACGTCATCCGGGTGGACCACGCCGCCACCGTGCAGGACATGGTGCGTCAGGGCCGCGACGCGGAGAAGCTCGTCCTGGCCCGGGGGCTGCGCTGGCACCTGGAGGACCGAGTGCTGGTCCACGACGCCCGCACGGTGGTCTTCACCTGATCGGGCCCGTCGACCCCTCGGGGATCCGTGACGCCGGGCCGGCAGGCCTGCCCGGCCTCACCTGCGTCTGCCGCCGACCGCCGGCCTGACATCGGCGAAGAACACCCCGACCGCCACCATCGCGATCACGCTGAGGAACCCGAACGGTCGCAGGGCGAAGAGGACCCCCGCCAGCAGGCAGATGCCGATCCACGCCGGCTTGGGCCACTTCCCCTCGACCGCGTACGCCGACGCCGGCGGGAGGATGGCCATCACCACACCGACCAGAGCCCATAGAACGAGAGCGGCCTGAACGGCCAACTGAACCAGACCCCAGGTCCCGGGGAGCGCATCGATCACACGTGCCAGTGTAGGCGGATCGTCCGACGGTCCGCCCACGACGAGAACCGCCCCCGGCCCGCTCGGTGGGAGCGGACCGGGGGCGGTCGGTGTCCGGCGTCAGCCGGGACGACTCACTTGTCGTCGGACGAGACCGGCTTGGGAGCCGGAGCGGACGCCGGTGCGGCGGCCGGCTTGGACGCCGGGGCGGCCGGCTTGGCGGCCTGGCTCGCGGCGGGCGTGGTCGCCTTCTTGGCGGGCGCCTTCTTGGCCGGGGCCTTCTTGGCGGGCGCCTTCTTGGCCGGGGCGGTCCGGGCCTCGACCTTGGCGGCGCCGCTCTGGACCTCGTCCGAGACGGCGAACGCGGCGTCCTCGACGGTGTCGGCGGCCTTGTCCGCGGCGTCACCGACCTCCTCGGCGGCGTGGCGGGCGGCCTTGGACACGCGGCCGGCTGCCTTGACGCCGATCGAGCGGGTCTGGCGGGCGACCGTACCGAGCGCCTCCTCGCCGAGCTCGACCTGCTCCTCGACGGCGCCGGCGGCGCGGGCGACCTGCTCGTTGACGCGGGCGAGGCCGGCCTCGAGCTGCGGGTTCTCCTCGCGCAGGCGGGCCACGACGTCCTCGCCACGCGCGGCGAGTCCACCGTAGATGCCGGCGGCCACCTCGACGTACGCGTCGGCGACCTTACGCAGCTCCTCCGGGCGGAACCGGTTGACCAGCTCCTCGACCTCGGCCGGCAGGGCCTGGACCCGGTCGGGCACCTCGGTGACGCGGTTCTGCACGTCGGACACGCGCTCGGTGACGCGGTTCTGCACGTCGGTCACCCGCTCGGTCACCTTGGTCTGCGCGTCGGTCACGGCCTCCTCCGCACGGCGGCGGAGGTCGGCGACCAGGCCGGACACGGCCTGGACCGCGAGGTCGTTGATCCCGACGTAGGCGTACACCGGGGTGCGCACCGCGGCGAGCGCCTGGCCCAGCGGGCCCTCGAAGACCGGATCGTTGGCGGTGGACTTGCGCGGCGCGGTCTTGGCCGAGCTGGACACCTTCTTGGCGGCCTGGGCCTTGGTCGGCGCCTTGGCGGCGGCCTTGGCGGGGGCCTTCTTGGCGGTGGGCTTCTTGTCGGTCATGTCGACTCCTTTGATCAGTTGCGGGTGTTCAGTGGTGGTGTCGCGTGGCCCCGGGGGGCCGCCGTCGGACGCGCTCAGGGCACGTCGACGACCTGGTCGGCTGCCGTTGCGTTGTTGGTTCGGAACGACTCGTAGATCTCCACGAGCACCTCCCTCTGCCGCTCGGTGAGGTCCGGGGACGTCAGGATGGCATCCCTGACGGGGCTCCCCTGCTTCAGCTCGAGGATCCCCGCTCGGGCGTAGAGCACCTCCGCGGACAACCTCAGACCTCGTGCGATCTGACCCAGGACCTCGGCGGACGGCTTGCGCAGCCCGCGTTCGATCTGGCTCAGGTACGGGTTCGAGACGCCGGCACGCTCGGCGAGCTGCCGGATGGACACCTGGGCCGCCTCGCGCTGAGCGCGGATGAACGACCCGACGTCCTGCGACTCGGACGGGCGCTTGTCGAGGTCACCCGGGAGGGCGCC
>DIAZ01000070.1:2645-4345 GCA_002415925.1 Dietzia sp. UBA5065 | reverse complement strand
CGGGTGAACGCGTACTGGGTGTCGGTGTCGACGTTCATCTTGATGACGCCGTAGCTCAGCGCCTCCTCGATCTCGCTCTTGGCCGAGCCCGAGCCGCCGTGGAAGACGAAGTCGAACGGCAGGTCGCCCTCGCCGAGGCCCAGCTTCTCCACCGCGACCTCCTGGCCCATCTTCAGCACCTCGGGGCGCAGCTTCACGTTGCCCGGCTTGTACACGCCGTGGACGTTGCCGAAGGTGGCGGCCAGCAGGTAGCGCTGCCCGGTGTTGCCCGCGCCGAGCGCCTCGATCGTGGCCTCGAAGTCCTCGCGGGAGGTGTACAGCTTCTCGTTGATCTCGTTCTCGACGCCGTCTTCCTCGCCGCCGACGACGCCGATCTCGATCTCGAGGATCTGGTTGGCGTTGGCCGTCTTCTCGAGGAGTTCCTTGGCGATCTCGAGGTTGCGGTCGAGCGGGGTGGCCGAGCCGTCCCACATGTGGGACTGGAACAGCGGGTTCTTGCCGGCGTCGACGCGCTCCTGGGAGATCTGGATGAGCGGGCGGACGAAGGTGTCCAGCTTGTCCTCGGGGCAGTGGTCGGTGTGCAGCGCCACCAGGATGTCGTACTTCTCCGCGATGATGTGCGCGAACTCGGCGAGCGCGACCGCGCCCGTGACCATGTCCTTGACGTTGAGGCCGGAGCCGAACTCGGCGCCACCGGTGGAGAACTGGATGATCCCGTCGGAACCGGCGTCGGCGAAGCCCTTGATGGCGGCGTTGATGGTCTCCGAGGAGGTGCAGTTGATCGCGGGGTAGGCGAAGCCCCCTTCACGGGCCCGGTCGAGCATGTCCTTGTACTGCTCCGGGGTGGCGATAGGCATTGACGATCCTCCAGAAGTCGGCGCTGAGATTCACCCCATCCTACGAGGTATCGCGAGGTCGCGGGCCCCACCCGGCCCGACGGGGGCACGGCTTCAGCCGATTCCCAGGGGCGGACGGATACGATTCCCGTCGTGAACACCCATCTGTTGGCCGACCAGGCCCAGCACGTCATGGCGCTCGGCCCCGGATTCATGGATCCCGAGTTCTGGCTGTCCGGCGACGGCCCGTTCGGCAAAGCCATCCTCCCGGCCCTGCTCGCCGTGGTCTTCATCGAGTCGGGCCTGCTGTTCCCGTTCCTCCCCGGAGACTCGCTGCTGTTCACCGCGGGGCTGCTCACCCAGCAGGACAACCCGTTCGCCCCGCTGTGGGTGGTGCTGGTGACCGCCCCGATCGCGGCGTTCCTCGGCGACCAGGTGGGCTACTTCATCGGCAACCGCTGGGGCCACCACCTGCGGGAGCGGCCGGACGGGCGCCTGTTCAAGCAGGCCTACATCCATGAGGCCAACGCGTTCTTCGAGAAGTGGGGCCCCGCCACGATCATCCTCTGCCGGTTCGTGCCGATCGTCCGCACGTACGCGCCGCTGGTGGCCGGCATGGCGGGGATGCGCTACCGCGTGTTCGTCACCTTCAACGTGGTGGGGGCGGTGCTCTGGGCCGCGGGCGTGACGGCGCTCGGCGCGTGGCTCGGGCAGTTCGACTTCATCAAGGAGCACATCGACTTCATCCTCATCGGCATCGTGCTGGTGTCCGTGCTGCCGATGCTCATCACCGCCGTACCCAAGCTCATCGCCCGCATCCGCAAGCGTCCCGCCGCCCCCGCCGCCTGAGCGGTCCGCGGTCAG
>DIAZ01000070.1:1828-2440 GCA_002415925.1 Dietzia sp. UBA5065 | reverse complement strand
CGGGTCGAGCCGAACTGGGCGATCGACACTGTCCTCGCCGCCCGGAGCCGCGCGTCGTCGCTCACCCCGGGGCCCTCCTGGCCGAAGAGCAGGACGCACTCGCGCGGGAGGCGGACGGTCTCGAGCGGCTCGGCGCCGGGGAGATTGTCGACGGCGAGGACCGGCAGCCCCCGGGACTCCGCCCAGTCCATGAGTGCACTGACGTCCTCGTGGTGCCGCAGGTGCTGGTAGCGGTCGGTGACCATGGCCCCGCGCCGGTTCCAGCGGCGGCGACCCACGATGTGCACCTCGGCCGCCAGGAAGGCGTTGGCGGTGCGCACCACCGTGCCGATGTTGGCGTCGTGACCGAAGTTCTCGATGGCCACGTGGAACGGGTGCCGCCGGGTGTCGAGGTCCGCCACGATCGCCTCGCGCCGCCAGTACCGGTAGCAGTCGACCACGTTGCGGCGGTCGCCCGAGTCGAGCAGGTCGGGGTCCCAGTGTTCGCCGGTCGGGCGGGGCTCGCCCGGATGCTCGACCTCCCAGGGGCCGACGCCGACCAGGCCGTCGCCCCACTCCGTGGGTCCGGCGACGTGGTCGGGCCCGGCGACGTGGTCGGGCCCGGCGGCGGGG
>DIAZ01000070.1:0-1640 GCA_002415925.1 Dietzia sp. UBA5065 | reverse complement strand
CGGCGGCGGGATCACCGGCGGCGGCTCCGGTCACGAGGTCAGGCGCTGATTGGTCAGGCGGATGATCCTGCTCGGCACCAGCTGCGACGCCAGATACATGGCGGCGGCCTGCCTGCCCACCGGGCGATGGACCTCCCTGCCCAGCACGCCGCGGATCCTGCCGAGGACACCGGACGGCTCGCGGCGGGTCTGCTCGGCGAGGTCGAGGATCTCCCCCGCCACGTCACCCTCCGTCAGCCGAACGCCCATGTTCCGCATGCCCGCGGTGTCCACGCCCTCGAGCATCCCGGTGCCCACGTACAGCGGCCACACCGAGCACACGCGGATGCCCTCCGGGCCCCACTCCAGGTCCAGGGCCTCGGTGATGCCGCGGACGGCGAACTTGGTGGCCGAGTACACGGCCATCTCGGCCTGGCCGTAGATCGCCGACGCCGAGCAGACGTTGACCACGGTCGGCGCGGAGGCCCCGGCCAGGTACGGGTGCGCTGCACGACAGCCGTAGAGGACGCCCTTGACGTTGACGTCCACCAGCGCGGAGTCCCGCTCGTAGCTGGCGTCCATGAACGGCGTCCCGTAGAGGAGCCCGGCGTTGTTGACCAGCACGTCCAGCGCGCCGCCGGAGCGGGCGGTCAGCTCTGCCAGCGCCTCCTCCCAGGCGGCGGGGGCGGTGACGTCGAGGGCCCCGGTGACGATCCGCGCGTCGCCCTCGGCCCACGCGCACGGCTGCAGGTCATAGGCCCCGACGAGGTACCCGGCGTCGGCGAACCGGCGCGCGGTGGCCTCACCGATCCCGCGGCCGGCGCCGGTGACCAGGACGCTCCGGACCGCGCTCACGCCGACCGCCCGGCCGCGCGAGCCGCGGCGGCCGTGCCCGTGAGCAGCAGCAACGCGGCCGTGGCGTAGGTGTCGATCACGCCGACGTCCAGCGCCCTGGCCAACGCGGTCCCGCCCTCGGTCTTGCGGCGGGCCAGGATCAGCGAATCGCTCAGCAGGAACACCGGCCCGGCCACCGCGAGCACCGAGGCAGCGGGACCGCTCCGCCGGTCCACCGAGGTCGCCAGCGCGGACAGCGTGGCCAGCAGCCCGCCGTACGCGGCCAGCGGGGCGTTCTCCCGCCCCTCGGACACCAGCACCGCCCCCGCGGCGCCGGCGATCACGCCGTGGACCGCCAGCTGCACCGGCTTGAACCGGATCCCCGAGCGGAGCATGAGCCCGCCGAGCGCCAGGTGCCCCACCCCGAAGGCGGCCGCGCCCGAGACGAGCCTGGTCGAGGACCGGCTGGCGTGGCCGCCGCCGAGCATGAGGATCACGTCGCCCGTGGTGTAGGCCGCGCCGGTGGCGGAGAGCAGGGCGGTGTCGACCGGCGAGAGTCGGCCGTCGCGCAGGGCGATCGTCAGCGCGGCCGGGACGATCAGCGGCTTACACAGCTTCTCCAGCGGACCGAACTCGGTGGCCTTGGCGACCTCCGTCCCCACGGCGGCGGCGAGGAACGCGGGCCCCTCCGGGCGGGAGAGGTCCGCGAGCGAGCGCACCCGCTCCCGCAGCGCGCGCGTCAGTCGGGTGGCGAACGGGCTCGTCGTCGTCATCCTCTACTCCAATCCCACGTCGGTCAGTCCGAGCAGCGCGCGGTACTCCACACC
>DIAZ01000086.1 GCA_002415925.1 Dietzia sp. UBA5065 | reverse complement strand
GCGCAACAGCCACCAGGCCCGGGCGGCGGACATCGACGCCTGGGCGTCATACACGACGACGGCGGACCCGTCGTCCACCCCACTGCGCCGCAGGGCACCCTCCAGCACCTCGGGATCGGGCAACGGGTGTCGACCACGCCCACCCCCGGGCGGGCCGGCGAGCTCGGAGTCCAGGTCGACATACACGGCACCGGGCAGATGGGCGCGCTGGTAGTCCTCGATACCGGGCGGCCCACCCAGAGTCCACTGGACGTCAAGGATAATGACGGAGTCCAAGCAGGCCGCGAGGGCCTCAGCGGAGATCAGTGCGCTCACGGGGACATTCGACCACGGCGGCCGACCGTGGCCGTGAACCGTCGGTTCGCATCACGTCGTGGGGTAGGCGTGTCGCGGCACCGCAGCCGATAGCCTCCCGGTGACACCGCTGAGGTGGACGATGCGCAGCGACGACGACAGGAGACTCATGCGGCCCGCGCGACGCGTGCGCCCGTCGAGCGACAGGGCGGCGCTGCGGACATGACCGAGGGGGTCGCCCGGCCGGTACCCACGGACGCCTTCGGCGGTGCCCGCCTGGGCTACGTGCAGGGCTTGCGTGGACTCAGCATCCTCGCGGTCGTGCTGTACCACGCCGGTGGCGTCCTGCCCCGCGGGTATGCCGGGGTGGACACCTTCTTCGTCCTCTCCGGCTTCGTCATCACCCGGATGGTCTGGCAACGCCGTGAGCTGACCGGACGGGTCAGCGCCTCATGGTTCTTCGCCCGGCGGATCCGGCGCCTCCTCCCGGCCGCGACCGTCGCCCTGCTCGTTACAGCCGCTGCATCCGCCCTGGTCCTTTCGCCCTTCGGGACGATGCAGCTCACCGCGCAGCTGGGCCGCTGGACGAGTGTCTTCCTCGCGAACCACGGGGCCTATGCCGTCGCCCCGGACTACTTCGGCACCCGGGCCGACGAGGTGCCGCTGGTCCACATGTGGTCCCTCGCCGTCGAGGAGCAGTTCTACATCGGCTTCTTCGTGGTCCTCGCGTTCGGAGTCGGCCGTCGCCGGGGTCGGCTGCTCGGTTGGGTCAGCGCAGCCCTGGCGGTTGCGAGCCTGGCCCTGTTCCTGCGCACCGCTGGGGGCGCTCCGCTGCCCGGGTACCCCGCCGCCGACCGCGCGGCCTTCTACCTCGCGCCGCTGCGGGGGTGGGAGTTCCTCGCCGGGTCTTTGGTCTTCCTGCTGTTCCGGGCCCGTCGGCCAGCCCAGACCTGGTCCGTCGTCGGTCAGCTCGCCGGGCTCGCGGCGTGGTGCTGGTTCGTCCTCACCCCGGATCCCGGCCCGCCGATGGGGCCCTGGCTCATGGTCCCGGTCGCGGCGACCGCCCTGCTGCTCGCTGGGCACGGCGGGCCCGGCCGCGGCGCTCTCGAACATCCGGGTCTGCTCCGGCTCGGGGACCTGTCGTACAGCTGGTACCTGTGGCACTGGCCGCTGCTCGTGCTCAGCATGGGCTGGTTCGGTCCGTCTGCCTCGACCCGTTGGGTCGCCGTCACGGCCGCCCTCGGCGTGGCCTGGGCGTCATACCGGTGGGTTGAGCAGCCGTGGCGTCGCGCGGCACCCGGGTCGCGCTTCCCCTGGCGGCTACTGGCCACAGCCGTGGCGGCGCCGACGCTGGCCTTCGCCGGCCTGGCGGTGGTGGCCGACCGGGTGAGCGCCGAGCCCAACGCGGTCCGGCTGCACCAGGACACCGCGCGGCCACTGCGCACCTCGGCGGGATGCAGCTCGGGCCAGCCCATCGAGCGGCTCGCCGCGTGCACGATCGGGGCCGAGCGCCCTGGCCCACCGATCTACCTCGTCGGCGACTCGAACGCCGGAATGTACGCCGACGGCCTCGACCTCGCGGCGCAGCGGCTGAATCGCCCCCTGGTCCTGGCGACGCAGGCCAGCTGCCCGTTCGTCGACGTGCGTGTCAACAAGTCCGGACGGGACGACGAGGTATGCCGTCGTCGCAACGCGCACCTGCGGGCCTGGCTCGCCGGCGCCCCGCGCGGGACGGTCGTCATCGCGGCCGCGAACACCTGGATCTCGGCGGGCCGGGTGGCCCTCGCCGACCCCGTGGGCGCAGGAGGGTGGGACTGGACACCCGAGGGGAAGGCCCGGTTGTGGACGGCTGGAGTGACCCGGTCGCTGGGGTGGCTCGGCGCCGGCGGTCATCAGGTCCTGGTCATCGCGACGGTTCCGCACCCGGGAGGAACCGACGAGACGGGTGAGGCTGCATGGGGCCTGACCCGCTGCCCGGCCGCGCTGGTGGTGTGGCACCCCGACGGCTGCCAGCTCAGTGTCGAGCGCACCGCACAACAGACCTCCCAAGCAGCGGAGCTCGCCGCCGAAGCCGCGGCCGTGCACCAGGCAGGGGTTCGCACGCTGGATCTTTGGACCGAGCTCTGCCCGGCCGGGCGATGCGACACCGCTAGGGCGGCCGGACCCGCCTACCGCGACTCCAACCACCTCACGGTGTCGCAGAGCCGTCGCCTCGCACCGCTGCTCCAGGCTGCGCTGGCCGCGTCGTAGGGCCAGCGCCTTCCCCGAGGCCGCGCCTGGTCCGGCAGAGCCAGTCGCCGCCGCTGCGACAATGGTGGGGCCATGTCGACGCCTACCCCGCCCCTGCGCATCGGCCGCCATACCCTCGGCTCGCCGTTCGTCCTGGCGCCCATGGCGGGAATCACCAACCGCGCCTTTCGACGCCTGTGCCGCGAGTATGCCGGCGGTGGCGCCTACGTCTCGGAGATGGTCACCTCCAGGGCTCTTGTGGAGCGGCACCCCGAGACGATGCGGCTGGTCGAGCACGACCCGGACGAGCACCCGCGGTCGGTCCAGCTCTACGGCGTCGACCCGGTCGTCATGGCGGCGGCGGTGCGCCTCCTCGTCGAGGAGGACCGGGCCGACCACATCGACCTCAACGTCGGGTGCCCGGTGCCCAAGGTCACCCGCAAGGGCGGGGGAGCGGCTCTGCCGTGGAAGAAGGACCTCTTCGCGGCCATCGTCCGCGCCGCCGTCCGGGAGGCGAGCCGGTATGACGTCCCGGTCACGGTGAAGATGCGCGTCGGGATCGACGAGGACCATCTGACCTTCCTCGACGCCGGGCGCGCGGCCCGCGATGCCGGGGTCGCCGCGGTGGCGCTGCACGCCCGGACCGCTGCGCAGCACTACTCCGGGCACGCCCGGTGGGAGGAGATCGCCCGGCTCAAGGAGGCCCTCGACCCGCTGCCCGTCCTCGGCAATGGCGACATCTGGTCCGCCGAGGACGCCCTGGCGATGGTGGCGCAGACCGGCTGCGACGGGGTCGTCGTCGGGCGCGGGTGCCTGGGTCGGCCCTGGCTCTTTGCGGACCTCGCGGCAGCCTTCGCGGGGTCGCCTTCGCGGGTCACACCCGCGCTCGGCGAGGTCGCCGCGGCGCTGCGACGACATGCCACCTACCTCGTCGAGATGTATGACGGCGAGGAGCTGCTCGGCTGCCGGGACCTGCGCAAGCACATCGCGTGGTACCTCAAGGGCTTTCCGGCCGGGTCGACCCTGCGCACCGAGCTCGCCCTGGTCGACTCCCTGGACCGGCTGGACGATCTGCTCGCGCGGCTCGACCCGAGCGCGCCGTGGCCGGGATCGGACGCGGAGGGTCCGCGCGGACGGGCCGGGACGCCGAAGACCGTCGCGCTTCCGGAGGGCTGGCTCGACTCGCAGGAGCTGACCGAGGCGCAGCGGGTCCTCGTCGGCCAGGCCGAGCTGTCGGTCTCCGGCGGCTGACGTCGCATCGCGTCGCGGCTGTCGTCGCATCGCGTCGCGGCTGACGTCGCATCGCCTCTCAGGTGGTGGGCGCCAAGGGGGCGGGCCGCCAAGGGAGCGGGCGGCCACGGGGGCGGGCGGCCAAGGGAACGGGCGGCCACCGGGGCGGCCCCGTACGCTGGGCGCCATGGCGTGGTTCCGGGACAGAAGTGAGAGCCGTTCGGTGCCCGAGCCGGCCCCGCAGCTGGAGGAGCTGGATGCCGCCGAGGCTGAGGCGACCCCGCTCGTCATACCGCGTCTGTTGCCCCTGGACGACGCCGGACAGCGCAGGATCGACGCGGCGCTGGCCGCCCTCGCCGCCGATGGGGTGGACGCTGGGAACCTCGGTTCCCTCGCGGCCGGCTATGACCGGACGTACCTGGCGTGGTCTGCCCTTCGGGCCTCGAAGCGCCCCGACCACGACCCGCTAGTGGAGCGGTACGGGTTGGGGATCGCCCACTACCTCACCACGGCGACTGATCTGCGTTGGGGTCGGGTCAGTGACGCCTTCGGGGTCGAGATCGGGGTGGGCTCGGACCGAGACGACGACTTCCTGGTGCCAACGAACCTCGTTGCCGTGCGGTGGATGAACGGTGAGACGGGCTGGGTGGCCGCCGTCGTGGGGACGATCGTTGGGCGCCGCGCCGGGAGAGCGGCACGGTGACGCGTGCTCGTCGCCGGACGCTGACCGCCCGCGCTGCGTGTTGGGGGCCCCGCCGTGGGGCGTGTTGGGCT
>DIAZ01000064.1 GCA_002415925.1 Dietzia sp. UBA5065 | reverse complement strand
TCGGCCGCCAACTCGGCGGTCTGTTACTCCCTGGGGATCACCAATGTCGACCCGGTGGGCGCGCACCTGCTGTTCGAGCGGTTCCTGTCCCCGGAACGCGACGGCCCGCCCGACATCGACGTGGACATCGAGTCCGGCCGCCGGGAGGAGGCCATCCAGTACGTCTACGCCCGCTACGGGCGGGACCACGCCGCGCAGGTGGCCAACGTCATCACCTACCGGGGGCGGTCGGCGGTGCGCGACGTCGCCCGCGCGCTGGGCTACTCCACCGGGCAGCAGGACGCGTGGTCCAAGAGCGTCGACCGGTGGTCGGGACTGAAGAACAACGAGCGCGAGGCCACCGAACACGCCGTCCCGCCCGACGTCCTCGCGCTGGCCCGGCGGCTCGTCGGTCTGCCCCGGCACCTGGGCATCCACTCCGGGGGCATGGTGATCTGCGACCGACCGGTGGCCGACGTGGTGCCCGTCGAGTGGGCGCGCATGCCCGGGCGGACCGTCCTGCAGTGGGACAAGGACGACTGCGCGGCGGTCGGGCTGGTCAAGTTCGACCTGCTGGGACTCGGCATGCTCACCGCGCTGCACCACGCCATCGACCTCGCGGCCGAGCACAAGGACCTCGAGGTGGACCTCGCACAGCTCGACCTGGCGGACCCGGCGATCTACGACATGCTGTGCCGGGGCGACTCGGTGGGCGTGTTCCAGGTGGAGTCCCGTGCGCAGATGGCCACCCTGCCCAGGCTGCGGCCGCGGACGTTCTACGACCTGGTGGTGGAGGTGGCGCTCATCCGGCCCGGCCCCATCCAGGGCGGGTCCGTGCACCCCTACATCCGTCGTCGCAACGGGCGGGAGAAGGTGGTGTTCGACCACCCCGCGCTCGAGACGGCCCTGGGAAGGACGCTGGGCATCCCGCTGTTCCAGGAGCAGCTCATGCAGATCGCCACCGAGATCGCGGGGTTCTCCGGTGCCGAGGCCGACCAGCTCCGCCGGGCGATGGGGGCCAAGCGCTCGCCCGAGAAGATGGCGCGGCTGCGGGAGCGGTTCTTCTCGGGGATGCGGGAACTCCACGGCATCGGCACGAGCCCGCCCGGGACGCCGGAGACGGGCCCGGAGGTGGGGGAGCGGATCTGGGAGAAGATGTGCGCCTTCGCCAACTACGGCTTCCCCGAGAGCCACTCCCAGTCCTTCGCGGCGATCGTCTACTACTCGGCGTGGTTCAAGTGCCACCACCCGGCGATCTTCTGCGCGGCCCTGCTGCGCAGCCAACCGATGGGCTTCTACTCGCCGCAGTCGCTCGTGGCCGACGCCCGACGCCACGGCGTCACCGTGCACCGGCCGTGCGTCAACCGTTCCCTCGGCGGGGCCACCTGCGAGAACCGGGGCACCGAGGTGCGGATCGGCCTGGAGTCCGTGCGGGCGATCGGCGCGGATCTGGCCACGGCGATCGCGGACGAACGCGACACCCACGGACCCTTCACCTCTGCCGGTGACCTCTCCGGACGCACCGGGCTGACCGTCCGGCAGATGGAGGCGCTCGCCACGGCCGGGGCGCTCGACTGTCTCGGCACGGGCGGCCGGCGGGGGGCCCTGTGGTCGGCGGCCACCGCGGCCCGCGAGAAGCCCGGCATGCTGCCCGGACTCAGCCAGGTCGACGCCCCGGCGCTCCCGGGCATGAGCGTCCTCGAGCTCACCTCCGCGGACCTCGCGGCCACCGGCATCAGCCCGGAGGAGTACCCGACCGTCCACGCGCGGCCGTGGCTCGACTCCCGCGGCGTGTGCACCACCGCCGGGCTCGCCCACGTCCCCGACGGCAGCCGCGTGGAGGTCGCCGGGGCGGTCACCCATCGGCAGCGGCCCGCCACCGCGGAGGGCGTGACCTTCCTCAGCCTCGAGGACGAGACCGGGATGACGAACATCGTGTGCTCGGTCGGGCTGTGGGCGCGCTACCGGCCGATCGTCTCCTCGGCCCCCGCGCTCGTCGTCCGGGGGACCGTGGAGAACCGGTCGGGCGCGGTCAGCGTGGTGGCGGACAAGATCGAACGGCTCCACCTGGGCATGGCGATCGGGCGCAGCCGTGACTTCCGGTGACCGCCGCCCGCCCCCACGACGAGCGCCCGCCCCCACGACGAGCGTCAGTCCCCGTCCCCGAACCGCGCGGGCACCCCGAAGGCGGCCCGGCGGGAGGCGCGCCGGAGCGCGCCGAGCACCGCCGTGGCGGTCACCGCGATGAGGATCCCGGTGAACACCGCGCGGCCCAGATCCCATCCCATCGAGGTGGCGAGGGTGAACAGGACGAAGCGGTGGAGGTTCTCCGCGACGGGGGCTCCGGCGACGAAGGACACGGCGGTGTCCGGACCGATCGTGAACGGCCAGAACGACAGGTTCATGAGGAACCCGTAGCCGAACGCCGCCACCGCTCCGTACATCACGAGGAGCAGCACCTCGGCGCGCCCGCGGACGCGGGGGAGCAGGCCCGCGCCGAGCCCGACCCAGGACGCGGCGAGCATCTGGAACGGCAGCCACGGTCCGACCCCGCCGGTGAGCAACGCCGAGGCGAACAGGGTGGTCGAACCGAGGACGAATCCGAAGGCGGGGCCGAACACGCGCCCGCCGAGGATGAGGACGAAGAAGACGGACTCGAAGCCGGCCGTGCCCGCACCGAGAGGGCGGACCGCGGCCCCCACCGCGGTGAGGACGCCGAGCATCGCCACCGCCTTGACGTCGAGCCCGCCCTCGGCGATCTCGGCGAGCACCACCGCGATGAGCAGCGGCAGGCAGAGGGCGAAGAACAGGGGAGCCGCGGCGTCGCCGGAGAAGGTGGACCCCGGCCCGACGAGCAGCGGCCAGAGGAACATCGCCAACCCGGTCAGCGCGACCAGGACCAACGCGACGACCGACCGGGGGCGAAGCGGCACGACGGGCCTCATCGCGGACCGCCGGGGAGCGCCGCCTCGACGTCGGCGAGGGTGAGCCACCGGCTGTCGTCCTCCACCCCCGAGGTGATCTTGGCCACCTGGGGAGCGTAGGCGGGGGAGCCCGCGAGGATGTCCGTGGCGGGACCGTCGGCGACGATCTCGCCCGCGGCCATGACGAGCACCCGGTCCGCGCACGACGCCGCGAACTCCACGTCGTGGGTGGCCACCACGACGCAGTGGCCGGTCGCGGCCAGGTGCCGGAGGGCCGAGGACAACGCGGCCTTGGCGGTGTAGTCCAGGCCCCGGGTGGGCTCGTCGAGGAGGATCACCCCGGGCCGCGCGGTGAGCTGGATCGCCAGCACGAGGGACAGCCGCTGGCCCTCCGAGAGGTCGCGCGGATGGAGCTCGTCCGGCACCCCCGGGGCGAGGGTGTCCAGGGTCCGCCGGGTGGTCCCCGGGTCGGAGCCGGTCTCGGCGTCGGAGGCGGCGAGCTCCCGGGCGACCGTCGGGTGGCACAGCAGGTCGGACGGCGACTGAGGGACCAGCCCGACGAGGCGGCGGCGCGTCGGCGCCGGGAGATCACGCGGGTCGGTGGCCCCGGGATCGCCACCGGGCACCCGCACCCGCCCTCCCGTCCGCCGCCCCGTGCCCTGCAGCGCCCACAGGAGCGTGGACTTGCCGCAGCCGTTGCGTCCCATGAGGGCGCAGACCCGGCCGGGGTCCAGGCTGAGGTCGACGCGGTCGACGGCGCGCACCTCGCCGAAGTCGACGACGATCCCGTCGGCGCGCAGGGCCGGTGTGCCGGAGCACCCGCGGCCGGCTCCGGCTCGGGCTCCGGACCCGCTCGGAGCGGGCTCCTCGGAGTCGAAGAGCTCCCGGCGCAGGCCGGTCCCGACTCGGCGGGCGTCGCGGATGGACAGCGGCAGCGGACTCCATCCGGCCCACCGACCCAGTTGGACCACGGGTGGGGCCACATCGCTCGAGCTCATCACGGTACGGGGATCACCCACGAGGACCCGGCCGTCCGGGCCGACATGGGCGATCCGGTCGACGTACTGCAGGACGCGCTCGATTCGGTGCTCGGCGATCACCACGGTCACGCCGAGGTCGTGGGCGAGCCGGGTGACCGTGGACAGGACGTCCTCCGCGCCGTTGGGGTCCAGGGCGGATGTCGGTTCGTCGAGCACGACGAGGCCGGGCCGCGTGGTGAGGACGGCACCGAGCGCGACGCGCTGCTGCTGGCCACCCGAGAGTTCGGCGAGCGGGACGTCGCGCAGTTCGGCGATGCCGAGCAGGTCGAGGGTCTCCTCGACCCGCTTGCGCATGAGGGCGCGGCCGAGTCCCAGCTGCTCCATCCCGTAGGCGAGTTCCTCCTCGACGGTGTCGGTGACGAACCCCGAGATCGGGTCCTGCCCCACCACCCCCACCACGTCGGCCAGCGTGCGGGGCGGATGGGCGCGGGTGTCCCGGCCGAGCACCCGGACGGTCCCGGACAGGCGGCCGCCCGTGAAGTGCGGGACCGCCCCGGTCATCGCCCCCAGCAGGGTCGACTTGCCGACCCCGGTGCGGCCGATCACGAGCAGGATCTCGCCCTCGTCGAGGCTGAGCTCTTATACACATCT
>DIAZ01000013.1:6084-7975 GCA_002415925.1 Dietzia sp. UBA5065 | reverse complement strand
GTGCGGATGCCCGGCCGCGACGGCATTGCCGCCACCGCCGAACTGACCGTCCAGGCGCCGTCGGTGCGGGTCATCGTGCTGACGACCTTCGATGACGACGAGGTGCTCTTCGGCGCGCTGGACGCCGGGGCGAGCGGTTTCTTGCTCAAGAACTCCCGGCCCGAAGCGCTCGTGCACGCGGTGTATGCCGTCGTTGCCGGCGACGCGGTGCTCGATCCGGCCGTCACCGCCCGAGTGATGCGGCGCGCCGAACGCCCCACCGGCGCCCCGAACGTGGCTCAACGCCTGACCGACCGCGAGCTGGACGTGTGGTGGCTGATCGCCCAAGGGTTCTCCAACGCCGAGATCGCCGCCCGCTTGCGGGTCACCGAGGCGACCGTCAAAACCCACGTCTCCCGAGTGCTCACCAAGCTGGGCGTGCGCGACCGGGTGCAGGCGGTCATCGCGGCATACCGCAACGGCCTGGCCACCACGACCCGGCACGTCGCCCCGCATCGCGACCAGGCCCACGACTGAGGTGACGGTCCAGCCAACCGTCGAGCCCACATCCACCCCGGCGACCACTCCGCCGTTCACCGGTAGGCCTGGCGGCCCGCGCCGTCACGTCCCGGGAGACACCGCGGTCTGCCTCGTCAGGACTGCCGACGGCGCCCGACGAGCCCTATCGTGGCCGGATGCAGATCCGGCGGGGATACGCGCTGGGCGGAGTCGCCACCGGGGCCTTTGGGACCGTGCCGGGGCTGATGCTGTTGCCCTACCTCACCGAACGGTTGGGCGTCGCGGCGGCGCTGGCCGGAGTGGTCGTCTTCCTGCCGAAAGCCTGGGACGTCGTGCTCAACCCGATCGCCGGGCGGATCAGCGACCGCTCCACCCACCCGGCCGGACCGCGCCGACCCTTCCTGCTGCGGGCTGGGCTCGCGCTCGCCGGCTGTTTCGCCCTGCTCTTCGCCGGGCCCGCCCAGCCGCAGGCCCTGGCCACCGCGTGGGTGGTGGTGGCCTTCCTGGCGTGCGCGACGGCATACGCGTTCTTCCAGGTCCCCTACGTGGCGATGCCCGCGGAGCTGACCGACGACCCGGCCGAACGCACCCGGATCATGTCCTGGCGGGTCGCCGTGCTCGCGGTCGCGATCCTCGTCAGCGGGGGCCTGGCGCCGATGGTGCGAAATGCGGTCGGCCCGGAGCGTGGGTATGCCGCGATGGGCGTCTTCGTCGCGGTGCTGATCGCTGGAGGTGCGCTCGGGGCGTGGTGGGGCACCCGGCACGCGCCGGTGCGGGCGGTGGCCGCGGGCGCGGGCGGGCTGCGTGAGCAGCTGGGGCTCGTCGCGGGGAACCGGGCCTTCCGCACGCTGCTCACCACCTTTGTCGTGCAGGCGCTGGCGACCGGGGCGATGCTCGCGGGCGTCGACTACGTGGCCCGGCAGGTGCTGCGTGACCCTGGCGCCGGGTCGGTGCTCTTCGTCTGCTTCGTCGGGCCGGCGATCGTCTGCACCCCGGTTTGGGAGCGGGTCTCCCGCGCGCTCGGCAAGAAGGGCGGGTATGCCGCGAGCTCGCTCGTCCTCGCCCTCGGCGCGGCGCTGCTGATCGCCGCGCGGTCACTGCCCGCTGTTGGGGTGTACCTCGCGGTCGCGGTCGTCGGCATCGGGTATGCCGGCGCGCAGCTGTTCCCGCTCGCGATGCTGCCGGACGTGGCCGCGGCCGACGCGGCACGGACCGGGGAGAACCGGGTCGGGGTGTTCACCGGGGTGTGGACCGCCGGGGAGACACTGGGGATGGCGCTCGGGCCGTTCGTCTATGGGCTGGTGCTGGCGGCCGGTGGGTATGTGTCCTCGACGGACTCGGCTGCGGTGCAGTCCGACGCTGCCGTGTGGGCGGTGACGCTCGGGTTCTCCGC
>DIAZ01000013.1:2958-5863 GCA_002415925.1 Dietzia sp. UBA5065 | reverse complement strand
GAGCGCCTGGTGTCCCTGCGCGAGCACGACCTGCCCACCCACGGGGGCCGGACCCTCGCCTATGTCTACGACTCGGGGCGCGCGGAGGTGGACCTCGTCGCCCGGGAGGCGCTCGCGGCATACGGCGGTTCGAACGGGCTGGACCCGACCGCGTTCCCTTCGCTCGCGGCGATGGAGCGCGAGGTGGTGGGCTTCGCGGCCGGGCTGCTCGAGGCGCCGGCGGGGTATGCCGGGACGGTGACCAGCGGGGGCACCGAGTCGTGCCTGCTCGCCGTGCTCGCGGCGCGCGACGCCCGGCCCGAGGTCGCGCGGCCACAGATCGTCGCACCGACGACGATCCACGCGGCCTTCCACAAGGCGGCGCATCTGTTCGGGCTCGAGCTCACCCTGGTCGACGTCGACCCGGTCACCTACCGCGCCGATCCCGCGGCGATGGCCGCGGCGCTGACCGACCGGACCGTCCTCGTCGCGGCGAGCGCACCGTCATATGCGCATGGGGTGGTCGACCCGATCGAGGTGATCGCCGCCGTGGCCGCCGAGCGGGGCATCCGGTGCCATGTCGATGCCTGCATCGGCGGTTTCGTCCTGCCCTTCCTGGACGCGCCGCCGTGGAGCTTCGCGGTGCCGGGTGTGACGAGCGTGTCGGCCGACCTGCACAAGTACGGATATGCGCCCAAGGGCGCCTCGCTGTTGCTGCACCGGTCGATGGCGCTGCGGCATACCCAGTTCTGGGCGACCGCGGACTGGCCGGGCTACGGGGTGGTCAACTCGACCCTGCAGTCGACCAAGTCCGGTGGGCCGCTGGCCGCCGCGTGGGCCACCGTCTCGATGCTCGGCCGGCAGGGGTATGCCGCCCTGGCCGCCGAGGCGCGCGAGGCGACCCTGGCGATCGCGGCGGGCGTGGACGGCATACCTGGGTTGCGCGTATTGGTGGCGCCCGACTCGACGCTGCTCACGCTGGCGACCGATGACTCGTGCGATGTCTACACGATCGCCGACGAGCTGCTGGCGCGGGGGTGGTACGCCCAGCCGCAGCTGCCCTATCGGGGTGGGCCGGCGAGCCTGCATCTGACTGTGTCGGCGGCGACCGCGCCAGGCGTCGCGGATGTGCTGGCGGCGCTGCGGGAGGCGACTGCGGCGGCGCAGGCGGCCGGGCCGGGCGCGGTCGACTCCGGCATCGCCGGTGTGCTCGGCTCACTCGACCCAGCGGGTCTCGACGATGCAACCCTAGGCGGGCTGCTCGCCGCGGCCGGGCTGGCCGGCGGTGACGGCGGTCTGGCCCTGCCAACCCGGATGGCGCCGATCCACGCGCTGCTGGGGTCCTGCTCGCCCGGCGTGCGCGCCGCGCTGCTCACCGCCGTCATCGAGCGGGTATGACGTCACCTGCGTGACAGCCCTGGCGCTCGACGGAGCCGGCGTCCACGCGGGTCTTCGGGGCGGTCGACCTGGCCGGATCGGGCCCGGCTACACCTCGTGGTCGTGGATGAGGTTCGCGGCAATGAGCTGGGAGCGGTCGGCGAGGATGGCTCGAGTCTGGGTGTCGGCGAGGACGCGGTGGTCTTCACCGAAGATGATGGCTCGGTCGGTGAGGTCCGCCAAGGTGTGCAGGTCGTGGGTGGCCAGGACGACGGTCTTGCCCGCCTCACCGAGCTGGGCGATGAGGTCGATGAGCCAGTGCTGGGTGCGCGGGTCGAGCGCGGCCGTGGGCTCATCGAAGAGGATGACCTCGGGATTCATGACGAGGACCGAGGCGAGGGCGACCTTCTTCTTCTGGCCACCGGAGAGCTGGAACGGGGTTCGGTCGGTGAGGTCCTCGATCTCCAGCATGTCGAGGACATCGGCGGTGCGGGCCGCCGTCTCCGCTGCGGAGAGGCCGAGCTGAAGGCAGCCGAAGGCGATCTCCTCGCGCACCGTGGCCGAGAAGACCTGGACGTCGGAGTTCTGGAAGACAATCCCCACCCGGGACCGGAACCTGGCGTTGACGGCCGGGTCGGCCAGTGACTCCTCGGTCAGCGGTTGACCGTATGCCGACAGCTCCCCGGACGTGGGGAAGACCAGACCGTCAAGGATCTTCAGCAGGGTCGACTTGCCGGAGCCGTTGGCGCCCAGCAGGGCGATCCGCTCCCCCCTGCGGATCTGGAAGCTCACGTCATCGAGCGCAGGGTAGCGGTCGAGGTAGGTGTAGCCGAGCCCTTTGGCGTGGAAGACGATCTCGGTGTCTGCCATGGCGTGGGTGCCCGTGTCGGCGTCGATGCCCGGACGCGGGTCAGCGGAGAAGATGGTCGCCCCCGACGATGACGACCGCGACCATCAGCGAAGCGGCCAGAGCCAGCAGGTCCGTGCCGGAGGCGCGGAAGCCAGTGAGTGTGTGGTGCTGGCCGGCATACCCGCGGGCCGTCATCGCCTGGTGCACCTCTTCGGACAGGTGTCCGGCCCGCCCCAGCAGTGTGCCCACGGCCGCCCCGACGAACCGCCGGTCGCCCGCGGTGTGCGCGACCGGCTGCACCGTGCGCGCCTTACGGGCCAGGACCATGTCCAGCACCGAGCCGAGCAGGACGAAGAGGTAGCGATAGGCCATGGCAATGACCATGACGAAGATCCGTGGCACTCCGAGCGCACCGAGGGCGGCCAGCAACCGGTTCCACGAGGTGCTGATCGTCACCAGCAGCACCAGGGAGACCGAGCACGCCACCCGCAGGATGACCAGACCTGCCGAGGTCAGGCCTTGTGAGGTGATGCCTTCCTGCGCGCCGTGCCACGTCCACAGCGGGACCAGGACCTCGCCCGGAGTGATGACGGACAGGGTTGCCGGCGCGAGGGCGACCGCGGTGAAGAGCGGGACGAAGAGCCAGACCCGGGTGACGAATGCGCCGACCGACACTCCTCCCGCCCAGGCGAGCAGGAC
>DIAZ01000013.1:0-2725 GCA_002415925.1 Dietzia sp. UBA5065 | reverse complement strand
CCGAAAGAGCACTCCGGGCCGGTCGCCGCGTGGGTCGGCGGACTCGGCATACATGGCCCGGCGCACAACCTCAGCGCCGTCGCCCAGCGTCTTTTCGAGGAAGGCGGCCCGCTTTCGCCGTCCGACGCGGCCCGGGCCTATGGGCTGCTCACTGGAGACGAGCCATGCGGGGGCCGGCTTGAGCACCCGAGCGGTCACGAGTGAACCTGGACGGGCGTGCGGCCACTGCGGCCTCGGGTGGTCCAGACGAACAGACGTCCGGCGGCGTACACCGCGATCCCGACGATGGCGATGCCGAGCACCGCGCAGACCCAGTAGGCCAGGGTGGCATTCTGGCCGTCCGCGAAGCCGTAGTCGCCGAGCAGGGTGTGGCTCCAGAAGCCCGCGTAGCGCTCCATCCCGGCCGGTATGGCGTCCAGGCCAAGATCGGCGAGCGGCAGATCGTCCGGAGCGTTCTCACCGAAGGCGCCCCCCGGAGCGAGCAGGCCAAGCGGAGAGAGCGCGGCGAGCAGGACGACGAAACCCACGGCCACCCGCGCGGGGCTGAGCAGACCCGGGGGGCGGCTGGGGGTCGAGCTGGAGCTCGGTTCGCCGGAGAGGCCCGGGTGCGTCGCGGCGAGGGCCGATGGGTTGGCCCGCACGAGATATCCGAAGACCCCCGCCGTGAGCACGGCCTCGACGGGCCCGGCAACGATGACGTGGGCCAGCGCCATCGCGGGGATGGACTGGCTCAGGTGGTACGGAGAGTAGAGCGGCGCGCCGGCCGCGGTGTGGAAGAGGTCGGGTTGGATGCCGAGCTCGATGGCGGTCGCAAGGCCGGCGGCGTTGATTCCGACGAACCCGGCAAGGCCTGCGGCAACCACGCGGCGGGTCGCGGTCAACGCGCTCCTCCCCGCGATCAGCCGGTACCCGGCATACCCGACGAAGGGCATGAGGATGGCCATGTTCACCACATTGGCCCCGTAGGCCAGGACTCCGCCGTCGCCAAACAGCAACGCCTGGAACAGCAGGGCCACGGACACGGCGATGACCGCAGCCCACGGTCCCAGCACGATGGCAATGATCACCGCCCCGACTGCATGTGCGGTCGTCCCGTCCGGGATCGGGACGTTGAACATCATGACCAGGAAGCTCACCGCGGCGAACATCGCGAGCAGCGGCACCTGCTTCGTCCGCAGGACGGCTGAGACCCGCCGGGACGCAACCGCGAGGGTCGGAACGGCGACGGCATAGGCGGCTGCGCAGGTCTGCGGGGACAAGTACCCGTCCGGGATGTGCATCGTGGTGTCCTCCCTCGGCGCCGCGCTGTCGCTCGATACTCGATCCTAATGCAACAGATTCGCAACTGCCCCGGCTGAGGTTTGGTCGGCCGCCCGGTTCACCGCAGCACTGCACGGGCCGCACAGCCCCGAGAGCGCCGCGTGGGTGGGGTCCAGGACGAACTCGTACTCGTGTGCAAGTCGCTGCGCGGTGTGATCGAGGACATCGGGTGGAAGGTCCACGACGCGGCGGCATCTGCGGCACTGCGCGTGCGCGTGCGACCCGCTGCTGTCGACGAGATGGTATGCCGTCGCACCGTGGCCCAGGTGGACGTGCTGGACGATGCCGAGCCGGGCGAAGGTGTCGAGGGAGCGGTAGACGCTTGCCAGGTGGACGGCCGGGTCGATGTGGGTGACGAGGTCGGCGACCTCCTCGACGGTGAGGTGTCCGTCGGCATGGTGGAGGACGGTGAGGACGGCCCGACGCGGAGCTGTCATGCGCTCGCCCCGGTCGCGGAGCCGTCGACCGACCCGACTCAGGATCGACTCGAGTCCGCGCACCTCGGCCTCCGAGCTCGTCGATATGCCGCCAGCCGGTTGGTGCTCATCGCTGCCGTGCGCCACGAGAGCGATTGTGGCACCCGGTCGGACCCGCTGGTCAGGCGAGGGGAGCGCGCGGGCACTCGCCCATGTCTGTTCAAGCGCGGTAGGGCCCGGCGCCGACATGGAGTAACCCGGCCGGCCGCATAGGGCTGGCGTCGATCGCCGCGCCGAGAGCAAGGGGCCCGCTCATCGCCGCCGACCAGGGGGAACAAGGGCGGCATACGGAGAGTTGAGTCTGATGAACGCAACTTTGCGGAGTCTGAAGTTGACAACCTCAACCCAGGTTCCACACAGTTGAGTCCAGAACCATCAACCCAGGGCGCGACCACACCGGCGGGCCCACGCGACTCCTCAGGAGAACCACCATGGCACGTGCGGTCGGCATCGACCTCGGCACCACCAACTCGGCTGTCGCCGTCCTCGAGGGCGGGGAGCCGACCATTATCGCCAACGCGGAGGGCGGCCGGACCACCCCGAGCGTCGTCGCGTTCAGCAAGAACGGCGAGGTCCTCGTCGGCGAGATCGCCAAGCGTCAGGCGGTCACCAATGTCGAGCGGACCATCCGTTCGGTCAAGCGCCACATGGGCACGGACTGGAAGTCCGACGACATCGACGGCAAGCGCTACACCGCTCAGGAGATCAGCGCCCGCATCCTCATGAAGCTCAAGCGAGACGCGGAGGCCTACCTCGGCGAGACCGTGACCGACGCCGTCATCACGGTGCCGGCATACTTCAACGACGCCGAGCGGCACGCGACCAAGGAGGCCGGCGAGATCGCTGGACTCAACGTCCTGCGCATCATCAATGAGCCGACCGCGGCGGCCCTGGCCTACGGCCTCGACAAGGGCAAGGAGGACGAGCTC
>DIAZ01000114.1 GCA_002415925.1 Dietzia sp. UBA5065 | reverse complement strand
GCGATCTTCCGCAACTGCGCGGCCCTCGGGGTCGACGGGGTGCTCTTCGGCGCCTCGACCGGGGACCCGCTCTACCGTCGTGTCGTCCGCGTGTCGATGGGCCACGTGCTCCGTCTGCCGTTCGCGCACCTGCCCGGGACGCCGACCACCTGGCAGCGTTCGCTCGACGACCTGCGCGGTCAGGGATTCCGGACCGTGGCGCTCACGCCCTCGGGGGCCGTTCCGCTGTCGCGGGCCGTCGACGCCGAGAAAGTGGCGTTCGTCCTGGGCGCCGAGGGGCCCGGGCTCACCGAGCACGCGATGCAGGCCTGCGACGTCCGGGCCACCATCCCGATGACCGCGGGGACGGATTCGCTCAACGTGGCCACGGCCGCGGCGGTGGCGTTCTACGAGAGGTCGCGGGAGAGCTGAGCGGGCAGCCCCGGCACTCGGGCCTGTGCTGCGGGAATGGACCAATCGCCCATCGCGAGCCGCGCGAGAACAGACAGAGGGGCAGCGCAGGTCGAAGGGGCAGCGCAGGTCGGCTCTACCGCCGGTTCGACAGCCGGCGGCTCATGGCGGCGCGCGCCCGGCGCACGGCGTCCCGCGCGGCCCCGGCGACCCTGCGGACGGCCACCGACCCCGGTGGGGAGGCCCGGGCCACCGCGGGTACGAGGGGAGCCCGCTCGTAGTCGTCGTCGACGTAGGGGGTGGACCGGTCCGGGACCGGCTTCCCGGCGCCGGCGTGGCGCCGGGTGGCGGCATGGAGTTCCGCCCGACCGGGTGACCCCACCACGTGCACGGCCGGGCCCGCGGGCGGGGTGTGCGGGCGGACCTCACGGCGACCGTCGGTGGCGAACCCGTGGACCGGGACATCGAGCCCGCCCGGGTCCAGGTCGAAGCCCAGCCAGTCGCGGTGCGCGGCGTGGAGGAGCGACGACGGCGAGAACGGCAGCGCGAGCGGGGTGTCGTCGGCCCCGTCCAGCGGGAACTCGCCGGCCCAGTAGGGCCGCTCGAACGGGAGCGGCATCCCCTCGTCCTCGATGATCCGGTCGTCGGCCCCCGCGAACGAGCGGACGAGCCGGCCGGATTCCCAGCGGGCGAACCCGCTGACGCCGGAATCGGGCTCGTGGGAGAACAGGAGCACCGTGGGGGCCTCCACCAGCCTCAGCCACCTGTCGGAGGTCGCCGAGGGCGACACCGGGTCGTCGAGCAGCGTCTGGACCACCGTCAGCCCGGGGAACGAGCCCACGTAGATCTCACCGGGCCCGGTCGAGGCCGAGCGGTTGAGGGGGAACGCCCCCAACGAGGCGACGGTGACGGTGGGGTGGAGCCTGGAGAGGAGGCGCCGGGCGAAGCCGGGGTCGGACGGGTGGCCGGAACGGATCGGCGCAGCCGGGTCGTCGGTGTCGAGATACCAGAATGTGGCGACGTGGTGGCCCATGACGAGGCGTCAGTCGTCCTTGCCGCGGACTCCGAGCAGGACGTCCTCCCAGGACGGCATGGTCGGGTGGCGGCGGGATCCGCGGCGCTCGGGTTCGGTGGGTGGGTGCTGCAGGAATTCGTCGTCCTCCACGGGGGTGACCGCGGCGGGCGGG
This sequence comes from Dietzia sp. UBA5065, assembly GCA_002415925.1. GTDB lineage: Bacteria > Actinomycetota > Actinomycetes > Mycobacteriales > Mycobacteriaceae > Dietzia. The sequence goes on along the minus strand of DIAZ01000114.1, from coordinate 10,252 downwards.
GTGAGCTCGGGGCGCCGGGCCGGTTCGACGGGGACGGGCCGAGGGTCCTGCGGCGTCGGCGCCGCCGAGTTCGGGACCGCCCGGATGGGAGGGGGACCGGAGGGGAGCGGGGGAGGGGACGCAACCGTGCGGAGGGCGGTCGCCCGGGAGGGGTCGAGGATGCCCTCGGCCTGGTCGTCCAGCGGACGCGCGGATCCGCCGTGGGAGTCGGGCAGGAAGGACCACGTGGCGGAGGCGTCGTCAGACAGGCCCGCCGGCCACGAGGTCCGCACCACCCAGCCGCCGGCCCGGTCCCGCCAGGCGTCCCAGGCCACCAGGTCGGGGTCGATGCCACGGCGGTCGAGTGCGGAGTGGACGCGCTCGGCGAGCGTGTCGAGTGCCGGGCCGTCCGGGAGCACCGGGTGCGCGGACCGCGCGAGGTCGGCCGCGTTGGCGCGTTCGAGGAGAACGGGAACGGCGAATCCCTCGATCCGCGACAGCGGGACCCCGGCGTCGGAGGCCACGTCCTCGGGGGAGGCTCCGTGACGGATGCGGTCCTGGATCTCGCGGGGACGCAGCGTGCCGGTCACGGGAACTCGCTCGCGGCCGCCGGGGGGGAGCGACTCGCCCCGGGCCGCGGCGCGGAGCCGGTCGTCGAGGGGGAGGGAGAACGTCTCACCCGAGTCCGGGACCTCGCACTCGACCACCGACGACTCGGGGTCGACCCCGACGATCCTCAGCTTGCGCATGCCGCCTCCTCGACTTCTCACGGCCCCGTCGACGGCCCAGCCGGCGCGCACCCGGGTCCTGGGCGTTCCCCACATGGTAGGGCAGCGCAGCCCACCCGGCACGGTGACGGGCCGGGTGGGCTGCGGAAATTCTGCGCCGGGACGGGGGGGAGCGTCAGCCGAGCCGGCCCACCACGTGGTCGATGCAGCGGGTGAGCTGCGTGACGTCCTCGGGGTCGATGGCCGGGAACATGCCGATGCGCAGCTGGTTGCGGCCGAGCTTGCGGTACGGCTCGGTGTCGAGGATGCCGTTGGCGCGGAGGGTCTTGGCGACCTTGGCGGCGTCGATCCCCTCGTCCAGGTCGATGGTGCCGACGACCTGCGAGCGGTGGGCCGGCTCGGACACGAACGGCGTGGCGTAGTCGCTGGCCTCCGCCCAGTCGTACAGGCGGGAGGAGGAGTCCTTGGTCCGCGCCACACACCAGTCCAGTCCACCCTGGGTGTTCATCCACTCGATCTGGTTCGCGAACATCAGCAGCGTGGCCACGGCCGGGGTGTTGTACGTCTGGTTCTTGGCCGAGTTGTCGACCGCGGTGGGCAGCGACAGGAAGTCCGGGCACCAGCGGTCGGTGGCCGCAATCTCGGCGACGCGCTCGAGGGCGGCCGGGCTCATGATCGACACCCAGATGCCGCCGTCCGAGGCGAAGCACTTCTGCGGCGCGAAGTAGTAGACGTCGGCGTCGTTCATGTCGACGGGCAGGCCGCCGGCGCCGGAGGTGGCGTCGATCGCGACGAGCGCGTTCTCGGACCCGGCCGGCCGGGTGACGGGGACCATCACGCCCGTCGAGGTCTCGTTGTGGGCCCAGCCGATGAGGTCGACCGACGGGTCGGACGTGGGCTCGGGGGCGGAGCCCGGATCCGCGGAGATGACGATCGGGTCGGCCAGGAACGGTGCGCCTCCGGTGACCTTGGCGAACTTGGACGAGAACTCCCCGTAGGTCAGGTGGAGCGACTTCTCGCGGACCAGCCCGAACGCGGCGGCGTCCCAGAACGCGGTGGTGCCGCCGTTGCCCAGCACGACCTCGTAGCCGTCGGGGAGGGAGAACAGCGAGGACAGGCCGTCGCGCACCCGACCCACGACGTTCTTGACCGGCGCCTGCCGGTGGCTCGTGCCCATCACGGCGGTGGCGGCGTCGGACACGGCCGCGATCTGCTCCGGACGGACCTTGGACGGGCCGCAGCCGAAGCGCCCGTCGGCGGGCTTGAGGTCGGCGGGGATGGTGGGCAGCTGATCGCTCATGCGTGGGGTGGCCGTTCCTTGTCGTGGGATGGGAATCGTCTCCATGGTAGTCGGGGGAGCCGTCGGGTCGGAGTAGCGTCTGGGGGCATGGAGGATCCAGCACTCGAACCGGCGGATTTCGACACGATGCGGGTCGGCTACGGCCTGCACAGCAGGTTGGACGTCGCCGACCTCGACGGCGACTGGCTGCCGCTGTTCACCGTGTGGCTCGACGAGGCGGGGCGCCGAGGCGTGCGGGAACCCAACGCCATGGTGCTCGGCACCGCCGGTGCCGACGGCCGGCCGTCGACCAGGACGGTCCTGTGCAAGGGCGCGGACGCGCGGGGGCTGACCTTCTTCACCACGACGAGCTCGCGCAAGGGCGCGCAGTTGGCGGCGTCGGGACACGCGTCCGTCACGTTCCCGTGGTTGGTCGTCGAGCGTCAGGTCCACATCGAGGGCCGGTGCGATCCCCTGGACCGGGCGGACAGCCTCGCGTACTGGCGCACCCGGCCCCGGGGGTCGCAGGTGGCGGCGTGGGCCTCCGAGCAGTCGCAGCCGGCGGAGTCCGTGGAGGAGCTGGAGTCCCTCTTCGCCGTCGCCGAGGAGCGGTTGGCGGGCGTCGACGAGATCCCGATGCCCGACCGGTGGGGAGGCTATCTGTTGACCCCGGAGCGGGTGGAGTTCTGGCAGGGCGGCCGGGACAGGTTCCACGACCGGGTCGAGTGCCTGCGCGGGGACGGCGGGTGGACCGTCCGCCGGCTCCAACCCTGAGCGGGACCGGACTGGGGGGACCGGCGCGGAACGCCCTTCGGAACGGGAGCCCTCGTCACGGTAGGGTGTGGCACAGCACATTCGTGGCGGGATTCGACCGCCGGGACCAGTCGTCGGAGAGGGAATCGCGTGACCGCAGGCTCGAACGGTTCGGACCGCAAGGCAACACTGTCCTACCCCGGCGGTGAACTCGAACTAGACGTGGTCGATGCCACCATCGGAAGCGACGCGGTGCAGCTCGGCCCGCTGCTTGCCAAGACGGGGATGACCACCCTCGACGTGGGGTTCGTCAACACGTCGGCCTGCACCTCGTCGATCACCTACATCGACGGTGGCGAGGGGATCCTCCGGCACCGTGGATACCCGATCGACCAGCTCGCGGACAACGCCTCCTTCCTCGAGGTCTCGTATCTGCTGATCTACGGTGAGGACCCCAGCGAAGCGCAGCTCGCGGAGTTCACCGAGAAGGTCCTCGGCCAGACCACGCTGCCCGGCCAGATGATGCCCCTGCTGCAGGCGTTCCCCCGCGACACCCACCCCATGCCGGTCCTCTCCGCCGGCGTGAGCCTGTTCGGTACGCACGGCGACGACCTGGACATCGATGATCCCAAGGCCGTCGACCTGGCCACCGCCCGTCTGCTCGGCCGCGGCCCGACGCTCGCCGCCGCCATCGAGCGCATCCGCAGTGGCCAGGAGGCCATCGACCCGGATCCGTCGCTCGGATATGTGGGCAACTTCCTCCGCATGATGTTCGGCCCGGACTACGAGATCACCGACGAGGTCTCCAAGGCCCTCGACATGCTCCTGGTGCTCCACGCCGACCACGAGCAGAACTGCTCCACCTCCACGGTGCGCATGGTCGGCTCGTCCGAGGCCCCGCTGTACGCGTCCATCACCGGCGGCATCAACGCCCTGTACGGCCCGCTGCACGGCGGCGCCAACCAGGCGGTCCTGGAGATGCTCGAGCGGATCCAGGCCGAGGGTGGCGACGCCACCGACTACATGGACCGCGTCAAGAACAAGGTCGACGGCGTCAAGCTGATGGGCTTCGGGCACCGCGTCTACAAGAGCTACGACCCGCGCGCCCAGATCGCCAAGAAGCACGCGCACTCGCTGCTGTCGCACAGCAACGACCCGCTGCTGGAGATCGCGATGAAGCTGGAGGAGACGGCGCTCGCCGACGACTACTTTGTCGAGCGCAAGCTCTACCCGAACGTGGACTTCTACACCGGTCTGATCTACCGGGCGATGGGCTTCCCCACGGAGATGTTCACCGTCCTGTTCGCGCTCGGGCGGATGCCCGGCTGGATCGCCCACTGGCGTGAGATGCGCGAGGATCCGTCCACCAAGATCAACCGCCCGCGTCAGGTCTACACCGGCCCGGCCGAGCGGACCTTCACCCCGATCAGCCAGCGCTGAGCCCGGGAATCCGACTCCAGGAGGAGCCACATGGACAAGCCCGAGATCGACATGCCGACCGGCCCCGCCCCCACGGGCCTCGTCAGCGAGGACCTCACGGTGGGTGAGGGCGCCGAGGCCGTGGCCGGCGGCAAGGTCACCGTGCACTACGTCGGTGTGGACTTCGAGACCGGCGAGCAGTTCGACTCGTCGTGGGATCGCGGCGAGTCCATCACCTTCCCGCTCAACGGCCTCATCCAGGGCTGGCAGGAGGGGATCCCCGGCATGAAGGTCGGCGGTCGCCGCCAGCTGGTGATCCCGCCGGACAAGGCCTACGGCACCTCCGCGGCACTGCACCCGCTCGGCGGCAAGACGCTCGTCTTTGTGATCGATCTGATCGACGCCTGAGTAGACCCTCGCGCGCTCCGCTCGCCCCGCACTCCCGTCGGAGTGCGGGGCTCCGAGCTCAGATGCGGTAGGTCGAGCACGCCGGTGCAGTATCCGCGCACCTTCCGGACGGATGTCCATGGACCTAGTATTCCGGGTGTACCGGCGGTGACCAGCACCGCGGACCTCCAGGAAGGCATTCGTCATGATCACTGCCCCCCGCATCGCCCGCCGCGCGCTCGCCGCCGCCGCCGTTCTCGGAATGACCGCCGGCGGCCTCGCCCTGGCCGGGCCGGCCACCGCCTCCGCGGTGCCCCGGGTCGAGACCGTCTCCGGGGCCACCTACGTGAGCTTCGACGACCTCCCGTCGTGGCAGTTCGACTCCGTCGAGGACGTCGCCGATGAGGTCAACCGGATCCTCCCCGGCGAGGAGGAGGTCGTCTTCGCGGTCAACAAGAGGGGCCCCCGCTCCGCGATCGGCGTGTTCGCGCCCCGTCGTAGCGGCATCTCCCTGGCGGTCGAGTGCGATCCCGAGGTGGACACGTGGGACTCCTACCTCGGCGGCTCCTGCTCGGGCAACGAGGAGTCGCTCCCGGTCCGGTAGGTCGCCGGCTGGAGAGCCGCGCAGCCTAGCCCTGCTGCCGCAGGAACGGGGCGAGGTCCTCCAGCACCTGCGGGTCCTCGATCGTCGACGGCACGGGAACATTCTCCTGGCCGTCGGCGATCTGCCGCATGGTCTTGCGCAGGATCTTGCCCGAGCGGGTCTTGGGCAGGCCCTGCACCACCGTGCAGTCGCGGAACGTGGCCACCGCGCCGATGTCCTCGCGGACCATCGTCACCAGTTCCGACCTGAGCTGCTCCGGGTCGCGGACCTCGCCGGCCTTGAGCACCACGTAACCGACGGGCCGCTGGCCCTTGAGTTCGTCCCTGACGCCGATCACCGCGACCTCGGCGACAGCCGGGTGCTTGGCGATCACGGCCTCCATGGAGCCCGTGGACAGCCGGTGCCCGGCGACGTTGATGACATCGTCCGTCCGGCCCATGACGTAGACGTAGCCGTCGGAGTCGATGAACCCGCCGTCACCGGTCGAGTAGTAGCCGTCGAACACGGACATGTAGGAGGAGACGAATCGCTCGTCGTCCTCCCACAGGCCCAGGAGCGTGCCCGGGGCCATCGGTAGCTTGATGACGAGGTTCCCCTCCTCCCCGGCGGCGAGTTCGTTGCCCTCGCCGTCGAGGACCCGCAGGTCGTACCCGGGCACGGCGACGGTCGGGGAGCCGGCCTTGATGGTCATGGGGTCCAACCCGCGGAGGTTGGAGGCGATGGGCCAGCCGGTCTCGGTCTGCCACCAGTTGTCCACCACGGGCTTGCCGAGCTTGTCGGTGGCCCACTGGTACGTCTCGGGGTCGAGGCGCTCGCCCGCACAGAACAGGGTGTGCATGCCCGACAGGTCGTACTTGCCGATCTCCAGGCCCTCCGGGTCCTCCTTGCGGACGGCCCGCACCGCGGTGGGGGCCGTGAAGAGCGCGACGGCCTTGTGCTCCGAGATCACACGCCAGAACGCGCCCGCATCGGGGGTGCCGACGGGCTTGCCCTCGTAGATGATCGAGGTCGCCCCCACGAGGAGGGGCGCGTAGACGATGTACGAGTGCCCGACCACCCAGCCGACGTCGGAGGCCGACCACCACACGTCTCCGGGCCGCACGCCGTAGACGTTCCACATCGACCACGCGAGCGCGACCGCGTGCCCGCCGTTGTCCCGGACGACGCCCTTGGGCATGCCCGTGGTGCCGGAGGTGTAGAGGATGTACAGCGGGTCGTTGGCGGCGACGGCGACGGGACCCGCCGGTTCCGCGACGGCCACGGCGTCGTCCCAGTCGGTCCACGTGACGCCGGGGGTCTCGGGGAACACCTCGTCCGGGAAATGCTCCGCGCGCGAGGCGACGATCACGGCGCTGGGGCTCGCGTAGCTGAGCCGGAGGGCCTTGGCCACCATGGGGAAGTAGGGGATCCTGCGGGTGGGCTCGATGCCGCCGGTGGCGGTGACGATGACCTTCGGCCGGGCGTCGTCGATCCGGATCGCGAGTTCCGGGGCGGCGAATCCGCCGAACACGACGGAATGGATCGCGCCGAGGCGGGCGCAGGCGAGCATGGCGACCGCGGCACGGGGGATCATGGGCATGTAGATGACGACCCGATCGCCCCTGCCGACGCCCTCGGCGCGAAGTGCGCCGGCGAAGGCCTCCACCTGGTCGAGCAGTTGGGAGTAGGTGATGGTCTCCTTGACCCCGGTGACGGCGGAGTCGTAGATGTACGCGGCCTGGTCCCCCCGGCCCGCCTCGATGTGGCGGTCGATGCAGTTATACGACGTGTTGAGCTCGCCGTCCGGGAACCAGCGGTAGAAGGGCGGCCGGGACGAGTCGACGGCGGTGGTGGGCTGCCTGGTCCAGTCGATACCGCGGGCGGCGTCCAGCCAGAAGACGTCGGGATCGGTGATCGAGAGCCGGTGGGCGTCGGCGTAGGTCGACGGGGTCGGGGAGTTCGACATCGGGCAGGCCCCTCACGTACGGGAGTGTGCCGCCGATCGGTGCCGGCGGACTGTGACCCGGTTCACTCTAGCGCCAGGCCCAGGTGGCGATACCTGGACATGCGTTCGGCGTACCTCCGCTCGGGGGGGAGGCGCCGGACCTCCATCAAGGCCGAGGCCACGGCGTCGGCCAGGCGGTCGCAGAACGCGTCGGGCTCATCGGCGGCGTCGGGCCGCTCGGGGACCACGACGTCGACGATCCCCGCCGCGTGGAGGTCCGCCGAGGTGATGCCCTGCGTTCGCGCCACCTCCGCGGCGCGGGACGTGGTGTGGTGGAGGATCGCGCTCGCACCCTCGGGTGGCAGTGGCGCGAGCCACCCGTGTCTGGCGCACAGCACCCGGTCGGCCGGGAGCATGGCCAAGGCGGCGCCACCGGTGCCCTGACCCAGGATCACCGAGACGGTCGGGGTGGGGAGGGTGACGAGGTCCGCCAGGCTGCGGGCGATCTCGCCCGCGAGGCCGCCCTCCTCCGCCTCGCGGGACAGCGCGGCGCCGCGGGTGTCGATGAGCAGGACCAGCGGGACCCCGACCTCCGCCGCGATCCGCATCCCCCTGCGGGCCGAACGCAGGGCCGACGGGCCGAGCGGGCTCGATTCGTTCTCCGCGTCGCGGTCCTGGGCCAGGACCACGGCGGACTGTCCGCGGAATCGCGCGAGCGCGAGCAGGAGCGAACCGCTGTCCTCGCCCTGACCGGTTCCCGAGAGCGGGACCCGGTCAGGCGCGACGCGCGCGAGGAACGACCGCGCGCCGGGTCGGTCGCCGCGGCGGGAGCGGGTGATGGCGTCCCACGCGTCCGGCGGTCCGGCCTCATCGGTCTCCGGCGGGCGGACCGGCCCGGGAGGTGGGGCCGGCTCGTCGTCGGACGGCGGGTCCTCGCACAGCACCCGCAGCGCCATCGCGGTGAGGTCCCGCACCCCCTCCGGTGGGACCACTCCGTCGATCATCCCGCGGCGCGCGAGGTTCTCCGAGACCTGGACGCCCTCGGGGAAGGGGGCCTGGTAGAGCGCCTCGTACACGCGGGGGCCGAGGAAGCCGATGAGCGCACCGGGTTCGGCCACGGAGACGTGCCCGAGTGATCCCCAGGAGGCGAACACCCCGCCGGTGGTGGGATGTCGCAGGTAGACGAGGTACGGAAGCCCCGCGGACTTGTGCCCGGCCACCGCCCCGGAGATCTTGACCATCTGGAGGAACGCGATTGTGCCCTCCTGCATCCGGGTGCCGCCGGACGTCGGCGACGCCAGGACCGGGAGCCGCTCCGCCGTGGCGCGCTCGATCGCGGAGACGATCCGCTCGGCGGCCGCGATGCCGATCGATCCGGCGAGGAAGTCGAACTCGCAGGCGATGAACACCACCCGCCGGCCCCTCAGGGTGCCCTCGCCGGTGATGACCGCCTCGTCGACGCCCGAGGACCGCGCCGCACGCTCGAGCGCGGCGGCGTACCCGGGGACCGAGTCGACCTGCGTCGAGCGCACCGGAGCCCCGTCCCAGGACCGGAACGAGCCGGCGTCGAGGACCAGGTCGAGGATCTGCAGAGCTCCGGTTCGCGCCATGACCGCATCGTACGGTGGGGGCGCTCACCAGCGGGTACCGTCATCGAAGGGGTGCACGACCGTACCCCCATCCCGCAGAGGAGGCCCCCGCCGCCATGATCGTCACCGGAAGGGACGGTGCAGTCGCCGTCGTCACCATCGACCGCCACGCCACCCGCAACGCCCTCGACGCGCAGGTGTGTACCGCCCTGCGCGAGGCCATCGAGTCCGCCGGCGCACTCGCGGAGGCCGAGGACCCGGTGCGCGCCATCGTCGTCACCGGGGCCGGGACCGCCTTCTGTGCGGGCGCGGACCTGTCCGGCGGGGTCTACAACACCGACTTCTACGAGGCCCACGCGGCGATGCTCCGCGCCGTGGAGTCCGTTCCCGTCCCTGTCGTGGCGGCCGTCAACGGTCCCGCGGTGGGTGCGGGGGTCCAGCTCGCGCTGGCGGCGGACCTCAGGGTGGTCGCGCCCGGGGCGGTGTTCGCCGTACCGGTGGTCAAGGTGGGGCTGGCCCTGGACAACTGGACCATCAAGCGGCTGGCCAACGTCGTCGGCGGTGGGCACGCCCGGTCGGTGCTCATGACCGCGCGACCGGTCGGTGCCGAGGAGGCGGCTCGCATCGGGCTGGCCAACGAGATCGGTGGGCTGGACACCGCGATGGAACTGGCGGCCGAGATCTCCAGGTTCGCCCCGCTGAGCCTGCGGCACATCAAGTCCGTGATCAACGACGACGACGCCCGGTTGCTGCCGCGGGACGAACACACCGAGCTCCAGCAGCGGGCCTGGAGCAGCGACGACATGGCGGAGGCCCGCGCGGCCCGCGCGGAGAAGCGACCCCCCGTGTTCCGGGGACGGTGACCCGGGCCGCACGTGCGGCCAGCCCCACGTGAGGTGACCGCACCCCCCCCGATGGGGGCGGCCGTCGGGCGGTCTTCGCGCAGTTCATTTGCGTTGCCGGGGCGGGGTTCTGCGAAACTCCTGTGTCTCGTGTCACACTCTCTCCGTCACTGTCTGTGAGGTGCACCACAACAGAGGTGCGGCTCGAGCGATCTGAAACGGAGGACCCCCGTGTCCCAACCAACTGATCCGCCGACGGGGGGGCCACCCCGGCGCACGCCGGAAGCGCCGGAATTCGCGGCGATGCGCACCAGCCCGGAGTTCGAGGAACTGCGAAGCCGCTTCAGGTCGTTCGTGTTCCCCATGACGATCGCGTTCCTCGTCTGGTACTTCCTCTACGTTCTACTGTCGATCTACGCGACGGGCTTCATGGGCTCGCGAGCGTTCGGGAACATCACCTGGGGTCTCATCATCGGGTTGGGGCAGTTCGTCACCACGTTCCTCATCACGTTCCTCTACATCCGGTTCGCCAACCGGGAGATCGATCCCCGCGCGGCAGCGATCCGCCACGAGCTGGAAGGTGAGGTGGCCTGATGGGCGACTGGCTGATCAACATCAACGAACTCGTCCCGGGCGAGCAGGTCGGCAGCACCGTGCTCAACATGGTCGTCTTCGGCGTCTTCATCGTCATCACGATGACCCTCGTGCTGAGGGCCTCCAAATCGACCAAGTCGACCAAGGACTTCTA
>DIAZ01000175.1:9925-10080 GCA_002415925.1 Dietzia sp. UBA5065 | reverse complement strand
AGATGTGTATAAGAGACAGGGCCAGCGAGCCCCGGACGGTCACCGTGTGCCGCTCGATGTCCATCCGCACCGGGCCCGACTCCAGGACCCCGATCTCGTCGGGATGGTCCGAGTCGGCCTCCGCGCCGCGCCGCAGGACCGCCCGGATGCGGGCG
>DIAZ01000175.1:521-9714 GCA_002415925.1 Dietzia sp. UBA5065 | reverse complement strand
ACGTAGTCGTCGGCGCCCAGCTCCAGGCCGACCACCTTGTCGATCTCGCTGTCGCGCGCGGTCACCATGATCACCGGCACGCTCGAGGTCACCCGCAGACGCTTGCACACGTCGGTGCCGGACATGCCCGGGAGCATGAGGTCCAGCAGCACGATGTCCGCGCCCTCCGCGTCGAAGCTCTCCAACGCGGTGGGCCCGTCGCCCGCGATGGTGACCTCGAACCCCTCCTTGCGCAGGAGAAATGCCAGCGGGTCCGCCAGCGACGCCTCGTCCTCCACGATCAGCACCCTGGTCACGGCACCTGGTCCTCTCCTTGTTGGTCGTGCTCGGCGAGGGGCGGGGCCCCGTCGCCATCCGGCTCGACATGGGCCGGGAGTTCGAGGGTGAAGGTCGACCCGGTCCCGGGTCGACTCCACAGCGTGACCGCACCGTTGTGGTTCTGGGCGACGTGTTTGACGATCGCCAGCCCCAGACCGGTCCCGCCGGTCGCGCGGGAGCGGGCCTTGTCCACGCGGAAGAACCGTTCGAAGACGCGGCCCTGCTGCTCGGGGGCGATGCCGATCCCCCGGTCGGTGACCCGCAACATCACGGTGTCCCCGTCGAGGGCGCGGGTGATCGAGACGGGCGTGCGCTCCGGCGAGTAGTTGACGGCGTTGGAGATGAGGTTGGTCAGTGCGGTGACGAGCAGCGTCCGGTCGCCCGTGACCTCGAGCCCCGACGGGGAGTCCGTGATCAGCTCGATCCCGGCCGCCTCCGCCGCGGACGCGGACCGGCGGATGGCCTCGTCCACCAGGTCGTCGACGTCCACCGGCTGCAGATCGCGGATCCGCTCGGCGCCCTGCAACCGGGACAGCTCGATGAGCTCGGAGACCATCCTTCCGAGCCGATGCGCCTCGCTCAGCACCCGTCCGCCGAAGTACTCGACGGTCTCCGGGTCGTCCTTGGACTCGATGAGCGCCTCGGCCAGTACCGCCATCGCCCCGACCGGGGTCTTGAGCTCGTGGGAGACGTTGGCGACGAAGTCGCGGCGGGCGGCCTCCATGCGGCGGTGCTCGGAGTCGTCGTCGGCAAAGACCACGACGAACTTCGCGCCGTGGCCACCGAGGATCTCGCTGCGCCCGCTCACCGACGGGGTGCGTCGACGACCAGCCGCCATCTTGGGGGGAAGGTCGAACGCCGCGGGCTCGCCCCCGTTGAACGTGGCCCGCGCGGCCTGCCATACCGGCTCCACGAGGAGACGGTCGTCCACGATCCCCAGCTCGGCGGCTCGACGGTTGTAGAGGACTACGTCCTGGTGCCGGTCCACCACGGCGAGGGCGTACGGCGCCTGGTAGTAGACCTCGCGGAGGACCTCCAGCCGACTCGGCCCCTGCTGCTCGGCGATCCGCTTCTCGCGGCGTGCGTGCAGCCGGGGGACGATGACGCCGCCCACGACGAAGCCGACCACTGCGGCGACGATCGCGAGAGCGATCCCGAGACTGACCTGCACAGGCCCGATCCTACGGTGTGGCGGATCGGCTCCCACAACCGAGAACCCCCGTCCACCTGCGGTAAATGCGCAGGCGGACGGGGGTTCAGGCGGTGTTCACCGGTGCGACACCTGCTATTTCGCGCCCTGGTTGGCGACGGCCGCGGCGCCGGCGGCCGCGGCCTCGGGATCGAGGTACGTCCCACCGGGATTGGCGACCAGACCCGACTCGTCGAAGCGGTAGATCAGCGGGATGCCGGTGGGGATGTTCAGCCCGGCGATGTCGGAGTCGGAGATGCCGTCGAGGTGCTTGACCAGTGCCCGCAGGGAGTTGCCGTGCGCGGCCACCATCACCGTCTTACCCTCGGCGAGCTTCGGCGCGATCTCGGCCGCGTAGTACGGGATGAACCGGTCCACCACGTCCTTGAGGCACTCCGTCAGCGGCACCGCGGGCAGGTCCGAGTAGCGGACGTCGCCCGACTGGGAGTACTCGTTCCCGGAGTCGATCGCCGGCGGCGGCGTGTCGTAGCTCCGGCGCCACAGCATGAACTGCTCGTCTCCGAACTCGTCCTTGATCTGCGCCTTGTCGAGGCCCTGGAGCTTGCCGTAGTGGCGCTCGTTGAGCTTCCAGTTCCGCACCACCGGGATCCAGTGGCGGTCGCACGCGTCGAGCGCGATGTTGGCCGTGGTGATCGCGCGACGCAGCAGCGAGGTGTACAGCACGTCGGGGAGGATGCCCTCCTCGGCGAGCAGCTTTCCGCCGCGGACAGCCTCCTCTCGACCGAGATCGGTGAGGTCGACGTCGACCCACCCCGTGAACTGGTTGGATGCGTTCCACTGGGACTGCCCGTGACGCAGGAGGACGAGGGTTCCGAATGCCATAAGACCATTATGACCCGACGCCGGAGGACTACGGTGCAGACATGACCACACCCGCCGGCACCACCCCCGATTTCCCTGATCGGCCGTGGACCGCCCACTACACGCCGGGCACCACGCAGAATCTCGACTACGGCACCACCACGCTCATCGATCAGTTCGACCACGCGGTCAGCACCTACTCGTCCCGCCCCGCGACCGAGTTCTTCGGCCGCCTCACCACGTACGCCGAGCTCGGGAGCCGGGTCCGCCGCGCCGCCGAGGGCCTGCGCCGCCTCGGGGTCAGCCGCGGAGACCGCGTCGCCGTGCTGTTGCCGAACTGCCCGCAGGGGATCGTCGTGTTCTACGCGGCGCTGCGCATCGGCGCGATCGTGGTGGAGCACAATCCGCTCTACACCGCCGACGAGCTCGAGGGCCCCTTCACCGACCACGGCGCGAAGGTCGTCGTGACGTGGAACGTCGTGGCGCCGGTGGTGCAGGACCTCGCCGGCCGGTCCGGCACCGCGATCGAGCACATCATCGCCGTCGACCTGCTCGACGAGTTCCCCGCCGTCAAGCGCCTCGCGCTCACCTACCTACCCCTGCCCGCGCTGCGCGCCTCCCGGAACAAGCTCTCCCGGCCCGCCGCCAGCACCCTGGACTGGGCCGACTTCGAGAAGGGCGCGGAACTGGACTTCTCGTACGCGCGGCCCGCCGCCGACGATCCCGCGCTGATCCTCTACACCTCCGGCACCACCGGGACCCCCAAGGGCGCCGTGCTCACCCACGCCAACCTGGTGTCCAACGCCAAGATGGGTCGCGCCTGGGTGCCCGAGCTCACGCCGGGCCAGGAGAAGTTCCTCGCCTCGCTGCCGATGTTCCACGCCTACGGCGTGACGCTGTGCGTGGTGTTCGGGATCGCCGAGGGGGCGCGGCTCCAGCTGGTGCCGACGCCCGACATGGACCTCATCATGCCGATCCTCAAGAAGGATCTGCCGACCTTCATCCCCGCCGTCCCGCCGATCTACACCAAGATCCTCGAGGAGGCCGAGAAGCGCGGGATCCCGCTGCGCGGCATCAGGCACTCCCTGTCCGGTGCGATGAGCCTTCCCGCCGAGCTCATCGAGAGGTGGGAGTCCGCCACCGGCGGCCTGTTGGTGGAGGGGTACGGGATGACCGAGACCTCGCCCATCACCATCGGCAACCCCATGTCGACGGCGAGGCGGGCCGGCAGCATCGGCATCCCCTTCCCCGACACCGACATCCGCGTGGCCGACAAGGACGATCCCTCGGTGGACGTTCCGACCGGCGAGCCCGGTGAGCTTCTGGTCAAGGGGCCGCAGGTGTTCCCGGGCTACTGGCGCAACGACGACGCGACCGCCGACACCTTCCACGACGGCTGGATCCGCACCGGCGACGTGGTGGTGCAGGACCCCGACGGCTTCCTCCACGTGGTGGACCGGATCAAGGAGATGATCGTCACCGGCGGGTTCAACGTGTACCCGTCCGAGGTCGAGGCGGTCCTGCGCAAGGCCCCGGGCGTGGCCGACTGCGCGGTGGTGGGCCGCCGGGGCATGGACGGGTCGGAGCAGGTCGTGGCCGCCGTCGTCCTCGAGCCCGGCGCCTCGCTCGACGCCGACGCCCTGCGCGCGCACTGCAAGGGCTCGCTGACCGGGTACAAGGTCCCGCGCGAGTTCGTGGAGCTGGACGAGCTGCCCACCAACCCCATGGGCAAGGTGCTGCGCAAGAAGGTGGCGGAGGAGATCAACCCCTGACCGGGCCGGGCCCGGCGCGCGCGCGGGGTGCGGCGGGCGAGGCGGGCACCGTCACTCGGGCTGGGGGAGGTCCTCGGTGAGGTGGCGGAACGCGTCGAGGTTGCGCAGCGGCTCGCCCCGCGAGACGCGCCACTCCCACTCGCGGCGGATCGACGTGTGGAAGCCGGTCTCCAGGAGGATGTTGAAGTCGTGGTCCGCGGCCTCGAGCACCTGGCCGAGCACCCGGTCGAGCTCCTCGTCGGTCACCGCGACCAGCGGCATCCGGCCCACCAGGTAGATGTCCCCGTTGTTGTCCAGCGTGTACGCCACCTGGTACAGCCGACGGTTGCGCCGCAGCAGGTACTTGTAGACCTTCTCGTGGTCCTCGTCGGGCTGGCGGCACACGAACGCCTCGATGCGCACGCTCTCGCGGTTCACCGTGAGGTGGCAGGCGGTCTTGAGCCGCTTCTCCCCCGGCAGTTGCACCACGAAGGTCCGGCCGTCGGCCAGGGTCGACTCGATCTCGCGCGTCCGGAGGAACGCGGTGATGCGGTCGACGGTGGGCCCGTCCGCGGGGTCGTTCCTGGTCTCGTCGGTCATCCTCGGACTCCTTCGGCGGTCGTGGCGGTGGGTCGGCGTGCGCGGTGGTCGGCGTGCGCGGTGGTCGTCCGCCTGTCTGCGTCCGACGGGGATTCGTCGTGGCGGGGCCTCTCGGATGGGTGCGGTCAGGACGCGGTGGCCTCGGCACGCCGGGCGCGGTAGGCGGCCATCGTGCCCGCATACGAGTCGAGCAGCCCGTCGGCCGTCGAGTCCCAGGAGAACGCGGAGGCGTGGACCGGGGCGGCCCGCGACATCGACAGGCGGCGCTCGTCGTCGTCGAGCAGTCCCACCAACGTCCGCGCCCACACCCGCGGGTCGTGCCCGTCCACGGTGAGCCCGGTGCGGCCGTCGTCGACGGCCGTGGGCAACCCGCCCACGGCGGCGGCCACGACGGGCGTGCCGCACGCCTGGGCCTCGAGCGCGACCAGCCCGAAGGACTCGGAGTACGAGGGCACGGCCACGATGTCGGCGGCGCGGTAGACGTCCACCAGCTCCGACGGCGGGCGCGGGGCGAGGAAGCTCACGCGGTCGGCCACCCCCAGCTCCGCGGCGAGGTCCATGAGCGAGCGCGGCCGGTCCAGCCCGGACCCGCTGGGCCCGCCCACCACCAGCAGGCGCACGTCGCGGTGCGGCTGGGCGCGGACGATCTCGGCCAGCGCCCGCACGATCACGTCCGGGGCCTTGAGCGGCTGGATCCGGCCGATGAACGCGATCACCTCCGTGCGTTGCGCGAGCCCCAGCGCCCGGCGGGCCCGCTCGGTGCCGCGCTGCGTGCCGGGGGTGTACTGCTCGAGGTCGGCGCCCGGCGGGACCACGTCGATGTCGGCCGGATCGGCGTCGTAGTAGCCCACCAGCTCGTCGCGCTCGCCGGTGGTGTTGACGACGAGCCGGTCGGCCGCGTCCACGATCTGCTGCTCCCCGATCCGCCGACACTCGGGCTCGGGGGTGTCGCCCTCCGCGAGGACCGCGTTCTTCACCGCCGCCAGGGTGTGCGCGGTGTGCACCAGCGGCACGCCCCAGTGCTCGGACGCCACCAGCCCGGCCTGGCCCGACAGCCAGTAGTGGGAGTGGATGAGGTCGTAGTGGCCGGGCGCGTGACCGGCCTCCGCCCGCATCACTCCGGCCACGAACGGGCAGAGCTGCGTGGGCAGGTCCTCCTTGCGCAGCCCCTCGAACGGCCCGGCCACGATGTTGCGGACCAGGACGCCGTCGCCGGCCTCCTCGACCGGGGGCTGCGAGGAGTGGGTGGCACGGGTGAAGATCTCGACCTCCACCCCGCGGCGGGCCAGCCGGCGCGCGGACTGCAGGACGTACACGTTGAGCCCGCCGGCGTCCCCGGTGCCGGGCTGGGCCAGCGGCGAGGTGTGGAAGGACAGCACGGCGATGCGCCGCGGGAGCGGGGCGTCGACGCCGGTGGTCAGGTCGGTGACGGTCACCTGACCGATTGTGCCCCCGACGACGAGACCGTGCACATCGCGGCAGGCGGCTACAGCGACGCGGCGAACTCCTCGAGGTGTGCCAGGAAGCGCGGCATCTCCTCCACGAACGGCGCGTGCGCGGATTCAGGGAAGCCAACGAAGCGGGCGCCGGGGATCATCCCGGCGTTCGCCTGCCCGGCCGAGGGCAGCACCACCCCGTCATGCTCGCCGTGGATCACCAGGGCCGGGATCGACAATCCGCGCAGGGTCTGGTCGTTGTCCACGCGGCGCGCGAGCATCTTGCCGCGGACCGCGGGGGGCGTGGCCAGCGACAGGCCGAAGATCCGCTGGCGGCTCGCCCCGTCGCCCGAGCGCATCATCGCCGAGCCGAAGCCCGATAGCGCGGCGATCGCCCGGGCCGGGTCGTCGTCGAACCCGCCGTCCGCGACCGCCATCATGGCCGGCCCGACCGCGCCGCCCGCCGACCGCGAGATCGAGGTGACCGCCCCGCAGAGGACCAGGCCGGCGACCCTGCCCTCCCCGCGCGCGGCCAGGTAGTCCGAGACCACGATGCCGCCGTACGACCAGCCCAGCAGGATCGCGCCGGAGCCCTCGCCGATCCCGGCCGCGTCGAGCACCGCCTCAAGGTCGTCGGCCCACTGCGCGGACGAGTCGTAGCCGGCCTCCGCGACGCCCGAGTGCCCGTGCCCGCGCAGGTCCACCGCCACCACGCGGAACCGCTCCGCGAGTTCGCCCAGCAGCTCGGATCCCCAGCAGGCGCTGGACTGTGCCCAGCCGTGCACCAGGACCAGGGGCCGCGCGGCGGGATCGCCGAGGACGCGGTAGGCGAGGGTCGTGCCGTCGGAGGAGACGGCGGAGCAGACGGCGGGGGCGGGGGCGGGGGCGCCTTCAGTGGTCATGCCGGTCATCGTGCCAGCACCGCGATGGCGGGGAGGCCCGCGGGGCGGCGGCACCCCTGTCTGGCCGGGGATGCGCTGCCCGTGTGGTCCGGACGCCCAGCGCATGTCGGGGGATTCCGCGCATTCCGGCAGCGCGAGTCGGGGCGGGCGAGTCGGGGCGGGCGGCCCGGGCGGGCGGATCCGTCCCCCGGAACGAGCCCGCGAGGGCTACCGTGGGCGGATGGCAGTCACCAGCACCCGGACCGACGCCGACGTCGTTGTCCGCACCTTCTTCGACGCACTCGTGGCGGGATCCACCGGCACCGCCGCGGCCCTGCTCGCCGACGACGTCTGGTGGGCCAACATCGGCCTCCCGACCGTCCGGGGCAAGCGCGCGGTGGTCGGCGCCATCTCGGCGATGAACCGCAACATCAGCTTCGACGTGGACATCCACCACCTGGCCGTGGGCGCCCCGGCCGATCCGACCGACCCCGCGGCCCCCACCATCGTGCTCACCGAACGCACCGACTACCTGGGCGTCGGACCGTTCCGCTGCGGCTTCTGGGTGTGCGGGCGCCTCGAGGTCCGGGATGGCCTGATCTGCGGATGGCAGGACTACTTCTCCACGGCCGACATGGCCCGCGGCGCGGTGCGCGGACTGGTGGGGATGGTCACCGGACGGGGTCGCTGACCTCGTCGTCGTCGTGGATCGTCGGCGTCCCCCCGCGCCGGCCGCCTCGCCACCGCACGGCCGTCGAATCGCCCCCCGCCGCCGCCGCGCCTAATCTCAACGGCATGAGCACCGAGCATTCCGCCGCCCGCGAGCGGCTGGCCGCCCTCCCCCACGACACCCGCATCGCGGTGGTGACCGGCGCGTCCTCCGGGATCGGCGAGGCCACCGCGCGGGAGCTGGCACGGCTGGGCTTCCACGTGGTGGTGGGCGCCCGGCGGCTGGACCGGCTCCAGGCCCTGGCGCGCGAGATCGGCGGCACCGCGCTCCCCCTGGACGTGACGGACGCCGAGTCGTGCGCGGCGTTCTGCGCGGCCGTCCCCCGCCTGCACGTGCTGGTCAACAACGCCGGCGGGGCCAAGGGCACCTCCACCGTCATGGACGCCGACGAGGACCAGTGGCGCTGGATGTGGGAGACCAACGTGCTCGGCACTCTACGTCTGGTGAGGGGCCTGATGCCGGTGCTGGTCGAGACGGGCGACGGGCTGGTGGTGACCATCACGTCCATCGCGGCGCTCGAGTCCTACGACAACGGCTCCGGCTACACCTCGGCCAAGCACGCGCAGGCGGTCCTGCACCGCACGCTTCGCGGGGAGCACCTGGGGCAGCCCGTGCGCTTCACCGAGATCGCGCCCGGGATGGTGGAGACCGAGTTCTCGCTGGTGCGGTTCGAGGGCGACGACGACAAGGCCGGCGCGGTCTACCGGGGATTGACCCCCATGGTCGCGCAGGACATCGCCGAGATCGTCGGATTCGTGGCGAGCCGGCCGTCGCACGTCAACCTCGACACGATCGTGGTGAAGCCGCGGGACCAGCATTCCGCGATGCGCGCGCACCGACGCTGAGCACGCTAGCCTCGACGCATGCCAAAGATCGGTAGCCAGTCCTTCAACGACCTCCTCTCGGCGCAGGTGGGCCACGAGTTCGCCGCGAGCCAGCAGTACATCGCGATCGCCGTCTGGGCGGACGCCAAGGATCTGCCCCAGCTGGCCACCCGCTTCTACCAGCACAGCCTGGGCGAGCGGAACCACGCCATGATGATGGTCCAGTACATGCTCGACCGCGACATCCCGGTGACCATCCCGGCGGTGCCCGCGCCGCAGGCCAGCTTCGGCGGCCCGCTCGACGCCCTGCGCACGGCTCTGGACCAGGAGCAGCAGGTCACCCGGCAGATCGAGGCCCTCTTCCAGGCCGCGCGCGCCGAGTCCGACCCGCTGGGCGAGCAGTTCATGCTGTGGTTCCTCCGCGAGCAGGTCGAGGAGGTCGCCAACATGAGCACCCTGGTGGCGATCGCCGAGCGCGCCGCCGACGACTGGTTCCGCATCGAGGAGTACATGGCGCGCGAGACGGACGCCTCGTCCAACACCGGCACCCCGCCCGCGGTCGCCGGCGGCGCGGTCTGACCCACGCGCCACCGGGCCACTCCCCGGGCCACCGCGCCCCCGGGCCACCGGGCCACCGGGCCA
>DIAZ01000175.1:0-304 GCA_002415925.1 Dietzia sp. UBA5065 | reverse complement strand
GGCCACCGGGCCACCGGGCCACCGAGAAGAGTGTTTCGCGCACCTCCACTCGACGGATACGCGCGAAACACTCTTCTCGGCGGCGTGGCAGGGAGAACTCCACATAGCTCACCCCGCTCTCGAAGTCCCGACGCGTCCGACGGGTCAGCGCCAGCGAGAGCGACCCGCCCGCCGCCCGCGCCACCAGCGGGATGCCCGCGCCGAGGACGACCGGATTGACCGTGAGGCATAGTGCTCGATGATCCAGGGCATGTGGTCGCCCTCGACGAGGAAGTCGTCACAGCCGCCGCCGGGGTCGGCGATG
>DIAZ01000176.1:8300-18395 GCA_002415925.1 Dietzia sp. UBA5065 | reverse complement strand
TTGGGCAGCTTGATGATGTTGGTGTCCGGCTCGCGGGTCAGCCTCCCCAGCTCGGCGAGGTTGTCGGGCACCTTCTGCTCGTCGGTGAGCCGGTCGGGGAAGGCCGCGAGGATACGGGCCGCCACCGAGATGTCGCTCGTCTCGACGGTGATTCCGGCGGCCTCGGCGAAGGTGCTCACGACCGGGAGGAACGCTTCCGTTGCCAGCCGCGGCGCCTCGTCGGTGAGGGTGTAGATGATCGTCTGTGTGCTTGGGGTCATAAGTGTCGACTCTTTTCTTCTCGGGCTGCTCATGTTCTTGTGGAACGGCGTCAGCTCTCCTGCACCATCATCGCCCGAAGAGGACCGGCGTGGCCAGAACCTCCGGGCGTGGGTTGAGCGGTGAGTCGATCCACGTGCGCGGTCCGGTCATCGTCTCGCTTCCTCACTGCAGTGTGGTCGACGGCGGACGGGTGCGCGGCGTTTCCCGTCGCGGGTGCCCCGATGGGCAGCCCTGGGTCCGGACGGTGCGCCACGAGCTGGGCGGATCGATCGCCGGCGGGGCGGGCGCGCGGTGGCGCTATCCGGCCACGGCGCCGAGGCCCCCGTTCCGGGCCGCGCGCCCCCCGACGATCTCGACACCCATCAGGTGCGCCACGCCGAACGCGAGCAGCGACTGGCCCGAGGCGTCGAGCTGGTCCTCGACCGTCCGCAGCCACCCCCGCACGATCCCGTCCGGGAGGCGGCGCTTCGAGGACAGGGCCAGGACGAATCCCGGTGCGGGGATCTGGGGCAGCACGGACGTCGCCCTGCGGCGGTCGCCGTCGGACTGCGCCCAGTCGATCTCGCCGATGAGGATCGGTCGGGGCACGGCGACGTCGTGCTGGTCGCAGGGCAGGATGAGCATCGTGTCGCGCTGGCGATCGCGATATCCGATGACGAGGTCTATGACACCGGACGCGAGCGGTGCGTCATCGAGAGGAAGCGAGGTCCAGTTCTCGGGCAGATCGTCGAATCTCATGCCCCGGATTCTTCGGCACTGCCCACGCGGCCGACACCCCTCCACGGCGTTCTGTGGATTCCGCGAGGCGGCCTGGGGGGAACGCGAGTGGCGGGAACCGCGGCGAGGTGTCGGGCGTCCACGGGATCGGCGGCCGTGCTGACGGGCCCGGGTGTCGGCCGGGGGTCACTCCCGCGCGTCCGGGCGCTTCCGGTCCGCTTTGGTCTGTGACCGTCGGCGCTTCGCGTCGGCACTCCGGACGCGGGAACCGCGGGTGGGGCGGGTCGGTCGCCGGACGGAGTCGGGGGCCAGGGCGTCGCGCAGCAGGGCCGCGAGCCTGTCCCGGGCGGCGCGCCGGTTCCGGCGCTGGGACCGGTGCTCCGAGGCGGCGATGGTGAGTACGGTCCCGGCGAGGGAGGGGGCCAGCCGATGGAGAGCCAGGCTCCGCTGGTCGCCGGTGAGCGCGGTGGTCGTGGCCAGGTCCAGGCTCAGCTGCACGCGGGAGTCGGCCGTGTTGACACCCTGGCCGCCGGGTCCCGAGGAGCGGGAGAACTGCTCGAGCAGGTCCCGCGCCGGCACCCGTAGGCCGTGGGGGAGGCCCGGGCCGGGTGCCACGTGGAGGTCGTCCATGGTCTCCAGTGTGCCGTCACCGGGTGTAGAGGGTGGGCGTCGCGACATGCGCCTGAACCGGGGTCCGTGACAGTACTCTTCATCCGAGGACGGGCCGGGCCCGCGCCACCCGGACGGGAGCCCGTGGCGAGAGGACGAGGGATGAGCACAGATTTCGACCCGCGGGTCGCCGGGACCAGGCGGGTCGCCGGGGTGATTCTCGCCCTCGCCGCGATCGGGCTGGGCCTGGTGGTGATCCTGGTCCACCTCACCCTGCCGTGGATCGTCAGGGGGGCGGGTGTGGGCCTCGTCGTCGTCGGTCTCGCGACGGCGATCGGCGTCGACGGTGCGGGCCGTTCCCGGCGGTGGGGACGCGTCCTCGCCGGGCTCGCCTCGGCCGCCGCGGGCGTGGTGGTGCTGGTGTGGCAGTCCGCGAGCATCCGGAGTCTGTTGTGGGTCATGGTCACCGCCTTGGTCGTGCACGGGATCCACACGATCCTGGCGGCGCTGCGGAGCGAGACCGATCGCCGGGTGGCGGGGCTGGTCGGTGGGGCCGCGGCGATCCTCTTCGGCGTGCTCTGCCTGGTCTGGCCGGTGTTGGCGATCGAGCTCGTCAAGTACGGGGTCGGGGCCTGGCTGGTCTTCGTGGGACTGCGGGGGCTCCTGGAGTCCCTGCTGCCCCCGCGTCGTGAGGACGCGTCCGCGCGGGGCGGTCGGGGCGGGATGCGCAGGTGGGGCCGGACGATCCTCGCGGTTGTCGCGTTGCTGGTGGTGGTCGCGCTCGCGATCGGCAGCGCTCTGCTGCTGCGCGGCGACGACCGCCCGGAACCCGGTGACTTCTACTCGGCGACGGACCCGCTGCCCGACGAGCCCGGTGTGCTGTTGCGTGCCGAGACGCTCACCTCGGGAGTCCCCGCAGGGGCCGACGCCTGGCGGATCCTCTACACCACCACGGACCCGTCGGGCGGCGTGAGGGTGGCCAGCGGTGCGGTGATCGCACCGACGGATCGGGGGCAGGATCCGCTGCCGCTGCTCAGTGTGGCGCACGGGACGACAGGCATCGTCCCGCGCTGCGCGCCGACCCTCAGCCCCACCCCGTTCGCCGACGGCGCCGGTACCGCGCTCGAGCAGATGGTCACCGCCCACGGCTGGGCGGGGGTGATCTCCGACTACGTGGGCCTCGGCACCGAGGGGCCGCATCCCTACCTGGTCGGACAGGCGGAGGCACGCAACGTCCTCGACGCCTCCCTCGCCGCGCGGCAGCTCGACGGCGTCACGCTCAGCACCGACACCGTGGTGTGGGGCCACTCCCAGGGCGGCCACGGCGCGCTGTGGGCCGGACAGATCGCCGGGGACTACGCGCCCGAGCTGACTCTCAAGGGGATCGTCGGCATGGCCCCGGCCACGGACCTGTTCGACCTCGCCGAGGCGAGCAAGGACGAGGTGGCCGGCAAGACCGTCTCCGCGTACATCGCGCAGTCGTGGAACGCGGTCTATCCCGAGCTGGACCTGTCCGGGCACCTCAACCCGGGCACGGCGTACGGCGTCGAGGAGATCGGCGACCTCTGCTTCAACGAGAAGGACGTGATCGCGGCGCTGATCCGGGGGAGCCAGATCCCCGAACAGGTCTTCCCCGACTCGGCCCTCGACGGCGACCTGGGTGAGGCGCTTCGGGCGAACTCGCCGACCGGGCCGTGGCCCTCTCCGGTGCTGATCGCCCAGGGCACGTCCGACCCGCTGGTGAAGCCGGGCATGCAGCAGGGCTGGGTGGACGCGCGCTGCGCCGCCGGGGAACCTCTCGACTATCGGACCTACCCGGGGCTCGACCACAACGGGTTGGTCGCCGCGGACTCGCCGCTGACGCCACAGCTGGTGTCATGGACCCTCGACCGGTGGAGTGGTGAGGCCCCCACGCCGACCTGCTGAGCGGATGCGTCGGCGACGGGGGCCTCGGACAACGTCCGGCGGGAGACGAATCGCCGGGGCGCCCCGGTCAAGGGATCGATGAAGGCGAGTTCGCGGGCCAGCAACTGCAGCGGGAGGTCGGGGTCGTCCGGCGCTTCGGGGAGGAGTTCGGGGTACCGGCGGTCGCCCAGGATGGGGATACCGAGCGCGGCCAGGTGCACCCGCAGCTGGTGCAACCGGCCGGTGTGGGGGCGCAGGAGGGTGTGCAGGACGGCGCGTCCCGAGGCGCTGGAGCCGGAGCCGAGGACGTCGACGAGGGTTTCGGAGTTCGGGTCGCGGTTCGGTCGGACCGCGACCCGCAGGTCTCCACGCAGCCTCTCGAGGTGGTCGCGGTGGACCAGGGGGACCGGCCGACCCGAGAGCTCCGGGGCCCGGGGGTCCCACCCCGGCGGGCGCGTCGAGACCGCCTCGTAGGCCTTGGCGACCTCGCGCCTGGCGAAGAGCGTCTGGTACGCCCCCCGCGTGGCGGGTCGGGCCGAGAACATCACGAGTCCGGCCGTGGCGCGGTCGAGGCGGTGGATCGGCGTCAGCGCGGGGTTGTCGAGCCGGACGCGCAGGCGGACCAGCGCGGACTCCCGGAGGAATCTCCCCGTCGGGGTGGTGGGGAGGAAGTGGGGCTTGTCGATCACCACGAGGTCGCGGTCCGAGTGGAGAATCTTCTCGTGGACCGGCAGCGGACGCTCCGCGGGGAGCTCGCGGTGGTACCAGAGGAACTCGTGGGACCCGAGAGCCGCTCCGGGGTCGACAGGGCGGGCGTCGACGCCGACGAAGTCACCGGCGGCGAAGCGACGGTGCAGGTCGTCCGGATCCAGGTGGTCGAACCTCGCGACCACGAACTCCGCGATCGTCGACCACGGGCCGGTGGCGGGCACGCGCAGCCGCGTCGGTCCGACCCCGTCTTTGACGGGCAGCGGCGAGGGCATGGGCACGGGGCCATCCTCCCACCCGGAACCAATACAGTGGAGTCCATGACCAGGCGCGACCCGCAGACGAGCCCCGGCGCGCCCGAGGATCGGGCGGCCGAGGCGCTCGTCGGCCCGGTCTCAGGTCCGGACCTCCACGTGATGAGCTGGAACCTCCGCCGGCCGGTGCCGGCGGTGCTGGCGCGCACGGCCGACCGGTGGGAGGTCCGTGCGCCCCGGGTGCGGGCGCTCCTCTCCACGGAGCAGCCGACGGTGCTGGGCGCACAGGAGGTGGTGGCGGGGCAGGCCGAGGCGATCCGCGCCGCGCTCGGCGCGCGTTACCGCCACGTCGGCCGGGGCAGGGCCCCCGACGGAGGCGGGGAGGCGACGCCCGTCTTCTACGACGCCGACAGGCTCGAGCTGCTCGACTGGGACCAGTCCGCGCTGTCGGACCGGCCCTCCCGCCCCGGCTCGGCCTCGTGGGGAAACGTCTTTCCGCGGATCGTCGTCTCCGCGGCCTTCCGCGACCGGGCGACCGGCGGGCGATTCCTCGCCGTCAACACCCACCTCGACCCGCTCTCTCCGCGGTCACGGGTGCGGTCCGCCCAGGCGATCCTCGCCGGTGTCGCCGCACGCGGGTTGCCGGTCGTGCTCACCGGGGACCTCAACGCCGGCCCGTCGAGCGCGGCGGTCCGGGCCCTGCTGGCGGACGGAACCCTCACCGACAGCTGGAGCGGCGCCAGGATCCGGCTGACCGCGGAGTGGGGGACGTACGCGCGGTACCGCGCGCCGCGTGGGGGCGGCGCCCGGATCGACTGGATACTCTCCTCGTCGGCGTTCAGCGTCTCCCGCGCCGCGATCAACCCGAGGCGCCACGGCGGCGGATGGCCCTCGGATCATCTCCCGGTCCACGCCGTCATGAGGCTGGACGAGGGAGGTGCCACCACATGATCGACAACTTCCTGCGGCCCGCCGAGACGGCGTCGGAGATGTGGGCCGACGCCCTGCGGGTCCTCGGCACCGCCGGCGTCGTGGTGGCGCTGCTCCTCCACGGGCTGACCGACGCGGCCATCGTGGCGTTCGCCCTGCCCGGCCTCATGCTCCCGCGCTTCATCGGGATGCGGCCGTGGGCGGACACGGCGATCTCGGCCACGCTGCTCGTGGCGGCGTGGAGCAACGTCTTCGACGTGTACGCGCAGATCTGGTGGTGGGACATCGTGGTGCACGCCCTGTGCGCCGGCTCCCTGGCGACGATGACCTACCTCGTGCTCGCGCACAAGGGGATCGTGCCGTCGCCGACGACCCCCGGTGTCGGGGCCGTGGGGCCGGTGGTCCTCACCGTCGCGTTCGGCCTGGCGCTGGGCGCGGTGTGGGAGATGATCGAGTGGTTCGGCCACGCCTACCTCACCGAGGAGATCTTCGTGACCCTCGACGACACGATCGGCGACATGGCCGCGGGCGGGCTGGGTGCCCTGTGCGCGGGCGTGCTTCTCGCGTACGGGCCTCAGCTGCTGATGCCGACGGCCTTGCCGATGAGCGAGTCGTCGGAGAGCACCTCGAGCAGGTAGGCCGCGAGATCCGCGCGGGGGATGCTGCCGCCCAGCGTGCCCCCGTCACCGACCTCGTGCGCACGCCACCGTCCGGTCGCCGGCCTGGTGGTCAGCCCGGTCGGCCGGACCACGGTCCAGTCGAGGCCCGAGGATTCCACGACCGACTCCTGCTCGTCGTGGTCGGCGAGGGGGGCGGCCAGCACCGCCTTCATCAGCAGCCTCAGCGGCAGCGGCATCTGCGCGCCGGAGTCGCCGGCCCCGAGTGACGACTGCACGACCAGCCTCCGGGGTCCGGACTCCGTCATGGCGGTCACGATCGACCGCGTGACCTCGGCGCGCTGGCGCCGGACCCCCTTCGCCCCGCCCACCGTGACCACCACCGCGTCGGCTCCGGCCACCGCCTCGCGGGCGACCGCCGGGTCCGTCGCACTGCCGACGACCCCCCGGACACCGGCGGGTGCGTTGCCGCTGCGCGAGACGACCGTCACCTCGTGCCCGGCGTCCCGGGCGAGTCCGGCCAACAGGGCCCCCGTCCCCTGGGACCCGCCGATGATGGTGAGCTTCACCGAGACCTCTTCTCGTCGTCGCGTTCTGGTGAGCCTACGCGGCCGGTTCCGCCCTCCGGCCGGGCGTCCGGTCGGGCGCCGGACCCTGCCGCACGAGTTCGGCCAGGAGTGGGAAGAGCAGGACGGTCACCGCGCCGGCGGCCACCAGCACCATGGAGATCTCGTCCTTCATCAGGCCGTTGTCCACGGCGACCCCGGTGACGGCGACGATGATCGGCAGGCCGGTTGCGGCGTACAGCCCCACCCGCGCGCGGTCGCGCGGCGTGGACAGCCCGGGGCTGGCGGCGGTGACGGTCTCACTCAGCCACACCCCGCCACCCCGGATGACGAGCATGCTCGCCACCGCCGCCACGAGGATCCACGGGGTGTCGGCGACGGCCCGGAGGTCGATGCCCATTCCCGACACCACGAAGAACACCGGGATGAACAGGGTGTAGCCGACGGTCTCGAGCTGACCCACGAGGACCCCCGAGAGGTCGCGGCCGGAGTCCTCGCGCCCGGTCCGTCTGTTCATGTCCAGGGCGTCGACCAGGTGGCGCAGGATCATCCCGGCGGCGAACGCCCCGAGCACCACGTCCAGGCCGAACACCGTGGCCACGACCATCATGGTGGCCAGGAGCAGCATCACCGTGCGCATGGCCAGCTGGCCGGTCGAGGTGGTCCCCCGGACGAGCGCCCGGCCGAGCGCGGGGACGTGGAGCAGGCGGGACGGCACCGCGAGGATGACCAGGGCGGCGACGAGGAACAGCCCGACGGCCACGATCGACGAGGAGATGCTGCGGGTGCTGAGCAGGACCGCCATGACCAGGATCGGTCCCAGCTCGCCGACCGCTCCGTGGGTGAGGATCGCGCGGCCCACCGGGGTGCCGTCCTGGCCAGCGCCCTTGAGGATCGGCAGGAGGGTCCCGATGGCGGTGGAGGTGAGCAGGAGCCCGATCGCGACGGCCGTCTCCCAGCGCCCCGACACCAGCCAGCCCACCCCGGCCGCCAGGACCAGACTGGCGGCCCAGGTCCCCGCCGCGCGACGCCCACCGCGCCCGGTCAGGGTCGAGACCTCCAGCTCGAACCCGGCCAGGAGGAAGAGCATCCCCAGCCCGAGCTCGGACAGCATGGCGACCCCGCCGGTCTCCACGGCCAACCCGAGCCCGTTGGGGCCGATCAGCATGCCGCCGGCCAGGAGCAGGACAACGCCCGGGACGAGGGAGCGCGTCATGCCGGACAGCAGCGGGGCCGCCCAGACCGCCAGGACGATCCAGAACAGGGACACGAGCTCGGTCGACGTCGCCTCGGCGGCCAGGAGGGTGGTGGTCACGAACGGCCTCTCGCTCGGGTGATGAGCGAGAGGTTACTGGACCCGCGGGCCGACGGGCGGCCGGGGGTTCTGCCACACTCGGGTCCACGGCGGCGGATCGCACCGGGGTCCCCGCGACCCATCGGTCTGGAGTCACGTGAGCATCTCGATCCTGTGGTTTCGCCGCGACCTGCGGCTGACCGACAACCCCGCGCTGCTGGCCGCCGTCGAGGCCTCGGACGAGGTCCTGCCGGTCTTCGTCCGCGACCCGGTCCTGCTCACGCGCGGGGGCAGGCGGGTGGACCGGCTCGAGGCCTCGCTCGCCGCGTTGTCCGCCGACACCGGTGGAGCCCTGGTCGTCCGCACCGGCGACCCCGCCGACGTGATCACCGGGCTGGCCGCCGAGGTGGACGCCCGGGAGGTCCACGTGGCCCGCGAATCCACCCCGTACGGTCGGCGGCGGGACGAGCGGGTGCGCGCCGGGCTCCGGCGCGACGGTCGGAGTCTGGTCGAGACCGGATCGCCCTATGCCGTCGGACCGGGACGGATCGTCAACCGCACCGGGGAGCCCTACAAGGTGTTCACCCCCTTCGCCAGGGCGTGGCGCGAGCACGGCTGGCCCGCGCCCGGGGAGCGGCCCGCCGCCGTGGCGTGGGCCACCGCGACGTCCGACACCGCGACGTCCGACACCGAGCCGTCCGGGTCCGCCGGTCCCGGGGGTGGGGGCGGGGCGGGGGAGAAGGCCGCCCTGGCGCGGTGGCGGGATTTCCTCCGCGACGACCTGGCCTCCTACGCGGACCAGCGGGACCGCCCGGACCTCGACACCACCAGTCGGCTGTCCGCGCACCTGAAGTACGGCGAGATCCATCCGCGCACGATCCTCGCCGACCTCGCCGCGCACCCCGAGGCCCTCGGCGAGGGCGCGCGCGTCTTCACCTCCGAACTGGCCTGGCGGGAGTTCTACGCGGACATCCTCTGGCACTGGCCCCGGTCGGCGTGGCGGGATCTGCGGGGCGCGCTGGCGGGCATGCCCTACGACGACGGCCCGGAGGTCGACCTCCTCGTCGAGGCGTGGCGGCAGGGGCTGACGGGGTACCCGTTCGTCGACGCGGGGATGAGGCAGCTACGCGCCGAGGGCTGGATGCACAACCGGGTGCGGATGGTCACCGCGAGCTTCCTGGTCAAGGACCTGCACGTGTGGTGGCCCGTCGGGGCGCGGTTCTTCCTCGATCAGCTCGTCGACGGCGACATCGCCTCCAACAGTCACGGGTGGCAGTGGGTGGCGGGGACCGGGACCGACGCCTCGCCCTACTTCCGGGTGTTCAACCCCATCACCCAGGGTCGCAAGTTCGACCCCGACGGGGAGTACGTGAGGCGGTGGATCCCCGAGCTCGCCCACCTGGCGGGCGCGGCGGCCCACGAGCCGTGGCGGGCCCCCGACGGATACCGCCACGGGTACCCCGAGCGTGTGGTGGACCACGCGGAGGAGCGGATGGAGGCGCTGCGTCGATACGACCTCGCGAGGAACGGCACCGGGTGACCGACGCCGGGTGGACGCCGAGTGCCTAGGCTGGCTCCATGACCGATCCCGATCAGACCGAGACCCCCGCCGCCGAGGGCGTCGACATCAAGCCGCGCAGCCGCGACGTCACCGACGGGCTGGAGAAGACCGCCGCGCGCGGGATGCTCCGAGCGGTGGGGATGGGCGACGACGACTGGGTGAAGCCGCAGATCGGAGTGGCCTCGTCCTGGAACGAGATCACCCCGTGCAACCTGTCGCTCGACCGCCTGGCCAAGGTCGTCAAGGAGGGCGTCCACGCGGGCGGGGGATACCCGCTGGAGTTCGGGACGATCTCGGTCTCCGACGGCATCTCGATGGGCCACGAGGGGATGCACTTCTCGCTGGTGTCCCGCGAGGTGATCGCCGACAGCGTGGAGACCGTGATGAGCGCCGAGCGCCTGGACGGGTCCGTGCTCCTGGCGGGCTGCGACAAGTCGTTGCCCGGCATGCTCATGGCCGCCGCCCGCCTGGACCTGGCGAGCGTGTTCCTCTACGCCGGTTCGACGCTGCCCGGCTTCGCCAGGCTCTCCGACGGCACGGAGAAGCAGGTCACCATCATCGACGCGTTCGAGGCGGTCGGGGCGTGCGCCCGCGGTCTCATGAGCCGGGAGGACGTCGACACGATCGAGCGGGCCATCTGCCCGGGCGAGGGTGCGTGCGGCGGCATGTACAC